>JBDHCH010000253.1:0-7139 GCA_039592115.1 Gemmatimonadota bacterium | reverse complement strand
TCGGGCGTTCTTCTTTCCACCCGATGATCCCGAACGGTTGCTGAGTCACCTCGAGGAAACCGCCAACCACGTTGCGACTGCCGCCTTCCAATGGGTCCTGGACCGTGGGATCGAAGTACTTCTCGTCGAGAACGCATCGTCGCTGCCGGCCCATTTATCGCTGGGCATGGGCCTCAAACGTTGTGCTGAGCGCCTAAATCTGCCCATCGTGGTTCACCACCATGACTTCTCCTGGGAGCGGGGCTCACGTTACGCATCACCATTCCCGGAAATCATGGAGATCGTCGAAGAGACCTTCCCTCTGCGTACCCAGAACGTCCGGCACGCCGTGATCAACTCCAATCAGGAGAGCGTGCTCAGGGAGAGGTTCGACATCGAGGCCACCGTGGTGCCCAACGTGATGGACTTCGACAAGCCGTTCGCTCAAAAGGACTCCTACAACGCCGATCTACCCACGAGCGTTGGGCTACAGGAGGGCGACATCCCCCTCTTCCAGATCACAAGGATCGTCGAGCGGAAGGGGATCGAGGTGGCCATCGATCTAGTCAACCGCTTGCCGGATCCGAGGGTCAAATTGGTCATCACCGGGAGCGCTGCCGACGATCACCGCAAGGGCTACTACCAACGGCTCCTGAACCAAATCGGGAGTAACGGTCTCAAGGACCGGGTCCTATTCGCCCACCACAGGCTCCTCAGCGACCGGGGATCGTCGAACACAGGCGAGCGAATCTTCTCCCTGGGGGACGCCTACGCACACGCCGTCGCCTGCACATACTTCAGCACCTACGAGGGTTTCGGAAACGCTTTTGTCGAGGCTCTGGTTGCCCGGAAACCCATCTTCGTAAACAACTACAAACCGGTCTACTGGCCGGATATCGGCAGCCACGGCTTCAGGACCGTGATGCTGGAGGACAACAACCTCACCGACGAATCCGTGGCCGAAATCGACCGGATCATCCACGATCCGCAACTGCAAGCGGAAATCGCCGAACACAACTTCGAACTCGGGCGAGAGCACTTTTCCTTCGATGTGTTGGAGCAAAGGCTCCAGGAGCTCTTTCCAGAGTGAGGTGGCCCTCAACGGCGGACCGCATGATGGATGCCCTGCGAAACGAGGGCATAACCACCTGGTTCGACCTGGGGTTGATGCTCGACCGGCTCCGCGACGGGCGCGGCACCCCCAGCCTGAGCTTCGACGATGATTTCCCCGCCTTCGCCCGACACGTAAGTCGTGGCGTGGGCCTCGTGACCTTTCACTGCACGGTGGATGGCGTCACGGTGGAGATCGGGAAGTGCGCCGAGGCCATGCGGCGGGCCCTGCCGGAGCCGCGACTCCACATGATCACGGGTCGTTTCGATGTTCGCGCCGAGCCCCTCGTGGGTCCCGGGGTCGAGCACCACACTATCCCGGAAATCGACGGCTTCAATCGCTGGCACCTCTATAGGTCCTTCTTCCATCATCGCCTGGAGCGGGGAAGCCCTCTCTACAACTCCCTGATCCTCGCACTCTGGGAGGACGTGCTCGTCATCGCGGAGCGCCTCGGAAGGCTGATCGAGGCCGCCGACATTCGTTTGCTGTACGTCGTCAACGGGAACTCCAACCCTGGCAATGTCGCTCTGGCCTTGGCGCTGGTGCTCATCTCCGAGCACATGCGCATTCCGGTCATCGCCAACAACCACGATTTCTACTGGGAGGGTGGGGCGACACGACAGGAGGGAGAAGGCTCGGCGGGACCGCGCGACCACTTCTTCACCAACTCGCACCTCGGCGAGGTCTTCTCAGTCATCCAGATGATCTATCCCTGGGTGTCCCGTACCTGGATTTCGGCCAATATCAACCGCCGTCAATCCGCCCAACTCGTGCGGAGGTTTGGGCACAACCCGGCCAACGTCACAGAGTTGGGTACCGCCGTTGATACTGCCTTCTTTGGACCGGTCGACCGGCCCAGGCGCGTCCAGGTCCTACGGCAAATCTCCGGTCTGCTCAAGGGATCGGACAAACGGCTTGGAGCGAGCTCGGTCGACTCGATCCTGCGAAGGGACCCGCTGGCGACCGATCGACCCCGGCCTCTGCTGCTGGCGGCCCGGGAGAGGAGGAACCTGGACTTCGTCCACGACAACATGATCCTCCTGCAGCCCACTCGGATCATCAAGCGCAAAAAGATCGAGACCAACTTCCGTGTCATTTCCCGTCTCTTCTCCGACACGGAATTCCTCAACGCCTTCCGAAGCAATCCCAACCTCAAACTCACACTGTTGGTCACGGGGCCGGTGGCGGACGAACACGAGGGTTACTTCTTTCGGTTGTTGCGCGAGTTTGACCGGTGCGTTTCCCGCCTTCCAGGGCCGGCGCGGGATCGGGTGTTTTTCGGACTCTTGTTCGCCGGGATCGGCTATTCGGATTTTCGGGAACGGTTCGACCGGCCCTGTACCATCGCCGACCTGTACGGCGTCGCGTCTTTGGTTGTGCTCCCGAGTCAGACGGAAGGTCGTGGTCTGCCGATCATAGAATCGGCCGCCTGCGGCGTTCCCATCATGACGCGACGGTACGATCCGGAGGCCGTGTTCTCCGAGGTCGTAGGGGAACACCTGGCACAAGACGAGCGTCTGGAGGTGATCGCATTTCGCAACCGGATCACCCCGAGTCTCATCACGTCGGTCAAGGAGCACCTGCTCCATCCGCTCCGGTTCAGGGCAGCCGACGCACATAACCGCCAGGTCGTCGAGGATCGATACGCCATGGAGACGTTGGCCAAGGACTTCGAGAATTGCCTTGGACAGCTCCACCAGCAACTTCAGACCAACGATCATGCCCTGGAAACTGCATCGGAGGCGCTCTCGCGGTTCAAGAAACGAATGAGCCTCCACCGTGACGAACTCGGTCCGGTCTTGAACACCGACACCCGCGAGTACCTTCCGGGCCACGGACGCATGGGGTTCATGTTGATGTTGAAGTCGCTCATTGATCCGAGCTACTTCCGCGTTGAAGAGCAACGCCAGCGTGGGATGGCGTTCGCCTTCGCCCAACGGTTGGTGTCCGAGAACCCGGATCCGACTACCCTGAGTCAAGAACGGCTTCAAGGGTTCTTCAACACGGTGGACAATCTGTTCCTGATTCGAGAAGGCGACCTGCCGATCATGTTCGACCACGCCTTCGCCTATCGGCACCGCAACCGCTGGCATCACAAGTATCGCAACCTCACCTGGCACGAGTTGACGGGCGTCATCAACCTGCTGTTCGAGCAGATCGCTGCCCCACCACCCTCGTTTGGAGTGACCCGTCTCGGAGTCCCCCATTACTCGGACTGGGATTTTGTGATCGAGGAGAGGTGTGGCGGATCCCTGGCAATCGACGATCGGGCCAAGCTCTGGGAACGCCTCCAGGCCAATGTGCCCATGGTGCTCTTCCCCGGCAGAGCGCTCCAGGTGGAGATTGAGCTGTTCGTCCTTCAGCCGGTGCGAGCCCGGCTCGGTCTCGAGACCCACGAACCCATGACCGGCAGGCTTCTGAGAGATCAGCGGCTGGCGCCCATATTCCTTCTTGAGCGCACCAAGCCCCTGGGGAACTACCTCACCGCGGACATGCTGAAGGCTCATATCAACGAGACCAGGAATGAAGAACTGCGGGTGCTCTTTGAGGCCGGGGTTTGTTGCATCGTTCCGACCGACCAGATCTCGGTGGGGATCGATGTCAGGCAACTCGGCAAGGAAGCCCTTGGGGTGTTGGCGAAAGTACGCGCCGGAGGTGGGTTCCTGATCGGAGCGACCGAACACGCTCCCCTCACCACTGACATTGTCGACCTCGAGCGGTTCCACGTGGGACAGATACCCGATGTTCTCACGGCAAATGTGATGGGCCTCTCCTCCGGAGACGGCTACGTCCAATGGGTGCCAGCAGGTCTCAGGGCCACGCTGGCCTACCCGACTCCTATCCAGACTGCCCGGGAGTTGAGCGAGACATTCAAGGGTCCCCTCTTTCGACAGGCTTGCGAGGAACTCGGAGAGGGGAAGGTCATCGAAGAGCTCCGGCGGGATGCCCAGGAGCGGGGATCGACCGTCGTAAGTGTGCTTAAAGGACTGCTAACGCCACCCGGAGAGAGGGCTTTTCAGGTCACCGCCCAGGCCATTAACGGTCTCTATCCCGACGGATTCCCCTGGTCGGGTGCGCTGGTTCGCGTGCCGCCCGGTGCTGGGATGCGGTACCGCATCGTCCGGCCTGAGGGGCCACCCCGCACTGTCCCCGACATCGTGGACGGTTTCAACCGCAGTCCAGAGACAAGGGCCCGCATTGCGTGGAACGGAGGCTATATCCTGAACGCTGAGCTGGTGGGGAAACTCGGCCTCCCCGAGTCCTATATCGGCTCTCCCCTGGGGCTGATCATCTCGGACGAGGAGGTCATCTGTCCCCCGCTCTTCAACAAGCCGGCACTCTTGGTGAGAACGGACGGTTCACTCTCCATTGAGAGGGTCAACGCCGGATCCGGCATGCGGGTCAGCGGCGCGGGGGTGACCGTGGGCTTCAAAACCAGTGGATACAACCAGTTGACGCCGGGGCCGGAACCCTGCTTCTACGATTTGTTGTTCCCCGAGAGCGAGCTGCCCGGGAACGGACGAACGCTGGTGAGATTGGCCGGCGCGCACGTGATGGAGGTGATCCACACCGTCGCCGGTCAGACCGTTCCGGTGTTTCCGGTGGGTATTTGCCTCTCGTTCTCCAGAGGTGAGTTTCCGATGGGATGGGTCGAGGGCGCCCGCCTCCATTTCGAACTGACGGGGATGGCCGATGTGGCTCAGGCGGTGGAAGCGGGGCCTGTCCTCGTGTCCGGTGGCCGCCCTTGCATCGACATGGAAGCAGAGGGCTGGAAGACTGAGAATTCCATCGCTACACAGGCGGCGCGCCTCGACTACCTCGACATGAGGGGTCCGAAGATCGCCGTCGGGGTCGACGGGGACGGTACTCTCTCGGTGTTGACGGTAAACGGACGCATCCGAGAATCCGTCGGTGCAACCCATGGGGAGATGGCCGAGATCCTCTCCGCCCGCGGCGTGGAAAGCGCCATGGGCTTCGACCCCGGGGGCAGCAGCACCCTGGTGGTCGGGGATGAAGTGTTGAACATCAGCCCCTACAACCGAGACTACGAACAGAACGTCTACTCCATGCCTCCCCAACCCCGAGCCGTCTCCAACGCGGTAGTAGGCTTCTGAGAGGCATTTTGGGGGGGTTGAGCGAGAAAAAACCGAAGCCCCGCCCGGCCTCAAGGCCAAGCGGGGCGATCCCCTCACACAATGGGCCTGGGTAGACTCGAACTACCGACCTCACGCTTATCAGGCGTGCGCTCTAACCACCTGAGCTACAGGCCCCAAATGGGAGCCCCTAAGCTACCAAAGTGAAAGACCGGGTTCAACACCCGAGGAGGAGCGGCCGCTGGGGCTCCCGTTCCCCTCCGAGCGATTTACGCGCGAAGCGGGTGCTAAGCGCAGGAGGGGGACGGGAGTCGCGGCGGACCAACCTTCCACCGGCCCCGGGCCTTCCTACTTGGTCGCCGCCATGATCCGCTTCCGATCCTCCTTTGGAAACTTCTCGATGGCGTAGCGAAGCGTGGTCCGAGGAACCTTGGCCCCCTGTTCCAGGAGGTAGGCCTCGAGCCGGTCCCGATCCACCTTCCCGGCTTCCCGCAGCAGCCACCCCACAGCCTTCCGGGTTAGGTCCTCCGTATCACCCTGAAGAGCGGTGGCCACCTCATAGGCATCATCCAGGAAAGGCTCTTCCCCCACCAGCTCCACGAATGCCACGGCCGAGCCTCGCCTCACCCACTGGTTCTCAGAAGCAGCCCAACCCTTTACCTCGCCAGCCAACTCTGGGTACTTCCGCAACAGCGGGCTGACTACGATAGGCGCCAGATTGTCCACCAACCCCCAGTTCCCGCAAAAACCCTCCAACCACCCCTTGACCTTCCCCAGGAGCTCCGGCCCAGCACCGGCCACGAATTCCCCTACCACCAGGTACCCGATCCCCCGTGACTCCATGTGGTCGTCTTCCAGAACGACCTCACAGAACCGAACCGCGTCGCCAAAACCCCCGTGCGGCTTCAAGCGTTCCAGGAAATCCGCCTTCCCTTCCTTGAAGGGGCAGTGGTCGACGCCCTAATAGTTGACCGGATCCTTGAAGTACCGCTGGAACTTCGCCGCCCTCTCCTCGTTGGCTTGGCTCTGGAAGTACCCGATGGCTTCCTCGGCTGCCTCCTGGGGCGTCTTTGCCCTCCCAGCATCACCGTCCATCAAACCAACCTCCTCACCGCCGATGCCCGAAGAGGGCGTTTTCCATCTGGGGATGATCGAATACGTCTTTCGGCGTGTGGCCTGGCCCATGGGCAATGACCAGGCGCCAATTGAAGTCCCACTCGTTCTCGTAGGCCAAGTCCATGGCTTCGTTGAACCACCTGATGTTTCGGGGAACCTCATATCCCGGGTCGGGAACATGCAGGAGCCAGAGCTCGTCACCACGATCCGCTCCGCCTCGGAGTCCTGCATGGCCGTCATCCGCCCGGTGAACTGCCCACCGGCAGAGAATCCCAGGAAGAAGTGGGTCATATCAGGGTCCCCCTCCCTTCCCCGGATGTACTCCACGATCAGGGGCACGAATGCGTAGGTCCACTCATCCGGGGATGCCACCGAACCGTCCTCCCTGAACACTCCCCCAAACTGGTAGGTGCGGTTTGGAAACCGCTCCAGGTCGAACTCCGGCACCACCACGAGGGAGTGGGACCGCTCGGCCATCAACGCGGAGCTGTCTCGATACCTCATGGCGGTCCGAGAGGCCCCGTGGAAGACCACGATGAACTGCTCCCCCGAATAGGTGCCGGGTTTGTAGTAGTGGAGGTTCAGGGGTGTGCCGTTGAAGTCGACAGTCACGACGCCACTTCCCACGGGGAAGGGATTCCCCGGGCCGGCGGCTTCGTCGATGGACCGGGAACTCTGTGCTGCCGCGCTCGAACTGAGAAACACGGCACCCACGAGGAAAAGAGTGGCCCTTTTGACACCAACGGTGAAAACAGGATTGGTCATGGGGTTTCCAAGCTCTGACGGGACGGAAAGAAGCCACCCCACCATAGCGATGGGGTGGCCTCCTCGTCCATTGG
>JBDHCH010000252.1:0-5596 GCA_039592115.1 Gemmatimonadota bacterium | reverse complement strand
TCTCCCTTCCCCGATACCGCCGGCTCCCTTTTCAGCCGGTCCTCGAGCCGGTCCGCCACGGCCGACCACGCTGGTTCCTCCCATGGATCATCGAGGACACGGGCCAGGTCGTCGCAGAGTCCGTAGTCATCCGCGAGCATGGAGTCGATGGCATACAGGATCTTCTCCTCGGCAGACAAACCGGACTTCCCCAGCGCCTCGGCGACGACCTCCATGCAACCGCTGATCCCCGCCGCCGTTTCCCCCTCGTCGTGGGAGCGTTCGATCTGGTCGATGCCCCGCTCCAGAAGTTCCCTGCCCAGCTCCACGATTCCGTCGGCCTGGCCGTGGTCCAGCAGAATCTTCAACCGGGCCTCCAACCCGCTGAAGTCCGGAAGACTCCCCACGCCCTTCCACCCGTCCCACCAGGCCTCCTCCGCCGTCAATGAGCGCATCTCTCTCCGGGCCTCGCGCAAAAGCTCGGAGAATTCCCCGCCTGTCGCCCGCCTCTCGTCTTCCAGGCTTTTCCGCAGTCCCGGGTGGTCTTCACAGAACCGCATGATGATGTCGGCCATCTCCTCGGATGATTTCGTCCTCAGGAAAGACCGAAGCTCCTCGGACGCGCGCCCCCTGCTCGCTCCCCTTCGGGTGAAGGATCCTGACCCCTCCCATGGGCCGTCTTCGTAGGCGTAGTCTGCGTCCTCACCATCCTCCCACGGGCCGTCGTCGTCCAGCCCGAGGACGGCCCAACGCTCGTCGCCTTCGGGGGCCTCAGGCACTTCGGCTCCCTTTTCCATGGCTTCCAGATACTCGAGGACCACGGCCACCGCGTGCTTGCATGCCACACCCACGGGGCACGAGCAGCGGGACACGATCCGGTCGGATCGCCGGTGTCTTGTGAGATCGAGGTGGACCCGGGTCGCATACCTCCTTCCGCCCCGAACCCACGCCAGGAGGATCCCCGCACCGGAGACGCAGAGTCCCTTCACGTCTCCGTTCTGCTGGTAGCTTCTGCCCCGGCTGACTGTCCTGGAGCCTGCCCAGTCCGTCAAATCGTTCCAGGTGAGCTTTCCCCACTCCGCCGGGGCCGTGGGCCCCCTGTCGGCCGGCTCGTCTCTTTCCACAACCATGTTCAGGATCCCTTGAATTCCCCGTTCGCCAATCCGTCCGTCCCGGGAAGGTACAGGCGGTCGGCTATGGCGTGAATGCCTGCGTTTAGTCCCTGCCAGCCATGGGAGGGCCCGAGTGCAGGCGGAGCGTTGGAGGGGAGTCGCATCTCCAACCTCCGAGAGTACCGGTGAGCCCTCCGAACGCGAAATTCAGAATCATCCCGTTTGGGAAGGTGACCGAATACCTGCTCCAGCCGATGCACCCCACCGGGGGCCCCAAGGCCCGGTTCTTCCTTGGGCTCGGATTCACACCGGAGAGGAGCGAGGTCCTCCTGACTGCCCTTGGACGCATCGCTGAAACCGGCCTGGTAGTCGAAACTGTTGGGACGCCGTTCGGTACCAAGTAGGTTGTGACAGCCAGACTGGGGACGCCCCTTGGGCAAGGAGTGCCTGTCACAACCGTTTGGATCATTTTGGCCGGAGAGGACCTCCCCCGCTTCCTTACCGCCTATCCGGCAAGCACTTGAAGGAAGGTCCATCATGAACGAACTCGATTCGGTGGTTCTGAAGCGGGATCTACCGAAACACGGCCTTGCCACCGGGGACCTGGGCACGGTCGTCTTCCGGTATCCAGACGGGTGTGGTCTGGAAGTGGAATTCCTCACCGCCGATGGCAGGACCCTGGTGGTTCTCACCCTGGATGAGGGAGACCTGCGGAAGACAGGCAGGGGAGAGATCCTGCACGTCCGTGCCCTTTCTCGCCCCTGACCAGACGCGGGCCCTGTACCCCCTCTTCCCCTGAACACTGCCCCTCCCATGCGGGAAACGGATGTCACGGGAAAACGCGAATCCGTATGCCGTACTATTGCACTAGCTGGAATGTCCCTTCGTCAGTTGGCGGAACGAATGGGGGTTTCCAAAACGACTGCAGCGACGTTCGAGCGGAATGAAGCCGCGGACGCGGTCAAGCTCAGCTCACTTCGTGCGGTCGCTGCGGCGCTGGACTGTGACCTTGTATACGCGTTGGTGCCCCATACCTCTCTCGAGGATTCGGTGAGAAGGCGAGCGAGGCTTGTTGCAGAACGCGCGGTCGGGCGGGTATCCGACTCCATGGCCCTTGAGGATCAGGCGATTCCCGACGCCGAGCGAGAACGTCAGGTGTCGGACTTGACGGAGAGACTCTGGCAGGAAATGCCGAGGGAGTTGTGGGATGACCCCGCTGAGATCAACCGGGATTCACTGGCCCCAGATACCGGTGGCCGTCAGGGATTTCGTTGAGGATGGCCGGCTCTGGATTCGGCATGATCTCTTTCCTCCGGACGAAACGGCCCTTAGGCATCCACCACTGGTCCTTCCCAGTCGGGGAGGGGCGGATCGCTGGAAAGGGGCGCATCCACCAGGTCCCAGGCGACCTCGATGCGTTCGAACGAGAACCAGCGTTGGAAAGCCTCCCAGCTCCGGTCTTCGGGCCACAGCTCCGGAACCAGAATCCACTCGCTCAACTGCAACTCGAAAATCACGCCGCAGAAGTCTCTGACTCCTTCCAGAGCTTCGTCTTCGCTCTCGAACTGGGGGAGGAGGAAGGACGTGACCCACGTCTCCACCCAATCGCGGTCCACCGTCCCCTCCTCGTCCGAGGCCATCGCCCATTCGATGAAGGGTTCCCTGGGTCGAACCACGAGAATCTCCCGATTCAGGAACCAAATCTCGCGTCCCTCCCCCTCATCGACATCGTCGAGTTCTTCAACCACAGCGGATTCCTCTGGATTTCGCAGGAAACAGGGTGCCCAGTCGCCAGGACATAGAATACAACCCGCCTGCTGCTTCCGCCCATCAATGCCTCCCGGGCCAGGAAGAGCACTTCGTCCGGGATGTCCCCCTCCCCCTTCCACTGGGCGCGGGGGGTCCAGCAGCCCGGGTACCCCCCCAGCGGTGGTCCTCGGCCAAAGTCTCAACGGGCTCCTCGAGCCCCTCCCTGCATTACTGGGTCCGCAACGCAACCACTAGATCCAGCCGAGCAGCTCTTCTTGCCGGGAGATAGCTTGCCAGGAGGGCCAGGGTGAAGGTGGTCCGGACGATGGAGTCGGCCATGAACCGATCCAGGGGTCCTACCTGGAAGAGGGGGAGGTTGGGATCCACATCCCAGATTGCGCTCCGGACCTCGTCGAGGAACCCCTCCGTTCCCATCCGGCTGGTTCGGATGGCGAAGCCGGCCCACCGCCACACGACGAGCTCGTCTGGGCTCATCCCCCGGTAGAAGGCCGGGGTGGCCAGGGGCCAGTAGACCATCTGAGGCGGATCCCGGTCCAGGCCGTCTTCCCGAACATCTTCCACGACTCCGACGACTTCCGGCCAGACCGGAGGATCAGGACGGGCCGCGATGTGCTGCCCGATGGCGGCCTCGGGCGAGCCGAAGGCCTCCCGGGCCAGACTCTCGGAGAGGAGGGTGACCGGGGCCCGGGCCTGAACGTCCTGCCAGGTGATGGATCGTCCGGTGACCAGGGGGATCTCCATGGCCCGGAGAAAGCCTCCCCCCATCCAAGTGTGCCGTTTGAGGACCCTGGATACTCCGGCCTTCGCTGCCGACCGTGAGCGGAAGCTCTCCAGCGCACCTCCCTCGTGAGCCTCCTTCTCGACCAAAACTTGTCATACCGCATCCTGCCTGACGCTGAGGCTTCGTTTCTCGTCCTCCCGGTTCTCATAGAGAAACTCCAGCCGCTGGGCACTCACGGTCTGGAGCTTCCAGAAGGGCATGAAAGGCTTCGGGAGCATTAGAGCAGCAGCTGTTTGGCGCATCCCGCCATGGGCTCCCCCCCTCGATACACCCACTCTCAACGCAGTATTTCGAGCCTCACGATTCTGGTGTGTATATATACGATCGTATATCTTATGGTATCCGAATGGGATCCGGAAAAGAGCGATGCCAACCGGCAGGAGCGGGGATTTGATTTCGAATTCGCCACGGTGGTCTTCGAAAGCCTGACACTGGAAATGGAGGACCTGCGGAAGGATTACCAGGAACGGCGCATCGTGGCCATCGGCGTCGCAGACGGTCTCCACCTGACGGTGGTGTACACCGATCGCCGCCAGGAGGGCGGGGACCATGTCCGGCGGATCATCTCTGCCCGGAGGAGCAACAGACGTGAGCGAAAAGCATACAGAAAAGCGATCTCGGGCTGAGCGGCCCTCCCGAGGCCGTGCCGACCTGATCCGGCTCCGGAAAATGACCGAAGCCGAGATCGAATCCACATCTCCTCCGGATCTGGCGAATCTCCCGGAAGGCTTCTGGGACGGTGCGAAAGTCGTCACGCCTCCCCCCAAGGAAGCGATCTCCATGCGCGTTGATCGGGACGTGTTGGAGTGGTTCCGAAGTCAGGGCCCCCGCTACCAGACCCGGATGAACGCCGTATTGCGGTCCTACGTGGATGCGATGAGAAGCCATACCGGCGGGTGAGGCCGAGAGCAAGGCCCGTCCCCAGGGCCAGGCCGGTCATCCACCGGCCAAAGCCGCAGCCGCTGGCTGGAGCCGGCGGGGCGCTTTCTGTCGCCTGTCTGAACCGGACCCGCTTCGGGGTCAGAACGTCCACCCCTGAAACCTGGGGGCGTCTTCGTCGTAGGGTCCAGGAGTAGTGTAGAGGGCCTACACTACTTGATCCGCAAGGGATGGCGACCACACCATGAAGAACCCGCAAGCCGACTACCTCCAAGGCACCCTGGATCTCCTGATCCTCAAGACCCTGGCCACGGGACCCAACCATGGTTGGGCCGTGGCCCAGCGCATCCAGGAGATCTCCAACGACGTGCTCCAGCTCAACCAGGGATCGCTCTACCCGGCCCTCCAGCGCCTGGAGCTGAAAGGGCTCATCGAATCCGAGTGGAGCCGGACGGAGGCGAACCGGCGAGCGAAGTACTACAGGCTGACTCCCCTGGGGGAGGCCCGGGTGGAGGAGGAGTCGAAGCAGTGGCGACGCTTCGCAGTGGCCGTGGAGCTCATCCTCCAATCGAGCTGAGGAGATGATGGTCCTGCAGCGCATCCGCTACGCCCTCCGGGGCATCCGCCTCCGCCTCCGCTTCCTCTTCCGGAAGGACGCAGCGGAGCGGGAGATGGACGAGGAGCTTCGGTTCCACCTGGAGCAGGAGTTCAGACAGAACCTCCGGAGCGGCATGGGCCATGCCGAAGCCCGGCGCCAGGCGCAGCTGGCCTTCGGGGGCGTGGAGCGATTCAAGGAGCAGGTCCGGGACTCCCGGGGCGTCCGCCCCCTGGAGGAGCTGGGCCACGACCTGCGCTACGGACTTCGGCAGCTCCGGCGGGCGCCCCTCTTCACCGCCGTGGCCGTGGTGACCCTGGCCATCGGCATCGGCGCCAACACCGCCGTCTTCAGCCTGATGAACGGAGGGCTTCTCAGGGACCGGCCCTACCAGGATCCCGAATCCCTGGTGAACATCTACACCCGGGTGGAGGGCCAGTCCCTCTACGCCACCAGCTACGAGGAGGACCTGGAGGACCT
>JBDHCH010000251.1:0-5597 GCA_039592115.1 Gemmatimonadota bacterium | reverse complement strand
GGGCCTGAAGCGCTCTACCACGGTCGTGGCTCCTGGAGGGATGTCGGAGAGGCCGCGGAATGCGGCCTCAACGGCGGAAGAATGCATTCAAAACCACGAAAGGAACAGGGGGTTTCCCGTTTTTTCAGGGAGGAGAGCGGATCTCCACTACTTCCTTCTTCCATTCCCTCGGATGGAGCCATTGCGCACCCGGTGATTATCGGTATCTTCCCTCGCCGAAAATTCCCTCTGGGCCGCCAATCATTCTTTCGCCAACACTCTGCGGAGGGGTGCACCATGGACACAAAATTCCTTTGGTCCGACCTGGATCGTTTCAATGACCCCATCCCTTTTCATCCCGAGGAGCTGCAGGGGCTGACCATCCGAGAAGCCCAAGAGTGGGGCGACGATGACGATTGGGATGAGGAGGACGATGGCCTGGGCTGGGAGGACGATGACGAGGAGGAAGAGGAGGAAGACGACTGGGAGGAGGATGAGGACGAGTTGGACGATGGTGACGACTGGGACGCCTGAGGTCCAGAGATCTGCGGATCATAGTGTGTTCCGCCGCCCGCTCCCCACGACCGAGCCCCGCTGCCGATGTTAGAGGGAAGGCAGTTCGTACCGAGGAAGATGTTCTTCACGAAGGGAATCGGCGTTCACCGAGAGAAGCTGACCAGCTTCGAAATGGCACTCAGGGACGCCCGCGTCGCCAGGTATAATCTGGTCCGGGTGTCTTCAATCTTCCCTCCCCACTGTGAGATCGTCAGCGAGGAGGAGGGCGCGGATCTCCTGACCCCGGGGCAGGTCGTCTTCTGCGTCCTGAGCGAGTGCGCGACAAACGAACCGAGCAGAAGAGTCGCTGCATCCATCGGCCTTGCAGTTCCCTCCGATCGATCGAAATACGGCTACATCTCCGAACACCACGCTTTCGGTCAGAACGAGCGAACTGCCGGAGACTATGCCGAAGACCTGGCAGCCTCCATGCTCGCGACGGTCCTGGGGATCCCGTTCGACCCGGAAGAAGCCTGGGACGCCCGAAAAGAGCAGTGGCACCTCTCAGGCCACGTGGTGACCTCCCAGAACCACACGGCTGTTGCCGAAGCCCCCGAAGAGGGCATGTGGGTCACGGCGGTGAGTGCGGCGGTATTCTGCGGGTAGCTCGGGTCGATTGGACCCGAGTCCATCCCCAGTTTCACCTTTCCCCCTTGCGGACGGTGTGCAGGCCTTGCACGCTCCGTTTCTCAGGAGCTCGAGTCCCCCGCATAGATCTAGAGGCACGATATGCGAGACCTGGTCAATGGATTCATCAGCCGGCGGGTCTCCCGTCGCGACTTCGTCCAATCCCTTGCCGCATTCGGCGTGAGCGCCGCCGGCATCCGGACTACCCTCCGGTCCGCCGACGCGGTGACGTCCGGAGGTTCCGGGTATGGCCTGGAGGTCACGGGGACTGGCGGAGAGCTGATGGTAGAGCAGATGAAGGCCGCCGGTGTGAAGTACATGTTCACGAACCCCGGATCCTTCGAGGTGGGGCTCTTCGATGCCTTCCTGGATCAACCTATGCAACTGGTCATGGGCCTCCACGAAGGCGTCGTGATCTCCATGGCGGACGGTTACAACAAAGTCACCGGAGAACCGGCTTTTGTGAACGTCCATGTCATTGCAGGCACGGCCCAATCTGCCGGCCAGATGTACAACGCCAGCCGCGACGGTTCCGCGTTGGTCGTCACCGCAGGTCTCCTGGACAACGAGCGGGGGGACGACGACATCCTCCTGGGGGCCCGGCCGGGGTTCGACCAGAAGGAGGTCAACCGACAGTTCACCAAGATCTCCTGGGAATGTCATGATCCGGTTGGCCTCCCGACCATGCTCCGTCGCGCCTTCAAAGTGGCGATGACCTCCCCCGGCGGCCCGGTCTACCTGGCAGTTCCTGACCATGTTCTGGAGAGGAGGGGAGTCACCGGAGCCATCTTCCCCCGGGAGGAGTTCATCATTCCGGATGAGATTCCACCCAGGCCGGAGGGAGCAGATCGCGTCGCGAAACTCCTTCTGGAGGCGAGATCACCGGTTCTCCTTCTCGGCGACGAGGTGAGCCGCGCCGGAGCACAGGCCGAGGCCTTCGAGCTTGCAGACCTCCTTCAGATTCCCTCGGGCGACCAGGGTCTCCCTGCCTACCATAACTTCCCCAGACAACACCCACTCTTCATGGGCAGGCATTCCAGCCGCGGGAAGGACGTGGTCGTTTACGTCGGTGCTACCGATACCGGGATGGGCTCCGATCCACCGGACGCCACGGTGATATGCGTCGGGCTCAACACTACTGCCATGGGCAGCACACGACCATTCGATCTGGCCCTGGTCGCAAATGTGAAACTGGCCCTCCGGGCAATCATCGATTCGGTCAGGTCCCAGGCCACCAACGAAAGAATCGCCCGGATCGCCTCCGGCAGGGCACCGGCCGCCAGGGGACCGAGGGAAATCCAGAGGGGCCGAGCGGGGATGTCGCCCATTCATCCAGACGAGCTGGGATGGGCATTGGAGCAGGAACTGGACCGGGACGCCATCATCGTCTCGGAAAACCTCAGCGGATCGAACTCATTCTTCAGCACGGGATTCCGGGACGACGAGAAGATGTGGCTGTCCACCTCGGGGGCTGGGTTGGGATGGGGGGTGGGCGCTGCCATCGGCGCGAAACTGGGCCAACCCGACCGCCAGGTGGTCTGCAACATCGGCGACGGCTCGCTCATGTACAGCGCTTCCGGGTTCTGGAGCCAGGCCAGGTACGGCGTTCCGGTCCTGACGGTAGTGTGCAACAACCTCAACTATCAGACGGTCCGAAACGCCTACGTCCGGTACGGCGGGAAGATGCAGGAGGCCAATCGTTTCACCGGAATGTACCTGGGTGACCCTGCCATCGACTTCGTGAAGCTTGCCCAGAGCCAGGGAGTGGAGGGAGCTCTGGTGGAGAGCTCCGGGGAACTCCGAGCCGCCCTGCGCAGGGGAATCGACGCCACTCGGGCCGGAAGCCCCTTCCTCCTGGACGTGCGCGTTCGCAGGACCGGCGCAGGAGCGGACTCGACCTGGCACCAGGAATTCAACCTGGCGGAAAGGCGGACCCGGGCAGTTTAGGAGCACATGCCCCGGAAGGGCCTGGGCCTGGCCAGGCCGTATTCAGTCGGCTATTACTCGGTGATCCGACGACCGGAAGAACATTCCCCTCCGACGCCCTCAGATCCTCCAAGGAGTCAGCCATGTTCAAACGCGCCACGACCCTCGCCGCATTGACCATCCTCGTGAGCGCTTGCGCCGGAGGTCCCCCCCCTGAGCCGCCGGCACCCCCACCCCTCGACCCCGCGGGTACGTACGACATTTCCGTCGCTGCCCAGGGAATGGAGATCATGGGCGTGATGGTGATCCGGGGCTCGGCCGAGGAGGGTTACACCGGAAGCATCGACACCGACATGGGTGGCGCTGCCATCTCCAACATCGTGGTAGAGGGTCAGACGCTGACCTTCAGCATCCCCGAGGTGGGGGCAGATGTGGAGGTCGTCTTCGAAGGCGAAGAGTTCAGCGGCGGGATGGTAGGGAGCATGGGAGACGCCGACATCTATGGGGTACGGCGCGGCGGTGACTGAGCGAGAGGCGGCCCATCAAGCCCACGAAAGATGATCTTGGTAGGCAAAGGGGGGAGCCCGAACTGGGCTCCCCCCTACTGTTGCTGGCGGGATGCGGATGGTCCCGAAACCCCCTACTCCTGGACCATCTTCACCGCCGTCCCGTACGCCAAAAGCTCCGCAGCGCCGGACATCACCGCCGAGGTCATGAAGCGAAGGTTGATCACTGCGTCAGCGCCGAGCTGCTCCGCTTGAGCCAACATTCTGTTCATGCTCTCGTTTCGCGCCTCAACCAGCATCTCCGTGTACTCCTTCACCTCGCCCCCCACCAGGGAGCGCAGGCCGGCCATGATGTCCTTTCCGATGTGCTTGGATCGGATTGTGCTTCCCCGCACGACCCCCAACGCTTCGGTGACCCGGTGGCCCGGGACGGACTCTCCCATGACAACGATCATACGAACCCTCCTTTTTTGAGGTCTGCCTCAGAAGTCATTCCGAAGTTTCTCGTCCGCTTCTCTATCACGAATCCTCTCGGAGATGAGCGAGCCCAGGAGGACCGCCACTCCGAGTGTTCCAGCCGCGACGCCGATCTGGATCGGGAGTGGAAGCCCTCTGATCCACGGCCAGATGAGTCGAATGGGCTCGATAGCCCACGCCAGGACCAACACTGCTCCGATCAGGATCAGGCCGATCCCGACATTCCGAAAAAGCCGGTTCATTCGCCCCGTTTCCTTTCTTCGCGGGCGTCCTCAATCCGCTCCCCGAGGACGGACAAGAACAGGAACAATATTCCGGTCAGGAGAACCGTTACGGCAAGCTCCAATTGGGGGTCGGTCATCCTCAGAACTACCCGGAGGGCCTGGTAGGCCAGGTAGCCAACGACGAGGACCCACCCCCCTCGCCACAAGGCCAGGCCCAAAAGGTGGATTGGCTTCACGGTTTTCCTCCCTCTCGAATCGGACTCGGTGAAGACGCCCGAGCGAGGATCCAATCGGACACGAGATGGAGCACCTGCGGCGCCATTGTCTCTTCGATCCGGCCGTACTCCGACGGGAGACCGGTCTCGGCTGTCTGGAAGAGGTGGTTCAGGCCCTCGAGCTCAACGACCGTGACAGACTGGTTCCCCCCTCGCTCCAAGGCCTGCCGAATCAGTCGGAGGTTGGGGTCCGAGGGCACCTGGAGGTCGAGAGATCCGTTCACGGCAAGAACCGGAACGGTGACTTTCTCAAAGGCCGTACCGGGATCGAACGACAGGAAGAAGAACAGCCACGGCGACGCGATCCTCCTCACCTGCTCTTCCACAGCCCGATCGACCTGAGCCGCAAACCCGAGGGCCTCGATGGCCGCTTGGGGAAGCCCACCCCACGCCCCTTCGAGTTCCTCCCTGGCCACCTCCAACGCACCCTCGGCATCCCCTGCCTCCTGCACGATGTTCAGGAAGCTCTCCTGCAATCGTCCATTGAGTTCGACCAGCGGCGCAGGTACTCCTGACGCCTCCAGGATCTTCCTGGTCTGAAGCTCCAGGAGATCGCGGCCGGGGATCCCCGTCCCGGCGAGGCTCACGATGAAGGCTACGCGATTGGAGCGGGCGGCGGCGATTGGCGCCACGATCCCTCCCTCACTGTGACCGATGATCCCCACGCTTTCCGGGTCTGCTTTTTGATGCTCCACCATGAATTGCACGGCGGCGAGGGCATCGGTGGCGAAATCCTCGGTGGTGGCGCTGGCGAAATCGCCCTCCGACTCCCCCACGCCTCGGTCGTCATACCGGAGTACCGCGATCCCGGACCGAGCCAGGTGATCAGCCAACACCAGGAAGGGCTTGTGGCCGAACAGTGCCTCATCCCGGTCCTGGGGCCCAGACCCCGAAACGAGAACCACGGAAGGACGGGACCCCTCCCCATCGGGGAGAAAGAGGGTACCCGAAAGGACAACCCCACCGTCGGAATGGGTGATCCGGACGGCTTCTTCCTGGTAGGGGAAGGGTGGTTGGGGTTCCTGCGG
>JBDHCH010000250.1:0-5617 GCA_039592115.1 Gemmatimonadota bacterium | reverse complement strand
CGGACCATCGGTCCGGACGAGGCTCCGGACCTTTATCGGATGGTGGACCGGCTTCGACAGCGTGCAGAGCTTCCCATGCCCGTGGTGGCCATTGCCGCCTCCGATCAACCCAACGCCTTCGCAACAGGCCGTAATCCGGAGAAGGCGGTGGTCTGCGTGACGGCCGGGATCCTCAGGGCCCTCCCCCCCGGGGAGTTGGAGGGGGTCATCGCCCACGAGTTGGCCCACGTCAAGCACCGGCATATGCTCACCGGCACCGTGGCGGCGACCATGGCGGGTGCGGTGGGAATCCTGGCCACCATGGCCCGGTGGGCTGCCATATTCGCAGGTGGTCGGGACGATGATCGGAATCCTATCGGCCTGATCATCATGTCTATTGTCGCACCCATTGCGGCAATGATCATCCAGTTCGCCATCAGTCGGCAGAACGAGTTCCAGGCTGACGAAACAGGTGGGCAGATCGTCGGGGACCCGCTGGCCCTGGCGGGGGCCTTGGAGAGGTTGGACAGCTTCGCGAAGCGGATCCCCATGCGGGTGAATCCCGCCGGCGCCCACCTGGCCATCGTGAATCCCCTGGCCGGTGCGCGAGGCGGTGGGATGACCAGGCTCTTCCGGACCCATCCCGATACGGCGGAACGGGTATCCCGGCTCCGGGAACAGGCCAGTCGGGGGGCCTTCTGACGGCGTAGCCTTGTGGGCCCGATCTTCGGGGCTCAAGAACTTCCACCCGGAATCGCGCATCCATGTCAAAAGTCGTTGGGATTCTCGGCGGGATGGGCCCAATGTCCACCGTCGACCTCATGCGAATGGTGACGGAGAGGACCCCGGTTCGGAGCGAACGGGAACACCTCAGGGTGCTCGTCGATTCCCGCCCACAGATTCCGGACCGGCCGGCAGCTCTCCTGGGGACGGGTGAGTCTCCCGTTCCCATGATGCAAGAATCGGCTCGGATGTTGGAGGAGTGGGGAGCGGAGCTCATCGCCATCCCCTGCAACACGGCGCACGGCTTCCTGGAAGACGTCCGGGCAGCGGTGGACGTCGAGGTCCTGGACATGATCGGACTCGTGGGAAGGAAGCTTGCCCGGGACCTCCCACACGGATCCCCCGTGGGTCTCCTGGCCACTGCTGCAGCCGGCCAGGCCCGGGTCTTCCACGACAAGCTCTCTCAGTTTCAGCTGGTGACCCCGGCTCCCGACATCCATCAGGAGCTGGTGGCCGGGGCGATCCTCCAGGTGAAGTTGGAGGACGCGGTGGCTGAGCCCCGAAATAAGCTCCTGGGGGCCGTGGCAACCCTCCGTCCCGAACCCCTTGCCGTCATTGCCGGCTGCACGGAAGTGGAACTGGCGTTGGCCGGGGCCGAGACCTCCTTTCCCGTCATTCTGCCAATGACCCTCCTGGCCCAGGAGATCGTGGATCGAGCCTGGGACGGCTAGGAGCCTTTCCCGGTAATGGTGCGATCCGCGCTAGGGTGGACGGGCTTCACCTCGGCTTCTCCGTGGTCCGAAGGCCCCTGAGCCATTCCTCCCCCTCCCCCGGGTCCACCATTTGAACCTGAGGGCATTTCCGGGTTAAACTACCGGGCTATGGCTCGAGAATCCCTCATTGTTCGGGGCGCCCGGGAGCACAACCTCCAGAACATCGATCTGGAGCTTCCCCGGGAGAGCCTCGTGGTCATCACCGGGCTCTCCGGCTCGGGGAAATCCTCGTTGGCGTTCGATACCATCTACGCTGAGGGGCAGCGGAGGTATGTCGAGTCCCTCTCCGCTTATGCCCGGCAGTTCCTGGGCCTCATGGAGAAGCCGGATGTGGACGCGATTGAAGGCCTCTCACCGGCGATTTCCATCGAACAGAAGACGGTCAGCCGCAACCCTCGATCCACGGTGGGGACGGTCACGGAGGTCTATGATTATCTCCGGCTCCTGTGGGCCCGCGTGGGAATCCCTCACTGTCCCGAGTGCGGCCGCCCGGTCCTCCGCCAATCCTCTTCACAGATCGTCACGCGCCTTCTGGACCTGCAGGAGGGCACCCGGATAGAGGTGCTGGCACCCCTGGTGAGGGGGCGAAAGGGGGAATTTCGAGAACTCTTCGACCGGGCCCGGAAAGAGGGATTCGTCCGAGTCCGCGTCGATGGGGAAACTTTCGACATTTCCCATCCGCCCTCCCTGAACCGTTACGAGAACCACGACATCTCGGTGGTGGTGGACCGGTTGGTCGTGAAGCCAACGGATCGGGACCGCCTCGCCGACTCGGTAGAAACGGCCCTCCGGACCGCAGGAGGCGTGGTCGAGGTCATCGAGCACGGAACGGGGGAGCCGCACGTTCACGTCTTCAGCGAGCGGTATGCGTGTGCCAGTTGTGGAATCAGCCTGGCGGAGCTGGAGCCCAGACAGTTCTCCTTCAATTCCCCCTACGGCGCATGTGAGGACTGCGGGGGCCTGGGGACGCGAAAAGAGGTGAACCCCCACCTGGTGGTCTCGGATCACTCCCTCTCTATCCTGGAAGGAGTGATCCTCCCCTGGGGGGAACCGTCTGGTCATGTCCGGAACTCCATACTCAAAGGCTTGTCCCAGGCGTACGAGTTCGATCCGAAACACCCCTGGGGTTCCCTCCCTCCAGATGTTCAACACGCCGTCCTCCACGGTTCGGGGAAGATGAAGATTCGCTTCCCCTATCACTCAAAGCGGTTCGAAGGACACTATGAGGACGTGTGGGAGGGTGTGGTCGGGAACGTCGAACGCCGGTACAGGGAGACCAAATCCGAGGCCGTTCGGAACCAGCTGGAGGAGTATCTCTCCACGCTCCCCTGTACCGCCTGCCACGGGAGTCGGTTGAGCCCCCAATCTCTGGCCGTAACGGTAGGCGGAAGGTCCTTGGGGGACGTGGTGAATTTCTCCATCGATGGGGCTCTGGCCTTCTTGAATTCATTGCCGGTGGAGGGAGAAGCGTTGGCTCGTGGCGCGGAGATGGCGCCAGGGCCGAGGCTTCCCACCGCGATCGCCGGCCCCATCCTGAAGGAAGTCCGGGAGCGGTTGGGCTTCTTGATCAATGTTGGCCTCGAGTACCTGGCCCTGGGGCGATCGGCCGATACCCTTTCGGGAGGGGAAGCCCAACGCATCCGCCTCGCTACTCAGATCGGGAGCAGGCTGGTCGGTGTCCTCTACATCCTGGACGAGCCGTCCATCGGTCTCCACCAGCGGGACAACCACCGCCTCCTGGAGACACTCAAGCAACTCAGGGATCTGGGGAACACGGTCCTGGTGGTGGAGCACGACGAGGACACCATCCGGTCTGCCGACTTTATCGTGGACCTGGGACCTGGGGCCGGACGGGCAGGGGGGGAGGTCGTCGTGCAGGGCGTTCTCGAGGACGTCCTGGAGGAGCCGGCCTCCCTTACCGGGGCCTATCTGAGGGGTGAACGGGAGATCGGGATCCCCGAGGCCCGTCGCCCGGTGGAGGTTGAGCGGATGCTGACGGTCCGGGGGGCGAGGGAACACAACCTGGGTCACATCGATGTCCACTTTCCCCTGGGTACGTTCGTCGCTGTTACGGGGGTGAGCGGGTCGGGGAAGTCCACCCTCGTGACCGAGACCCTTTATCACGCCTTGGCGCGGTATTTCTACCGATCTCGCGTGGTGCCCGGACGGCATGAGGGGATCGACGGGATCGAGATGCTGGATAAGGTCATTGACGTCGACCAGTCTCCCATAGGCCGGACGCCCCGATCCAATCCTGCAACCTATACCGGGCTCTTTACCCCGATCCGGGAGCTGTTCGCGTCACTCCCGGAGTCCCAGATGCGTGGATACGCTCCTGGCCGTTTCTCGTTCAACGTGAAAGGGGGGCGGTGTGAGGCTTGTCAGGGCGACGGGCTGGTCAAGATAGAGATGCACTTTCTGCCCGATGTCTACGTGCCATGCGACGTATGCAGGGGCCGCCGGTATAACCGGGAAACCCTGGACGTCTTCTACAAGGGGCGAAACATCGCCGACGTCCTGGACATGACCGTAAACGAAGCCCTGGAGTTCTTCGATGCCGTCCCGCGGATCAAGGTGAAGCTCCAAACCCTCCATGATGTGGGACTCGGGTACGTCCACCTGGGTCAGTCCGCCACTACCCTCTCCGGTGGGGAGGCTCAGCGGGTGAAGCTCGCTGCGGAGCTATCCAAGCGGGCCACCGGGAACACCATCTACATTCTGGATGAGCCCACAACGGGGCTTCATTTCGAAGATGTGCGCGTCCTCCTGGACGTCCTTCACAGGCTTGTGGACCGGGGAAATACGGTCGTCGTCATCGAGCACAACCTCCATGTGGTGAAGACCGCGGATTGGGTGATCGACCTCGGCCCGGAGGGTGGCGAGGCCGGAGGCCTGATCGTGGCGGAGGGAACCCCGGAAGCTGTGGCGGCGGAGTCGACGTCCTTCACCGGCCAGCATCTGGCTCCCCTTCTCGGGAGGGCGTGAGGCGGGTCCGGTCTTTGCTTCCTGGAGAAACAATCTTGTTCCTGAAGGATCTTTTCGGTCCGCCGGGAGCGACCGATCCCATTCAATAGAGCAAAGAGCGAGTCATGTCGGCCATACATCTTCTGTCCCGTGTCGGAACCTCGACCTCCATCCGGAGGTTTCCTCTGGCCAGGGCGATCCTGGCTTCCCTCCTGGTCCTTATCCTGACGGCGGCGGCTCCCCAGACCACTTCCGCGCAGAACTTCCGGGTCTACATGCGCGTCGCCGATGTGGAACCCGGGAGCGTCGACGAAGTGAGCGCAAGGTTGGAGTCCGCCATCAAGGCTGCGGGTTGGACTCTCCTGGCATCCTATCAGGCGGGTGTGGACCCTGACGCATGCTCCTTCCGGGCGAGGGTTTTCGTGGTGGATTGGCCCGAGTACACTCGGGTCGTTTTGTCCCAGGGGACCCACGGGGCCTTTGCCGCTCCCCTCCGTCTCTCGGTGTTCGAGGACGAGGGGGGCGTCCATGTGGCTGCCGTGAACCCCCGGTCCCTGAATCGCACCATCGTGGCGGAAGAGGGAATGGACCACGAGTGGGAAAGGTTCGCCACGGAACTCAAGGCAACGCTCACGGCGGGCATGGGCCTTCCCCCTGCCCAGGGGGAGTTCGGCCAGAGAAGGGGTAAAGGTCGCATCGGACGGACCATGGGGATCATGGCCGGTGGCCCCTTTCTCGAGAAGATGAAGGACGTGGCCACCGTCCCTGCCGGAGAGGGTGGCGTTCGGGACGTGGCTGAGGATCTCTTCCAGACCCTTCACGCAGGGGAGGTCGGCAAGGACTGGGGCATTCGCCCCGTGTTCCTCATGCACCCCGCTGACGGGGTGGCTGTCATGGGGTTGACAGGCCAGCGGATGGAGGCCAGGTCGTTCTCCATCGTGGGACGGGGTGGGGATGATCGCCGTTCGGACATGGCTTGCCCGGGGATCGATCATTCCGCGGCCTACCCGGTGGGCGTGCTCTTCGTCCAGTACGGAGACCAGGTGGAGATCACGCTGGTGGATGAGATGTACCGGATGAAGATGTACTTTGAAGATGCTGGAAAGATGAAATTTGCGCGAAACATGAGGATGCCTGGGTCCATCGAGGACGAAATCAAGAACCTCATCCGGGCTGCC
>JBDHCH010000249.1:0-7683 GCA_039592115.1 Gemmatimonadota bacterium | reverse complement strand
GTCCCACCGGCCGGTCGGTCCGAATTCGACCCGTCCTTTCAGGGAGATCCCATGAGACATCTGAGACATTCGGCTCTTGTGACCCTTTCAGCTGTGGTGTGTCTCCTGGGGGGGACCGCTGAGCTCGGCCTGGCGCAGGAGAGTCGGCCCATGACCATAGAGGATGTCCTGGGCATGAAGAGCATCGGGGGCGTCACCATGAGTCCCGACGGCGAGTGGGTGGCCTATGTCGTGACTACCCGGGATATGGAGGAGAATGAGTACGACTCCGACCTGTGGGTGGTCGCGACGGATGGGCCGAGATCGATTCACCTCACCCGCGGCGAGGCGTCTGATGGCAGTCCGCAGTGGGCTCCGGACGGGAGTTGGTTGGCCTTTCGGTCGGACCGGGACGAGACTTCCCAGGTGTGGGGTATTCGCCCCTCGGGGGGGGAAGCCTGGCAGGTCACGGAGCACCCAGGCGGGATCGGTAGTTTCTGGATCGCCCCCAACAGCGCCCGAATCGCTTTCACCGCCCAGCCGGAAAAAGACGAGGAAGAAGAGGCGTTCGAAGAGAGCAGGGGGCGGCCGATGGTCGCGGACTCCGCGTTCGCTTCTGAGTGGTCCTTATTGTGGGTAGCTGAGCTGGACGATGGAGTCGCAATCGACGCCGTTCAGGCCTCTCCCGACGGGTTGTATGTCAGCGAGATGGTATGGCGTCCCGACTCCGAAGGGTGGGCATTTGGAGCTCGGCCCTCCCCCCTTCTGCGGTACTATCCCCAGGGATCGGTTTACGCCCAGGAGGAGGCCGGGGGTGCAGTGAGGAATCTCACCGAGGCCATGCCGGGCGGGGAAGGGCCGGTTGCTTGGGACGACACGTACGGGCTCATCATCTCTGGGAGTGGTCAGGCCCTCGGGACGTTCAACAGCCAGCTCTGGGTGGTAGACCTCTCTGGGACTCCCCCCCGTTCGCTCACCGCTGGCCTGGATGAGAACGCGTGCGTATTCCTCTTTCCGCCGACGACGAGGGGATTGCACCGGAGGGGGTTTCTGAGGGGGGTTTTTTCTACGGCGGGTTCTCAGCATCCGAGGACGGAAGCCAGGTGGCCTTCATCGCCCAGGATCCGATGACCCCTCCGGACGTATTCGTGTCCTCAACCGCCAGCTTCGACCCACTTCGGCGGACAACGGTGAATCCTCAGGTGGCGGATCTCGCCTTCGGTGAGACGCGAGTGGTGCGGTGGCACTCCCGAGCGGGTGGAGAGGAGATCGAGGGAGTCCTCACGCTCCCGGTGGGGCACCGGGAAGGCGACCGGGTCCCGCTGCTTCTCAGGATTCATGGCGGACCGTCGGGTGTATCCACGGTCACGTTTCACGGGGATGACGGGACGTATCCGACGCAGGTCTTCGCCGGATTGGGGTACGCGGTTCTTCAGCCCAATTATCGAGGCTCCACGGGGTATGGTGAACGGTTCAGGGGCTTGAACCGGGGGGATATCTCGGGGAAGGACTGGACCGATATCGATTCCGGCGTGGACTTCCTTGTGGATGAAGGGGTCGCCGATCCGGATCGGTTGGGAATCATGGGATGGAGCTTCGGTGGCCACCACACCTTCTGGGGGATCACCCAGACCGATCGGTTCAAGGCCGCCAGCGCCGGGGCCGGGGCCAATGATCTGATCTCCATGTTCTCACAGACCGATCTTCCAGGATTCTACCACACCTACCTGGGCCCCAGCCCCTGGGAAGACTTCGAGCTGTACGAAGAGCGGTCCGCATACCGGTTCGTGAACAACGTCGTTACCCCCCTTCTGATCCAGGTTGGTGAGCGGGACGAACGGGTTCCCGCGGAACAAAGCATCCAGTTCTATGAGGCCATGAAGGGAATCGGGAAGGCACCGGTGAAGCTGGTGGTATATCCCGGCCAGCCCCACGGCGTTCGGGAGCCGGTTCTCCAACGGGACCTGATGCTCCGGAACGTGGAGTGGTTCACGCGGTGGATACCGACGGGGGGCTGAGGCGTTGGCCGGGATTTTGGCGGCCAACGCAGGCTCGTTAATACAGATCATGGCTTGAGCCGGGCACCAAGTTCGAACCCGCCGGATCGGAAAAGGCGTCGATGGAAGTCCAGATCTTCGGCACGCAGAAAAGTGCGGACACGCGAAAAGCCCTCCGGTTCTTCAAGGAGCGGAGGATCAAAGTCCACTTCGTGGACCTGAAGATCCGGGCCGCATCCAAGGGCGAGTTGACCCGATTCGCCCAGAAGTTCGGTGTAGACCGTCTTCTGGATCGGGAATCCAAGCGGTTTGCCAGCCTGGGCCTGCAGGCGGCCCACTACTCCGAAAAGAAGTGGCTCGAGATCCTGGCAGATGAGCCGATGATCCTCCGTGTGCCCCTCGTCCGATGGCAGAACAAGCTCTCTGTGGGGCTGTCGGAGGGAGAGTGGGGGGTGTGGGTTGAAGAGGGGAACGCATAGGAGAAGCCCCGCCGGGGAGTCGCTCCGGCGGGGCCATACACGTTGGTTGGTTCCCTCGGGGCGGCTTTTCGGTGTCCTACCGCTCCCTCTTCGGCAGTGGCGGGCCCTGATCGGCCGGGACCGGAGAGACGTAGGGCTTGCCCTCTGTCTTCTCCATGAAATGCGCCCGGGCCTGCTCCAACAACCCCTGGTCGATCAGGAGGTCCACTCCCGTCAGTGCCAGGACCCTCGCGGCGACATCGGCGCCCAGGACCGATCCCTCCGTCCCGTGGGATGCCGACGTCGCCCAGCTGTGCCAGGGGATCCCCGCTGCTGCGGTGGTGACCGCGAGGCTGACCACCGGGGTGATCCAGCTCACCTCCGCCACATCCGTCGATCCGCCCTCTGGAGGCTCGACCTCGTCTTTGAGGGGCAAGACTTCGGTGGAGAGCCCCTTTTCCTCCACGCCCAGGAACGCTTGAAGCTGGCGGCCGAACGCCTGGGTCTCCTCGTTGAAAGCCGGGGCGCCAACCAGCTCCAGGTTCGCCTGCATGGCCTCCTGGAGGGGCCGGTTCAGCAGCATCTCGTGGACACCGGTCAGGAGGGTCACCTTGTGCTCGGTGTTGGTGGCCAACGCAGCCCCCTCGGCGATCTTGAGCAACCGCGCGTAATGGGCCTCCACAGTCGCTCGGGCGGTGTCGCGGACGTAGTACCACACTCGGGCGTATTCCGGCACGACGTTCGGCGCCTCTCCGGCCGAGGGGATCACGTAGTGGATTCGTGTTGTCGGTCGAACGTGCTCCCGCATGAGGTTCGCGCCGTAGTTCATCATCTCCACGGCGTCCAGAGCCGACCTACCGTTCCAGGGATCGGCGGCAGCGTGGGCAGCCTGCCCGAAGAATTCCACCTGGAAGTTATTCATGGCCTGGCCGGTCTGGTTCCCGACCTTTGTCTCCAGACTGGGATGCCAGTCCAAAGCTGCATCCAAGTCATCAAAAAGGCCGGCCTTCGCCATGTAGACCTTGCCAACGACGGTCTCTTCCGCGGGAGTCCCATAGAGGCGCACCGTTCCCGAAAGTCCGTGCTCCTCGATGGTCCGCTTGAGGGCCATGGCGGCTCCCACGGAAGCGGCGCCGAAAAGGTTATGCCCACATCCCTGGCCATGAGGATGTCCATCCCCCCGGGGCTCTCTTCTGGGAACCACTGCGTTCCCGATCCCCGGTAAGGCATCGAACTCGGCCAGGACCCCGATGACGGGTTTCCCACTTCCGAATGAGGCGACGAACGCCGTGGGCATGTCCGCGACGCCCCGCTCGACTGTGAACCCCTCGGCCTCGAGGACGTCTGCCAGGTACTCCGCTGAGGCGTGTTCGAGGAGGGCGATCTCCGAGAGATCCCAGAGTTCCATCGAGATCTCGCGGATCTTCGAGCCCAGGGCGGCCACGGCCCCAAGGGCTGTAGCTTTCTCAGGCTGCATCTCCTGTGCAGCCAGCCCGTTTAACGCGGGACCGGAGCCGAGGATAAGGATGCACCCGAAGATCCCCCAACTACTCACCTGAATGTGTCCCGATCGCCTCATCGATCCTCTCCTCCCGTGATCCCATGGACCCTGGTTGTGAGCTCGGCCAGCTCGGTAGAGAGCTCTTCCAGCCTGGAGTATGCGAAATTACCAGGGCGCTGGTCTGCTCTGCTCGTCATCGCCTGAAGATACCTTATCTGGTTCAGGAACATGGGCTGAGGATAGCTCCCTCCCGCGTCGACCATGGCGGCCTGAACTTCCCGCAGTTGCTCCAGAGCCCGGCCAGTGAACCTTCCGGATCCGATGGCATCTTCGACCTGGGCAGCAAGCTCAGTGGCGGCGCCAGAGAGCTCGGCCACCCTCACGTTGAAGTCGAATTGGGCCCGTAGATCGTCCATCGTGACTCCGTCCGCCTCGACTCTCGGATCCGTCATGACCTTGAAGGATTGGGTTTGGTTCCAATCCCCGATCGTGAGCCGTGCCTGGTAGTCCCCGGGCAACGCCATGGGGCCTGATCTCCCACCGGGCACCTCCACCCTGAGATCCCAGAGGAAGCGGTGCATCCCGGGGGATCCGTCCAACCTGGGCGTTCCGAAGGATTGCCTCTGTGGCGCCCTCATCCCCTGGGTTGCCCGAGATTGCATGCCTGCGCCCCCACCTCGGAAGGTTCGGACCACCTCACCGCCCACCCCAAGGATCTGGAGACTCGCGTCCCCTCCTTCAGGGCCGACGACGTAGTCGATGAACGCTCCGTTGGAGGAGTACTGGGGCGCACTGGGATCCGGACCGCCAAAGCCCAGCCCTCCAAATCCACTGCGGAGCCGATAGGTGTTGGCCGGGGTGAAGAGATGGTGGGCCGCTCCCCGCACACCATCCCTGAGTTCGTGGAGGGGTGTGACGTCATCCATCACCCAAAACGACCTGCCCATCGTGCTGAGGACCATATCCTGCCGGTACATCCGGATGTCCGTGATGGGTGTCACCGGGAGGTTCAGCTGGAAAGACTGCCAGTGGCCCCCATCGTCGAAGGAAATGAAGATCCCGAACTCGGTTCCGGCGTAGAGGAGACCGGCGGCATCGGGGTCCTCCCGCACCACCCGGGTGGGATAGTCGGCTGGGATCCCGTTGGCCCCGTCGGTCAGCCGCGCCCAGGTCCGGCCATAGTCCTCAGTCTTGAAGATGTACGGCTCGAAGTCGCCCAAGAGGTATCGGTAGGCTGCCACGTAGGCTTTCGCCGGATCGTGTGGCGAGGGATCGATGGTCTGAATCCGGCCTTCCGGAGGCATTGGAGGCGTGACATCGGCCCAGTTTGCCCCTCCGTCCCGGGAGACATGGACGGGGCCATCGTTGGCTCCCGTCCAGATCACACCCTCCTGAACCGGTGACTCTTCGATGACGTAGAGGACCGAGTAGTGCTCTTCGCCCGTGATGTCTCGGGTGATGGGCCATCCGGAGACGACCTGCCTCTCGGGCCGGAAGGCCGTCAGGTCGGGGGATATGGCCTCCCAGTTGATTCCGCCGTCTACCGTCTTGTGGACGAACTGCGAACCATGGTATACCACGTCCGGGTCATGGGGTGAGACCTCGATAGGGACGACCCGTTGGAAGCGGTAGGGGAGATCCCTCGGATTGTGCCCGTAGAGGTTGCCTCCCCACACGTAGTACTGCTGTTCCTGCCCGGTCAGCTGGCTGTACCGCCCGAACCGCCCTTTACAGTTGGAGTACACGGTGCTGGGGTCCCCGGGCTTGGGAACGGCCGGTCCGGTCTCACAACCCCCGATCTCCTTCCAGTTCCCCTGGTGGCCGTAGACGGAACCGTCCTCAGGAGGATTGGAGGGGACCATGACCGTCGTGTTGTCCTGCTGTCCGGCATAGATCCAGTACGGGAACCGGTCGTCCAGGTCCACCTGGTACAACTCGGCGGTGGGCTGGTTGTACTGGGTCGACCAGCTACGGCCCCCGTTCAGCGTGACGTTCACCCCACCGTCGTTGGCTTGGATGAAGATGTTTCCGTCATCGGGGTTGATCCACATGTCGTGGTTGTCCCCATGGGGCGTGGACATACGGGCGAACGTGCTTCCTCCATCCGTGGACTTGAAGAAGCTCTGGTTGTTGACGTAGACCACGTCGGCGTCTGAAGGGTCGGCATCGACGTTCGTGTAATAGAAGGGCCGATCCATGAGGCCCGGTTGGGTGCTCACGAGCTCCCAGGATTCGCCACGGTCATCCGAGCGATAGAGCCCCTCTTCTTCTTCGGTTGTCTCCACCAGGGCGTACACTCGTCCTGGATCGTCGACGCTCACAGCCAGGTCGATCTTCCCAATCAAACCGGAAGGGAGGCCGCGGGAGATATACCGCCACGTCTCGCCGGCATCGCTGGACTTCCATATCCCGTCCTCCTCAGCGGCGGCCTCCATGCCGGAGATGATGGTCCAGGGCTTCCGCTCACCCCGGTACATAGCGGCGTAGATTTCATCCGGATCAGCAAGGTTCAACTCCAGATCCACCGCCCCCACGCTGTCCGAGGCGAAAAGAACCTGGTTCCAGCTGCGGCCGCCATCTGTGGTCTTGAAAACCCCGCGATCATGTGTGGGCTTGAACGCCTTCCCCATGGCAGCGACATAGACCACATCGGGGTTGGTCGGGTGGACCTCCACGGCCCCGATCTGGCCCACTTCCCGAAGGCCCAGATGGCTCCAGGTGGCTCCTCCATCGGTGGACCTATAGACTCCGCGGCCGTCGATGACATTGCTCCGGATCCCGTCGGAGCCCGTGCCCACGTATATGATCTGTGAGTTGGAAGGGGCCACCCGAATGGCGCCGATGGAACCGGTCTCCAAGAACCCGTCCGAAACCGGGACCCAGCTGATCCCTGCGTCGCCGGTCTTCCAGACGCCGCCGCCGGTAAAGCCGGCGTAGAAGGTATGGGGGTGGTCGGGGTGACCCGCCACCGTCGTGGACCTCCCGCCCCTGGTCGGCCCCACCATCCTGAACCCGAGATCCTGGAAGAGTGCCGGGTCCACGATCTGGTTGGCGGCGTTCTCCTGAGTTCGAGTCTCCCTGGGGAGTGCCAGGACACATAGGAGGGCCAGCTGCGAAATGAGAAGAAGCGAAGGGGGGCCCCAGCGGGCCTTTGGCGCGGTCATGATGCCATCTCCGGCAGTGGATGGGTGTAACGGCTTCCGAGGACAGATTGCGGTCCTGCCCGGGCACCGGTCAACCTGCGGTCGGTGCAGCGGGAGGACCCCTTTCAAAGAGTGGGCACCGGAAAGAGTGTGCACGCACCAAGAAAAGAAGAGGGGAGGACATCCTTGTCCTCCCCTCTCACACCCCTCGGACGGGCTCGGGGCCCGCCGTTCGAGGCTGATGGACTTACCGAATCGCCAGCATTAACTCAGAGGTTTGCGTGGTCGATGACCAGTGCCACGCGCCGGTTCTCCCACCCCTCGGAGCCGGGCCCGTGACCGGAGTTGATCCTGCGGCTCTCGTCTTCCCCGTAGCTCACGGTCCGGACCTGGGCCTCGGCCAACCCACCCTGTCCAGTGAGGAACGCCTTGACCGCTTTGGCCCTTTCGAGCCCCAGGTACTGATTGTACTCAGGTGTGCCGACGGCATCGGTGAACCCCTCGGCGGTGATGATGGCACCCGGGTAGTATTGCCTAATCACGCCGGCGAACCGATCCAGCAACTGCATGTGGGCATCGGTCAGCTCGGCCTCATCGAATCCGAA
>JBDHCH010000248.1:0-6488 GCA_039592115.1 Gemmatimonadota bacterium | reverse complement strand
GGATCCGATGCGGAACTTCGTCTCCGGAGTGTTGGGAACGGCGTGCTCCCGATTCGCCATCCCGTACCCGGCGGAGAGCAGAGTGGCTCCAGCTCGAATCACGATGACGGACCCTCCCAGGTCGGCTTGTTCCAGGATGGTATCGAGGCGGTCGGGGAGGGATTGGGCGTGGAGGTGCGGGGCGGCGGCGAGGCCCTGAAGAAGGACGACGAAAACAGCAGCTGTTCGGTTCAGATAAGACACCGGTCCTCCGATCGAGTGACCCGTGGAAGGGGACGGCTCGGCCCGGAGCCAGCCCCAAAGAGGCAACCCCAGTTGCCGCCACCGACCTGGCGCCGTTCCGAGACTCCGTTCATGGGAGCGATCGCATCGTCCATCGGGGCCCTCCGGGATAGGGAGGTTTCTGGCGGGCGCTCGCGCACCCATCAGGGATTCGGGGGAACAGACTCCAGTTTTCTCCTCCGCCTGTCGAAGTGCAAGGGGCCTGGCGGTACCCACCGAATCAGGTTGAGATCAGCGTCTCAGCACTTCCCCCAACCGCCGGAATTCTTCTGCACCGGAGCCCGGGATCCGCTCCAGGGTTTCATAATCCACCCGAAACAGGCCAAATCGGGGTCCAAACCCCTCGGCCCACTCGAAGTTGTCCATCAGGGACCAGTGGAGACAGCCCTCGATGGGGATCCCCTCTTGTTGAGCTCGGGATACCGCGTAGACATGACCCCGGAGGTATTCGGGCCGGAGATCCCCGGATGCGTCCGACACGCCGTTCTCCGTCACGATAATCGGTAGCTCATACCGGTCCCACGCCCGACGAATCAGACGCAGGAGCCCCTCGGGATAGATCTCCACACCTGAGTCGCTCAGGGGGCCGGGGCCCTGAAGGAGCTCCACCAGCCCAGGAGCCCCGGGAGAGAAGCGGACAATGTTGCGCCGGTAGTAGTTCAACCCGAAGAAGTCGACGGAGAACGCCAGATCATCCAGCGGCTCGTCGATCTCCGGGAAGCCGGCGAGGTCGAAGGAGATGGCACCTCGCTTCACCGAATCATAGAACGCCCAGTTGAACCCCCGATCCGCTTCCCGGGCGGCGATCCAATCCGGAAGCCACCAGCGGCGCAGGGGATCGAACACGATGAGGTTGACGGCGGCGCCAACCCGGGCCTCCGGAATTGCCTCCTTGATGGCGGCCGACGCAGCCGCGTGCCCCCGCACCAGCCCGGCGAAGGCCCTGGCTGCCTGCTGTGTGTCCCGGAGCCCCGGGGGCCAGATCCCCTCGACGTAGCCCTGGTACATCTGGACGTTGGGCTCATTCACCGTGCACCAGTAGGTCACCTCGTCACGGAGGCGGCTTGCCGCTTCGGCAGCAAAGCGTTCGAAGCGCACCGCAAAGTCCGGCGCCGTCAGGCCACCCCGGTCGGCCAGCCATGCGGGAAGGGTGAAGTGGAGAAGAGTGACCATGGGTGTCACGCCCGCCTGGCGGAGAAGGGTGACTTCCCGGAGGTAGTGGTCCCAGGCGGCTCCGTCCCATTCCCCTTCACTGGGTTCCACGCGACTCCATTCGATGGAGAAGCGATAGGCGTTGGCGCCGAGGTGGGAGAGGAGGCCGACATCCTCGGCTACCCGGCTCCAGTGGTCGCTGGCCACGCCACTGGATGAACCGTCCCTGATGTTCCCCGGGACGGCCTCGAATCGGGCCCAATCGTTGTGAACATTCCCTCCCTCGATCTGATGAGCAGAAGTCGACGCGCCCCAGAGGAAGGGGTCCGGCACCGGAGACACGAACGGATCGGAAGGGATGGAATCGAAGACAACGGCGGGTTCGGCCATCTCGAACCCAAAGACCGCGGCGGTGTACGCCACAGCGACACCCAAACCCAGGAAGAGGCCCGCCCGTCGGAAGAAACGCCCCACCGCCCCTCTTCTCATACACACCTCCCATCGTCTGCCGTTGGAACCACGACTGTCTCGATGGCTCAGTCTATCACTCCGGGGCTTTCGGGTGAAACGTTCTCCCCACAGGACCCCATGCCCCGTTGAGGGGTGCACAACCGAACCCGCCCAACCGACCCGGCATGCATTCCTCCCCCGAGCCGGATGCAACCTATGTAGGATTCTAGCCATCTAAGAAGGTGACAAAGGTCAAACAGGTGCCGCATCGGAGAATTCGCCGTGCCGAAGCCAAATCTCACCTTCCCCACAGGACTGGTCCTCCAGGCCATCGCCGGGGGATGCCGATACGGGTTCGACATCATCGAGCTCACAGGCCTGCCCAGCGGGACGGTGTACCCCGCCCTCCGGCGTCTCGAAGCCGCAGGTTGCCTCGATTCGGAGTGGGAGCCCCGGGCCGAGGCAGACGCGGAGAAGCGCCCTCCCAGGTGTTACTACCAACTCACTCCCGCGGGAGCGGCCCTTCTCAAGCAAGCGGTGCAGCGGTTTCCGGCCATCCGGCTGAGCCTGGCCGGTGCCCCAACCACCGAGCCGGGGAGGGCGTGAGGATGAAGGGCTCCGATACTCCCTGGCTCATCCGCTACGGCCTCGGACTCCTCCGCCACCTTTCCCCTCCGGGCCTTCGGGATCGGTGGGTGAAGGAGTGGGAAGGGGAGCTGACCCATTGGTGGCGCCGAAAGAGCGCCAGCCATCCCGCGGCCCATCTCCACCTTCTCTGGCGGTTCCAGATCGCAGCCCGGGACGCCATTCACCTCAGGACGCTGGGAGGGTCCTGGAATCTCTCACACCCGAAATCCGCCATCGACCGGCAAACAAAACCCTCCCGGTTCCCTGCAATCCTCCAGGACGTGCGGTTTGGCCTCCGCACCAGCCGAAAGGCTCCCTGGCTCTCCTCGGTGACCATCCTGACCCTGGCCCTCGGGATCGGCGCCAGCGTGGCGATGTTCGGAGTCCTTGATGCGGTCTTCCTCCGCCCCCTTCCCTTCCCGGATGCGGACCGGTTGGTGGTGGGCAGGGCTACCGTCCAGGGGCGCCTCAATCCCTGGGTGGCGGGCGCCGACTACTACGATTATCGAGCCGAGTCCGACGCCTTCGAAGATATGGCTGCGATCCTCCCTTTCCCCCAGGAGATGACCCTCAGCGGCAGGGGGGAAGCGGACCGGGTCTCCGGGAACCTGGTCTCCCCGAGCCTCTTCCCTACCCTTCGGGTCACGCCGGCCAAGGGGCGCCGCTTTCAGCCCCGGGACGGGCTTCCGGGGGCGGAGGATGTGGTCCTGCTTTCCCACGGTTTCTGGCAGCAGCGCCTGGGGGGAGATCCCGAGATCCTAGGCACGACGCTGACCCTGGACGGGGACCCCTTCACCGTCGTCGGAGTCCTTCGGCCTGACTTCTTCTTTCTGGTTCCTGCCGATTTCTGGTTGCCGATGAGACCGGATCGGTACGCGGCCTCCTCTCGAGGGAACCATAACTGGTACGTGGTGGGCCGCCTGAAGGACGGAATCGGCCTTGAGCAGGCCCAAGCCAACGTCGGCGTCGTCTCGGCCCGGCTGCAGGAAGCCTATCCCGAGACCAACACCGACAAGGCACTCCTGCTCACGAGTCTTCGCCAGGTGCTCACGGAAGATTACCAGTTGAGCCTCTGGCTACTCTCCGGCGCGGTGGCCCTGGTCCTTCTCATCGCCTGCGGGAATGGAGCGGGAATCCTCCTTGCCCGGGCACCGACCCGGCAGTTCGAGCTGTCGGTGCGGGCCGCCATGGGCGCTCCCAGACACCGCCTGGTCCGGCAGCTTCTTGCCGAGAGTCTGGGCCTGTCTTTGGCCGGAGGTGGGGTGGGAATTCTCCTGGCCGTGTGGTTCCAGAGGGTGCTGCTCGAGTACCTCAGCATGGAACGGCTGGGTTTGGAGGACCCGGGGATCTCCTTTCCGACTCTGGCTGCAGCCCTGGCCGCTTCGCTTCTCGCGGGGCTCCTGGCGGGGCTTTATCCGGCCTTGCGGGGCTCGAACGTATCGCCAGGAGACGGTCTGAAGAGCGGAAGCCGAGGTGGAGAGGACGGCGGAACCGGTTTCCGCAGCGGACTGGTGGCGGCCCAGGTGGCGATTTCGGTGATCCTTCTGGCTGCATCGGGGCTCCTGGTCAAAAGCCTATCGAACCTTCAGGCGCTGGACCCAGGCTTTCATTCCAGCGGGGTTCTCACCGCCGAAGTCCAGATCCCAACGACCCGGTACTCGGATGCTTCCGCGAGGACGCTGTTCTACTCAGCCCTACTCGAGGAGCTCAGAGCCCTCCCTGGTGTCCAGTCGGCGGCCGTCACCAGCCACCTCCCCATCGGTGACTTCGGGAACATCTATCGAGCCAATGCTCAGGGGAGCGGGAGGGACCCGGAACGCATCTTCCTCCGCTCGGTCTTCCCCGGGTACTTCGAAACGCTGGAGATTCCCCTCCTTTCGGGCCGGGACGTAGACCTCGAAGACCAGGAGGGTAGCCCCTGGGTCGTGATCCTGAGCGAAACGGCAGCCGAGCGCCTCTTCCCGGAAGATGACCCCGTCGGAAAGGTCGTGGAGCTCCCCTTCCCCCCCAACCCGAGGCCCGCCGAGGTGGTGGGAGTCGTGGGAGACGTGCGTTTGAGTCGGCTGGAGGAAGAACCGGAGGCCGCGGTCTACGTGCCGTACCCTCATCACGCGCGGACCGAGGTGCGCTTCGCCCTCCGAACGCAGCTCCCGGCCAGCACCTTCGCAGAGACCGCTCGGGAGGCCGTCCGAAGGATGGACCCGGAGGTTCCCCTTTCCCGGACCGCCACTCTTGAAAGCCTGGTTGCTGACTCCATGGCCGAGCGACGGATCCTCACCCTCTCCCTGACCCTGCTGGCCCTCCTGCCACTCGTCCTGGCCTCCGTCGGCCTTTTTGGGATCCTGGCGTACCACGTGTCGAGGCGTCGCCATGAGATGGGTGTCCGGATGGCACTGGGGGCGGATGCCACTCACGTGGGTGGGTTGGTCCTGCGGCAAGGCCTGAGCGTGGTGGCAGCCGGCGTCCTGTTGGGCCTCGGCGGTGCGATGGCCGGGACCCGCATGCTCCGAGGCATGCTCTTCGGCGTGGAGGCTCTGGATCCATTCACCTTCCTGGGCACTGCCGGGCTCGTGTTGGGCGTCGGGCTCATTGCCTGCGCAATCCCCGTGTGGCGAGCCGTCCGGGCCGATCCGAAGGTGGCGCTCCAGGCCGAATAGGGGATTCGCAGGAAGGCCAAGGCGGGGTCGGGGGCTCTTCAGCGATATCCGCCTACCTCTCGAGTCCCCGCAACGGGCCGTGCCGTCGGCTGGAGCCGAAAATCCCGACCGAGGGCGTGGCTCACCCCGGCCTCCAGCACCTCGTCCCGGCCCGCCCGGATGCCCTCGACCGTGGGAAGCACGACCAGGTCCGGGACGATGCCGATTCGTTGGGTGGGTGTGCGGTCGGGATAGAAGACGCCTATTCCACTGATCATCGATTCCACATTCCCGGGCAGGGGAATGCGGGACACGTTCCCGTCTGCGCCGGCCGTAGTGCTTCCCACGACGATGGCGCCGGGAGCCACCCGAAACGCCATGGTCGTATACTCGGCCTGACTCTGCGTTACCTCGTCCACCAGGATCACGACCTTCCGGGGCTGGGCAGGGTAGTGTGCCACAGGCTGGGTCCATAGGAACGCCCCCGGGTTGACCCGATCCGCCTTGGTGAATCGGGCGAACGCCTCCGACCCAGCCACCAGGTGGCCACCCAATGCAAAGACCACGAACTCGCTTGGATAGTTTCGGATGTCGATGACCAGCACTGCCGCACTCTGCGCCTGGCTGACATAGTCGCCCGCGCTGGCTGCCACGACGGAGGAGAGCTTGAGGTAGGCCACACCATCGGAAAGCATCTGGAAGGTGGAACCCGGAAGATCGTGCCTGTAGGATCGCTCCAGGTCGAGGGACGATCTCGGCGCCCGGGATACCGAGAGCTCGAAAGCCCCATCCACTCCCACACCGCCGATGGCTGCCGGCCCGGATCCCCGTGTCAGATACCGGGCCAGGTCTCGAAGGCGCGTTGGTTGGTTGGATGCCGGATAGTAGGGGGTCAGCGAGTCGATAAGGGTCTCCACCGCCACTCCGTCGATGCGGTGGATCTCGTCGCCCACCTTCAGCCCCGTGGCCGGTCCGAGCTGGTCATGGGAGTAGCCGAAGACGACGGGCTTTCCCTCGACGAAGCGCAGCAACACGGGCACCTCTTCGTCGCCTACCGGAGGCCGAAGGTGGAGCTCCCGCCACAGATTGGCGTGGGTATCGTGCACCCGTCCGGTCAGCCGGATCATGGCCAGCCGGTATTCCTCGCCGTCCATCGGCCCTAGAACGATGGGGATGAACTCGGTCAGGAGGGCGTCCCAGTCCTCGTCCATCACGTCGCGATAGGGAAACCAGTACTGGATGATGTTCCAGAACCGGAACAGAGCCAGTAGTCGGTATCCCGCATCGGGGGCAGACTGGCCGGCGTACCGTGCCTCCTGCGAAAAGTCCGGGTTGCCGACG
>JBDHCH010000247.1:0-5770 GCA_039592115.1 Gemmatimonadota bacterium | reverse complement strand
GCGAAGAGGGGGCTCCGGGCGAACCGGTCCTCGATGAACCCCTCCAGAGTCCAGACATCGGCCAGCCGCCACTCCACCCGCAGCCCTGCGAACTGGTCCTGGCTGGTCGCACCAAGGGAATTAAGGGGCCGCCACATCAGGGCCGCGAATACGTCGTCGGTGATGTATTGGCCGATCTCTACTTGCGTTGTCGCCACAGTCCCGGCCAACCCGTAGCTGCCGAAAAAATCTCCGTACTCCGCCTGGCTGATTGCCAGGAAGTCCAGCCCGAAGTCTCTGGCCACCACAGTGCCCAACTGGCTTGAGATCGTGCCCAGCGCCAGGTTCGTGCCAGCGCCGGTGGCGGCCCCAAGGAGGGATCCCGCCGCCCCTTGGGCAAATCGGCTCTGGCCCGATGCAAGGGCATAGGTGGGCCGGCCGAAGATCAGGTAGCTGACCAGGTCGGACTCCGCGATGGCGAAGGAGGTGGTGGAAGAGAGGGAGACTCTCGGGTCGAGGAGCGTTCCGCCCACCGTGGCGATGATATCCAGCCGTTCATCTTCCAGCGTCTGCAGCCGGTGCAGGGCCTGGATGTCCAGGCTGGGGTTCACGCCCGGAGTCCCCAGAAAGCGTACCTCTCCCTCCTGGACCTGGAACTGGCGTCCGAGGACCGTATAGACGCCCCGTATGGCCTGCAGGTCTCCCACAAGAGCGAGGTCCCGCTCCGTGCGATCCCAGAAAACCTGCAACTCCCCGCCCATCTCGACATTGAGGTCCCGCCCCCGGAGCCAGCTGTCACGAGCGAGATCGACCTCCACGGATAGCATGAGGTTTTGGAGGAAGGGATTCTGGCTCGCCCGGAGGATGGGACGGAGGGTCGTTCCCTGTTCCACGACGTCCATGAAAGAGGGGTCGGAGAGGTCCACCACTTCGGCGCTTCGGGCCAACTCCTCGACCATCAGAACACCCTGCTCGAGGGTGAGGACGCCCTGGACCCGGGGCCGGCGGTAGCTCTGCAGCACCTCAACCTGGCCAGAGAGCCGGGCCCGGACGTCCCGGCGGGCCACCGCCAGGAGGTCCGTGGCATCCACCATCAGGTCCAGGGTCGGGTCGGTGAGGGGGTGGAGTGTGACAGTTCCGGTAATCCGGGCGGTCCCTCTGGACCTCAAAGATCCATCTACCTCCACCGATCCATCCGGATTCAACCCGAAATCGGCCTGAACGTCCCTGTATCGGACGCCCAGGGCCGGGATGAAGACCGAGCCGTCGGCCAACCGAGCCGTCCCCCGGGGAGCCAGCTCTCTTGGCGTGCCGCCGATGGTCACCTGACCTGAGAGCCTCCCTTCGACCTCTTCCAAACCCTCCAAAACCACGAGGGCCAAGGCTACCGGAAACGAATCCACAGCCATGGCGACGTCCACGGGCCCCTCGGGGAGCCGAGATCCTTCAGGGTTGAGGCGGAAGTCCGCGGGCAGGGCACCCTCGATGGCCAGGACCTGGCGCCCTCCTTCCGACGCCCATGCCTCACCCTGGAGCCGCCCGGCCTGGTAACTGAATTCGGAGTCCAGTCCTGAGAGGGTCAACTGCCCGTATCGAAGGGAATCTCCGGAGAGGGACCCCTCCAGGGAGGGAGATTCCGCCGTGCCCGTGATCCGGACCCGGAAATCCAGGAGGCCCTCCAGGACGTCGTCCATCTGTGTGATTCGGGCGACACGGCGAAGGGGGAGCTCCTGGATCTCCAACTGAAAGTCCGCCTCACCCCGGAATGGCAGGAATCCATCGGCCTGCACCCGCATCCTGCCGGCACCGGGGCGGATGAGGCGGAAGTCCCTCACCTGCACCCCGTCCGGGCTCCATGCGAAGGACGTGGGACCTCCCAGGTTCCAACGTATGGTGTCGAGCCGGAGATCCAGGACGTCCAGATTCACCGAACCCTGGCCTGGAGAATCCAAGGCGAAGCTTCCACGGGCACGATATTCCTCCCCGCCTCCCCCGGCGGCCATGACCCTGACACGGCCGTCGGTTCTCCCCAGATCCACCTCTGCCTCGCCGCCGGTGAAGCTGAGGTCTCGGATCAAAATGGAGTCCGTTCTCAACATACCTCGGACTCTCGCGTCATCCCCCGGGAGGCTCCCCGCCGTGAACTCGAACGAGCCGGCTTCGACATAGTCGGTGCGCAAACGGAGCTCCTGGAAATCCACCGTCCCTTCCGCGCTGAAATCGGGCAGGCCTCCGCGGAGCGTCCCAGACGCCTGCACCCGGCCGCCCACCGCCACCTGGGCAGCAGTGGGAATGGTGTCGAGATTCACGCCCTCCACGACCAGTAGATCCCGATCAAAGGGGGTCAGGTCGTCCAAGATCACGGGCACCTCACCCATCAGAAACGGGCGCAACCCTTCCAGTGATTCGCTCTCCAGCCGGACTTCGAGCTCGCCCGGGGCGGCCGTAGAGGAGAGCCCGAAAGTGCCCTCTGCGCTCACCCGGCCCACCCCCGTTTCCGCCATCAAGGCATCCAGTTGGACGAGGCCACCCTCCACGCGACCCTCCAATGCCGCGGAATCGACCCGGAGGGGCCCGATCTCCCCCCTTGTCAGATTGGCGGTGACCTCTCCCTGGAGGTCCTCAGGGGAAAACCCCCTACCGGTGGCGACCAGTCGACCCGTCAGGCGGGTCGGATCCGGGAATGCCGGGACAAGATTCGAGAGCAGAAACTCCTGGAACTCGGAGTCTACCGCGTACCCCTGGGCCGGATGTCGAGCATCGAATCGAACCTCGCCCCGTAAGGGCCCGGCGGACGTCGCCAGGTCCGCCTGAACGGTGAGGGCAGACAGGCTTCCTCGGAGGGAGACCGGACCCGAGACCTCCCCGGAAAGGGGAAGGTCTCGGAAGAACCGGCGGAGCGACGTGAATGAGAGGGGGCTCAGCTCGCCGTCCAAATCCAGGAAGACCTCTCCACCTGCACGTCGGATCGCCCCGGCGGCCGTTACCCTGCTGGGTGTCATCCTCGCCGGCACGTGGGTGACCTCGGCATGGAGGTCAATACCCTCGGAGAGGTAACCGTTGGCTTCCATGCGAAGAGCCCCGGGGCCTGAGAGCGTCATGCCGGGAGAAAGCTCCGCGAACGTTCCCCAGTCCAAGGGCGCCAGGGCCGCATCCAGGCCGGTGACCCCCAGGGAGTCCCCCAGGTGGAAGGTGCCGAACACCAGGGCATCCGTGGTCCCGGTGGAGTCTCGCCGTGTGAGCCTGACATTCCCGTCCACATGAAGCGCAGCCGGATTCCCTGCCAGGGATAGCTCACCGTCCACCAGGCCCTCCAGGGGGAGGGGGGTGGCAAGCCAGGGGTCTACCACGTCCAGGTCGATCCCGTCGAGGGTGAGGGCGAGGTTCTCCAGTCCAATGGTAGACGCCAGCCGAAGCCCTCCCCTGGCCCTGAGGCTCCCCTGGGCAAGCGACACGGTAGTCCCCGGGAACTGGAGGAGGAGCCCCCGCCTCCCCATTTCGAGCTCGAAGGGGCCTCTGGCCACCCCCCGGGGCAACCTGGGCTCCAGCCAATGAAGGTCTCCCAACGCCAGCCCCTGGCTCTCCCCTTGGACCGATACCCAGGCCCCATCCGGCTCACCCCACCCCACTTCCACCAGGCCGCTCACCTGAGAGGAAGGCAGGCGTGCCTCCTCGATGGTGGCCACGAGGTGTCCCGGCTCCCTCCGGACTTCTCCCCTGAGTCCCTCGACCCGGAACGGATCGGGCCAGACCTCCCCACGGAGAGACGCGGACTCGACCTGGAACCTCTCACCGTCCAACTCCGGGGATAGAACCACCGCCTCGCCGAGGTTCAGCTCGATCTCTCGGAAGCTGAGGCGCCGGAGGAGGCTGGTCCCGTCGGGCGCGATCTCCACCAGCGCTCGGTCCCGATCGAGCCCCTGGGGTGGAGACGGCAGGACGATGTGCACGGTACCTCCATGAATCCTGATACCATGGAAGGCGACGGTCCTCCCGCCATCCCTCTGGTCCGGAGGTGCCTCACCGGGTCGCTCCGTGTCCGCCTCCAGCGGCGCCTCGGAGGGTGGATAGGATGCCTCCTCCTCCAAGGCCACTCCACCCTCGGTCGCGGCATCCGGATCCGGCCCGGGAGCGAAGATCGCGACAACGTTCATCCGTTCCTGATGGGGAAGGCGCTCGATCCGGACCTCCGGGGCCCAGAGGGTCACCCGGGTGAACACCAGGTCGCCTCGGAGGAGAGGCCGCGTGGAGAGGCCGGCCATGAGAGAGTCGGCAACCAGGAACGGCCGCCCATCCTCCCCGAGGATCCGGACCCCGCGGAATGTGAAACCTCTCAACAGGCCGGGAGAGGAGATCCCCTCCACCGTGATCTCTCCTCTGAACGCGCCCTCCACGCGCTCGAGGATTTCCCGGAGCACGAGCTGCCGGCCCCAGGGGGTTTGGGTGAAGAACACCCCCAGGGCAAGGAGAAGAATCCCCAGGCCGGTCAGCCCCTTTCGTACGATCCGGGTCGCCCTCCGGAATCCGCCCATGGTCAGAATGCCTGCCCAATGGAGAGGTGGAGCTGGAGACGCCGAATAGACCAGGGACCGACTTCACCCCAAAGCACTTTCGGGGAGAGGAGGGCCAGGTCGTCGGATAAGACATAGTCCAGCCCGTCGAGCTTGTCGCCTTCTTCATCCCTGCCCTCCACGAACTCCCTGATCTGGGACGTCACGACCTGCAGGCGGTCGCCAGGGGCGAAGCGGTAGGCCAGGTCGACCCGAATGGGCCCGATGGGGCTGAAGTACCGGATCCCCAAGCCCGGAGTGAACTCCATGTCGGTGAGATCCACACCCAGATCCTCCTCCCAAACCTGCCCGAAGTCCAGGAAGGTAGCCCCCTCCCAAACCTGCCCAAGAACCGGAAAGCGTAGCTCGACGCTCCCCTCCACCATGGCGGTCCCACCGGTGGGTCGGGTAGCGAACGCGGCGTCGGAAAGCGGATTCGCGTCACAGGAGAGGCTCATGACCTCCTGGGGAGTGCAGGGAGGGGGCCCCCCGTCGGGTGTTCCTCTCAGCACCCTCTCCACCTGCGGGAGATAGAGCACACGCGGCCCGAGCCGGTTTTGGGCGAAACCCCTGACGCTGTTGGATCCCCCCGCGTACAGTCTCTTTTCGGGGGGGACGACGTTCTCGGAGCCTCCCGGGGTCGAGAGGCCCTCAAATCCACCTGGGTTCAGCCACCCACCCCTCAGGCGGGCGGCAAGGACCAGCCGGGACCGAGCCTGGGTGTACCAGCTCGCTTCGGTGAGAACTCGCGTGTACCGGTAGTCCGAACCGGTCAGCCCGGAGGCAACCTCCAGGTCAAGGAGGACCGAGTGACCTCGGGTCGGGCTCAGGGCTTGGTTCCGCCTGTCCTGAGCGAACCGAAGACCCAGCGGTGCCAACCAGTTCGATCCCTGAAGAATCCCGATATCTTCGGGAGTACAGATGAGGTAGTTGGAGCAGAAGAAGATCTCCGCAGCGTCGAGGCGGGAGACCTCCGGGCGGACGGAAAACGTCACAGGTGTCGCCACCATCAGGGTGTGGGTGACTGCCAGGTTCACTCCCAACGCCTGACGAACGAAGATGTCGGGAAGCGACTGCCTCTCTCCGAAGACGCTCGCGCTGAGGGAGTTTCGCGGAGAGAAGAGCCAGGGTTGGGTGAAATCCGCCGAGAGCAGCCAATTCAACTCCCCATACTCCCCGGTTCCGGCATCCTGGCAGACGGTCTGCTCCAGGAAGGGCGCGAGGAGCTTGGAGACTCGCCC
>JBDHCH010000246.1:0-5779 GCA_039592115.1 Gemmatimonadota bacterium | reverse complement strand
CCTCGGACGATGCTGCTTCCCCAGAAGCGATAATCCGCGTCCAGCCCGAGCACACGGTTGTAGGTATCCGAGTTTTGGAAGTTCGTGAAGATCCCTCCGACATTCCCGCGGGGGAAGACACTCCCCCTGAGTCTCACGACGGTGTTGTTGGCGCCCGGGACCCCCCCCTCGTCTTCCGTCTGAAGATTCAGGAAGGCCAGGGTCATGGGCCCGATCTGTCCATGTAACCGCCCGCCTCCCAGAATGTCGTTGGTGAGCCCGATCCGTCGGGAAAAGAACAGCTCCGTTGTCCTGGAATTCCCGAACTGGAAGAGGTCGGAGCGCTCCAGGAAGAACTCCCTCTTCTCCGGATAGAAGAGGCCGAATCGGTCCAGGTTGATCTGAACGTTGTCGGCTTCGACCTGGGCGAAGTCGGTGTTGTAGGTCAGATCGAGGGTGAGGTTGGACGTAACGCTGTACTTCACATCTAGGCCGACCTCGTTGAGGGCGGTGGCTTTCTCATCGCCCGCCTGTTTCTGGCTCCCGCTGATGGCGAAGGGCTTCACTTCGATGTGGCGTCCAGGGCGGAGGTCCTCCAACCCCACCAAGGTCCCGAACTGGGAGGCCTGGTCCATCCCCCCCTCCATCCCGCCCTGGAAGTTCAGGGAGATGTGGGGCCAGGTCACCTCTTCATTCTTCCTCCGAATGGACCGATAGAGACCCAACCCCATCGTGTTTTGCCCGCGTTCGCCGAACCGAATCGTGGTCAGAGGAATGGCCACCTCCAGCTCCCACCCACGCTCGGTGATGCGGGCGTCACTCTCGTATACGCCTTCCCACATCCAATCCCCGGGGAACACCAGTCGCTCGTTCGTGAAGTGGGCGTCCCCCTGTGTGCCGAACGGGTTCAACTCGAAGATGTAGGCGCTCTGGCGGTCGTGGTACGTATCGAGGGCGATGATGATCCGGTCGTCCTTGTCGATGCGGCCTTCCCGGTGGAGGATGGTCCGCATGATTCCCTCCGGCTCGGAATCGTGCATGACCATTCCGAAGTAGATGGCCCGATCGTCGAAGGCCACCCGGACCTCGGTCCGCTCCGAGGCTTCGGCCCCATCCACCGGCCACCGCTGCCGGAATCCGGTCGTGACCGGCGCCGCTTCCCACGTGGGCTCGTCCAAGACACCGTCGATGTTGATGGGTCCCGAGGCTCGGACCGCCTGGATTACCGATCCGGGGCCGGGGATTCCGGTGGGTTGGGCGCCCGGTTGAAGTTGCGCATCGAGAAGGGTGTGGGGCGCAAACAAAAGGACCGACAAGAGGAAAAAGCGGGAGCGAAGGCCCCCGACAAGGCATGTAGAGAGTGCAAGCACGTTGAATCCCCGCTCCCCCGGTTCATTTCCGGAACCGGCCGAGGTTGATTTGAGCCTGAACCGCGGCGCTGCCGTGGACCGCATCCCGCGCAGACTCCGAGTTCCCCTCTGGGAGGGGCACCCAGAAGAGGACGCGTCGATGGGAACCTACGCAAGAGGCGGGCGATGGTTTCGTTGCGAAAAATGGGTGGCCTTGAGATCTTCGGGATCATGAGGATTGCCTACCTCGATGGGCCCAGACTCCGGCGGTCTCTTCTGGCGGCCTGCGAATACGCCCAGCTTCAGCGCACCGATCTGAACCGGATCAACGTATTCCCGGTCCCCGACGGCGACACCGGGACGAATCTGTCTCTGACGGTCCAGGCCATTGCCGACCACTTGAGACGGAGCACCGCCCGTGAGGTCCACGCGGTGGCCCATGAGGCGGCCCAGGCAGCAGTCCTGGGAGCCCGAGGGAATGCCGGAATGATGCTGTCGCACTTCCTCCTGGGCTTCTCCGAGCGCCTGAAGGGGAGGGCCCGGATCACGGCGCCGGAGTTTGGCCATGCCCTGAGAGCTGGGGCGGAGAACCTCCAGGAAGCTCTCGAGCAGCCGGTGGAAGGCACGATTCTCACCGTGATGAGGGACACCGCCCGGGCCGCGCTGGATACCAAAGCCCACGACTTTCAGAGGCTCATGGAGCACCTGGTGGACCGGGCCCAGAGCTCCCTGGCCCGAACTCCCGAGCTCCTTCCTGCCCTCAAGAAAGCCGGCGTGGTGGACGCCGGTGGGAAAGGCTTCGTCCACCTTCTGGAAGGAGTCCTCCACTACATCAACGGCGATCCCCTGGTCACTTTGGAGGAGCCTCCGGACTTCTCCGAGACGGCACCCGCTGTCAGCCAGGTGGATTTTCCAGTGCAGGCCGAGAGATTTCGTTTTTGTACCGAGGCCCTGGTTCGCGGAGAGGCACTCCCGGATCGAAAAACCGTGCAGGAGCGGCTGCGGGGAGAAGGCGATTCCATCATCGTCATCTCCTCCGGCGATGTGTTGAAGGTTCATGTGCACACCGATGACCCCGAATCGGTTTTCGCATACCTGAAGTCGGTGGGCCACCTGGTGACGCATAAGGCGGAGGATATGAAGGCCCAGCACGCCGTCGCCGAACGTGCAGCTCACGGGCACCTTACGCTGGCGCGGCGTCCCGTGGGGATCGTCACCGATTCCGCGTGTGACCTGCCGGAGGAGATCGTCCGTGCCCACGGCATCAAGGTCGTTCCCCTCCTCCTGGTGAAGGACGATCAGAGCTTCCGCGACGGGATAGACTTGAGTGCGGAAGAATTCCATCGAACACTCGAGGGTGGAGGGGAGCTTCCCACCACCTCCCAACCCCCGCCTGGGGCTTTCCTGGATGCCTACAAGCGTGCGGCGGAGGAGGCGGAGGAGGTCGTGGGCGTATTCGTTGGCACGAACCTCTCCGGGACCTTCCGGTCAGCGGAGGCTGCCGCCTTCCGCTTCAACGGTGGGCGGGTCCACCTGGTCGACTCCTTGGGGATCACTCTTCTGCAGGGTCTCATGGTTCTCAAGGCGACGGAGCTGGCCGAGCTTGCCCAATCGCCCGAACAAATCGTTGAGGAACTGAACCGGATTCGGCAGCAGTCCGGCGTCATCCTCACCGTGGATCGTCTCGATCGGCTCCTGGCATCGGGGCGGGTGGGGCGAGGAAAGGCCTGGTTGGCCACCATGTTGGGGTTGAAGCCCATCCTCTCGGTACCCGCGGACGGCCGGGCTGTCGTTCCTGCGGGGAAAGCCATTGGGAGGAAGGGGGCCCTGCGGGCGGTCCTGAATGTTCTTCGAAAGGAAATCGCCCCCGATTCCCGAAAGGTGCGATTCGGGGTGGTCCATATTGGACGGCCCGAGATCGTGGCCGAAGTATCCGAGGCTCTGGTTCAGGAATACGGAGATGTCGAGATCCTCTCTGCGCCGGCCACGCCGGTCATTGCCACCCATGTCGGGCATGGCGCCTGGGCGGTTGCGTTCCAGGTGGAGGATTGACGTGAACAGCCTGAGACAGGATGGGTGGGCGGGGTCCCCCGAACCCCGGCCTTCCATCTGCCCCCACGGCGTGGGGAATGCTGCCCGCCCCACCTGTGCGGATCTCCCCGAATGCAAGAGGGGGTGACTACGGCTCAGATCGTGGTGAGCGGCCCCGCGGTGGCCGCATTTCTGGGGTATCTTCTTCTCCTCCTCGTCATCGGGATCTACTCCTCCCGCTTCTCCTCCCAGGGCGTAGCAGAGTTCTTCGTCGGCGGTCGGCGGATGAACCGCTTCGTAGTAGCCCTCTCGGCGGTAGTGTCCGGGCGCAGCGCGTGGCTTCTCCTGGGAGTGACCGGAATGGCCTACGCCATGGGGGCGTCCGCTCTCTGGTCCGTTTCGGGATACACGGCGGCCGAGTTCATCCTGTTCCTTACATATGCGCGGCGGCTCAGGCACTTCAGCGAAGCTCACGACTGCGTCACGCTTCCGGACTTCTTTGCGGCCCGATTCGGAGATGAGGACGGACGGCTCAGGCTCACCCTGGCGCTCACGATCCTCATCTTCATGGTCGTCTATGTCTCCTCCCAGTTCGTGGGCGGGGGGAAAGCCATGGCAGCCAGCTTCGGTCTGAGCACCAACGCCGGGGTTCTGGTGACCGCCGCGATCGTCCTGGGATACACCATGATGGGGGGCTTCTTGGCGGTGAGCCTCACCGACACGCTTCAGGCTCTCTTCATGATGCTGGGGTTGGTGGTCCTCCCTATCATCGCAATCAGCCATGGGGGGGGCTGGGGGCCCGTGATGGCCGACCTCCGGGCGTATGATCCGGCCTTTGTGGATCCGATCTCCCTGGGTTTCGGAGCGTGGCTGGGGTTCGTGGGGATCGGCCTGGGCTCTCCGGGAAATCCCCATATCCTGGTCCGATACATGTCCATCCGGGACCCGGAACAGCTCAGGTGGGCGGCGTGGGTGGGGACCTCCTGGAATGTGATCATGGGTGCCGGGGCCGTATTGGTGGGGATGGCAGGTAGGGTCTATTTCCCCGACGTCGGTCAGTTGCTGTCGGAGGACACGGAGAACCTCTATCCAATTCTGGCCCAATCCCATCTCCACCCAATCCTCTTCGGCATAGTGGTGGCCTCGATCTTCGCCGCCATCATGTCCACTGCCGACTCTCAGCTTCTGGTGGCCGCTTCGGCGGTGGTCAGGGATTGCTATGAGAAAGTGGTCTGTAAGGGAGAGGAGGTCTCCCGGAAGCGACTGGTGTGGTTTTCCCGGGCCATGGTGGCGCTTTTGGTTGGTGTCGCCCTGGTTCTCGGGTGGCTGGCGGAGAGCCTTGTATTCTGGCTGGTCCTTTTCGCCTGGGCCGGACTGGGAGCGGCTTTGGGGCCGACTTCCATTCTTGCGCTGTACTGGAAGGGGTTGACCAGGGCGGGAGTGTTTGCCGGCTTGATCACCGGGACGGTGGTGACCTTCGTCTGGAACATGGTCCCGTTTTTGGACGGTCTTCTCTATGAGCTGATCCCGGCTTTTTGTCTGGCCACGGTCGCGACTCTGGGAGTGAGCCTGATGACCCGACCCCCGGAGGGTGCCGAGGCTCTCATGGCGGCAATGGAGAGGCCTGACGCGGAGAGCTGAGACCCCGGGGGCCGGGCTTCACCGCCGGAGATTCCCACTCAGACCCGGCTTGGCGAAGTTTCGTCCCCCCCCACGATCCCGCAAAACTGAACCTCGCCGGTGGGAATCGCATCAGGAGGAACCGGTTCCCCATGTGCGAGTCCCGCCCTGGCGATGCTATGTTCCATCCTGGTCTTCGTGAGCGGATTCCCGTCCTCCCAGCGGAGGGACAGCGCTCAGGCGGGCATTGGGCATTCCGCGTAGGACATTCGATGACGATCCTTGACCGGTTTCGATAAATGCGCCCCTCGGCACGCCTCGTCCTCCTCCTCGGATTCACGTTCCTCGGTCTGCCCTCGACCTTCCTCACAGCCCAGGATCTTCAGCGCGCCGGAGATCGGATGGATGGCCTCATACGGCCCGAGGAAGCCCCGGTTGTTCGAGCTGAGCTCATCTCCGTTCCTCCAACCGTTGATGGCTTCCTCGATGAGGAGGTTTGGAGTGACACGCCCGTGCTCGAGGGATTCGTACAGCGGATGCCGTGGGATGGAGATCCTGTCTCCGAGACGACCCGCATCAGGATCGTCTACGACGCCCATGCCCTGTACGTAGGGGCGTGGCTCCTGGACTCAGCCCCTGACCAGATCGTTCCCGGGGAGAGTATCCGAGATTTCGACGTGGCGGAGAGCGACGCGGTCATCCTCATCCTGGACACCTTCAGGGACCGTAAGAACGGATTTGTGTTCGGGACGAATCCCTCCGGGATCGAATACGACGGCCAGGTGGCCAACGAGGGGGAG
>JBDHCH010000245.1:0-6069 GCA_039592115.1 Gemmatimonadota bacterium | reverse complement strand
GGGTGCCCACTACGGAGTGGGGGGGATCCCGGATGGGTGGCTGGAAAAGCTCAGGGAGCGGGACTCCATCGCCGACCTCGCGGTGCGGCTGATTTCCCGGGGATAAAGGCCCTCCCGCCCCCGTCCGGCCCCCGGGGGAGGGGGTCGGGGCAGGGGCGGTGATCGTTCATCTCCCGGCGCTCCTCACCGGTATGGATCGCCTCGACAGGAATGCGAGGGAGAGTCCGTCTGCTACCTCGATATCAGGACGGCACGCTCTTGCTCCAGAGCTCCATCCTGCCCATAGTGGACTGGAGGGCGTCCAGTGCTGCCGGGTCCCCCTTGATGAGGAAGAAGCCGTTCATGTCCCCACCGTGGGGATCCAGGAACACCACATCGAATCCCCCGATGGCACCGGCTTGAGCCTGCCCTGTGAGGTATCCCACAAACTCGTCGAAGTGTGCTCCACTGGCCTGCTCTCGGCCGGGAATCGAGCGGTTCCAGGCAAAGAAGATCGTGTTCCGGTCCAAGGGTGTCCTCCTCTTTCGTGGGGTTGATGACGAAGCTCCACACAGGAATCCCCCGGGATCGCGGTCGTGGCGCCGAGGGCACAGCCGACCACCAACCACCGCTTCGGGGCGGGAAACTGAATCCCTATTGTTGGAAAAGCTTCAATGTTGGAAGTTTTCTTCAGGGAAGCAAGCTTCTTGGATCGGAGGAACCAGCCCCAAACCCCTGACTACGTCGGAGACGCCGAATCTTTGGTCCCTCCACCCCCCTACCGTGGGATCACCGGAAGCGTGATGTGGCTGGCCCGCTGGGGGTCCCGGATCACGCTCCACTCGGGGGTCCCGTCTTCAGGAATCCGAGCGAAGGTGTCGGCATCGGCGCCACCGATGGCGATCCGGATCCGGTGTCCCCTTCGGAAGAGGACGGAGGTGGGGTGAAGGGCGAAGGTCACCTCGGCGACCTCCCCCGGGACCATGGGTGCGGCGTCGGTTTCCTTATAGGAGTGGTAGGGGCCCGCCGTGACAAAGGGCGGCGTCTCCTCCGAGACCTTCCGGTGAATCAGGCGTATCTGCCCCTCTCCCACATAGAGCACGCGGCCGTCTGGCGTGACGTCTTCCAAGTACACGAAGACGGCCCCGTCCTGGTGGGAGGAGCTCATGTACAGGGTGACCACGGGGTGGCCGGTCACCTCGAGGTCCGTCTCGAGGGGAGCCGACGTGTATGTAAGGAGCGTCGCATCGGCGTCGGCCCGGTCAGGGTACACGACGTCCCCCGCTCCATTGTTGGTGGCCCAGCGGTTCCGCGTGCCAGTGGTGTGGGTGAAGTCCACCCGATACGGGTCGGCTCCGGCGACCGAAGGCGCTTCGGTCGAGAGCCCGCCATCTTCCCGGAAATACCAGGCGGTCATCTGGGTCTCGGGGAGGGGCCAATGTTCGGTTCGCTTCCAGACATCCTCTCCCATTGTTTTGTAGACCAGCTCCCTCTGGGCCCCACCCTCACCCTTCAGGTAGCTCTCGTAGAAGCAGAGATCTTCCAGGAGCTGGGTGTCGCTGGAGGGATCGACGGGATATTCGGAGGGGTGGAAGGGATCGGTGTCTTCCCTGGCTCCGTGACTCCAGGCCGCGATGACCGCTCGCTGGGGGTTTGAGAGGGTCATGAAACGATGGAGAACGCCCTGGGCCGTGCCGGCATCCGTCCAGCTGGCCCAGGAGTAGATGGCCGAGCCGGACCGCTCCACCTCTTCGGCGTGAGAGTGGATTCCCCACCAGTCCATGGACACGCCGTTCCAGAGGGGCATGGCCTCGTCTTTGTAGACCAGGCCGCGCATGGATTCGTACACAGACGGAACATGGCGTCGGGCCTCCACCGCCGCCGCCACGAGACTCCCGTCCGGGTCATCGTCGACGGGCTTCACCCGGACCGAAGTGCCGTCCGCCCGCCTCCTGGGGGTGTTGAGGTCCATCTCCTTCACGCGGCCGCCCCAGTTCGAGCCCATGTAGGCGTTGGGAACCCCACCCGGGAAGTAGAGATCGGTGTAGGGGTCGTAATCGGGGAATCGCGAGATACCGGCCTTGAACGCTTCGTGATTCCGCTCCGCAAACCAGTCGTTGGTGTTGGCCGTATAGGAATTTCCCCATCCTCCCACGGTGCCGTCGGACCAGGGCTGAGCCACGATCCAGTCCATGACCTCTCCGAAGTCCAGCGTCTCGTCTCGAGCCCTATGGTGCGGCCATTCGCCGAAAGAGGCCCCCGTGCCCCGGGAATCCCCCCAGACCACGGCGTATCCGTGGCTCGCATAGAACTGCTGGAGATGGTTGGCGCCGTCCCCTTCTGCTGCCCTCCAGTACCTGGTCATGGTCAGGATGGTGGGAACGCGGGTGCCCTCCGGCAGCCCTTCCGGCAGAACCACGTCGAGGGCGATTCTGATCCCGTCCCGCATGGGCACGTAGAGGGAGCGAACCGGTCCGACTTCGAAGGGTCCTTCCACGGCCTTTCCACAGGTCCCGAAGGCGTATTCTCCGCTTCCTTGGGGGGACCTTTCCCTCCCCTCCGAAGTGGCGCACGCCAGGAGGATGAGGACCGTCAGGGGGATGGTCAGGTGACGGGCGTGAAACATGGGGAACCTCCTGGCTCGTCTGGGGAAAGGTCCATGATATCACAGCGGAGGGCCGGGCACGACTCTATCCGCTGATCCGAAGGACCTACTTGCGCCGGCGGAATCATCGGAGGACTATCGGGCAGCTTGCCGCGCGCAGCTCCATTCACCCGAAACCCCGAGTTCCGCCAGGCACCGCACCTTCCACCGAATCTCTCGGAGGCACGGATGGTCGCTCTACGTAGGGCTCTTCTGTTCGGCGTGCTCATCTGGCTGATCGCGTTCCTGGTCGCCTTCGGGATCTACCCGATCCGCGAATCGTCCCGTCCCCTCTTCGAATCGATCATGCCGGTGGTGCTGACCCTGGCAACCGTCTTCTTCGCCCAACGGTATTTCAGCGGGGTGCGGGCTGGCTTCGTCCGGGAAGGCCTCCTCATCGGCCTGGTGTGGATGGGGACGAATATCGTCATCGACCTGCCACTGATGCTTTCCCCGAGCCCGATGCAGATGACTCTTGCGGACTATGTGGCCGACATCGGCGTGACCTATGCCTTGATCCCCATCATCACCACCGGAATTGGCTTCGTCAGAGCGCAGGCCGAGAGGAGCGCCTCCCCCGATCTCGAGGCGGAGGGGCCGGATTGAGTCGGGCAAGTCGCGCCATGCACCACAGGTAGAACCGGAAAGGATCGACGTGGAAAGGAGCCCGATGTGCGCCGAATCAACTTCTTCACCCTCTCTCTCATCCTCGCGCTGACCTCCCACGCAGGCGCCCAGGACCGCTCCTTCCCGGGGGGCGGGGACCCGGACGCATGGGAGGCCATGGCCCGATCGGTGACCATCTACCGGGATACCTGGGGGGTGCCCCATATCTTCGGGCCTACCGATGCCAGTGTGATGTTCGGGGCCGCCTACGCCAGGGCCGAGGACCGGATCATCGAGGACGAGGCGTACTACCTGAGTGCCCTTGGGCAAAGCCCGGAACTGAACGGAGAGGCCGCGCTTCAGGGTGCCATTACCCGGTTGGCGGTCCGGCGTGAGGAAGTGGCTCGAGGGGAGTACCGCACGGCTCCTCCCGAGGTGAGGGCCCTCGCAGAGGCCTTCGCCGGAGGATACAACTACTTCATCTGGAAACATCCGGAGAAGGCGGGGTGGGAGGTTCTCACCCACCTGGAGCCGTGGCATGTCTTTGCCTTTCACCGGTTCGATCCGGCCATGGAGCTTGGCCCCCCCGCCGAGTCCAGTCCTTTTCGGCCGCGGCCTCCCACGTCTGGGGACCGGGGGTCGAACGGATGGGCCCTGGGGCCGTCCAGAACGGCTTCGGGAAACCCCATGCTCTTCGCCAATCCCCACATGGCCTTCGACGTGCCGTACGAGTTCCACGTGCACTCCGACGAAGGGTTGGTCATTTCGGGGATCACCGGCTATGCCCACTCAGGCGTTCCGGTCATCGCCCGGAACGAGCACCTGGGCTGGACCCACACGGTGAACTACGTGGACGTCGTGGATGTCTTCCGCCTGGAGGTGGACGACCCGGAGAACCCCACCTCATACGTGCACGGCGAAGAAGGGAGAGGGCTGGAGGTTTGGACCGACACGGTTCGGGTGAGGGTGGGGGAGGGGTTCGAAGACCGGGAGGTGACCCTGCGTCGAAGCCACCATGGCCCGGTGCGAAGGGGGACTGACGGAGAGTGGTACGCGGTTCAGGCAGCCAACCTGGATGGCCCGGGCACCTTCGAGCAGTACTACCGGATGGCGAAGGCCCGGAACCTGGATGAATTCCGGGCGGCACTCTCCATGCGTCGGTTGGCCTACCACAACACCATCTATGCCGACGACGAGGGGAACATCTTCTATGTCTATACCGGGGCGGTCCCTGAACGGGACGGAAGCTTCGATCGGGGCACCGTCCTGGACGGGAGCGATCCGGCCACCGACTGGGGCGAGCCCCTCGCCTTAGATCAGCTCCCCCAGGTTCTGAATCCGGCGAGCGGGTGGATTCAGAATGCGAACTCGAGCCCCTACTGGGCGTCGGGGGAGGGTGACAACCCGGACCCCTCCGACTTTCCCGCCTACCTGACCGGGGAGACCAGCTGGCTACCCATCACAGCGGCGCCCATGGTGGATGGCGATGGGAACGGCTTCCGGGCACGGCGGTCGAGGCAGCTTCTTTCGAATGCCAGACATGTCACGCTGGAGGACCTGGCAGCCATGGGGATGGATCGCAGGTACATGGCCGCCGATGACTACCTGCCGAGGCTCTTCGAAGAGTGGGAGCGTTTCCAAGTGGAGAGCCCGGACGATGCTCTCCCCCTCGCCTCTGCAATCCAACTCCTCGAGGGCTGGGACCGGTACGGAGCTGCCGGCTCCGTAGCCACCACCCTCTTCTCCCAGTGGCTCCAGAACGTGTTCTCCCCCTTCCGGGCGAGGGAGTGGCCCATGGTGACGGCTCTCGGCGCTGCGGTGGATTCCCTGGAAGCCCGGTTCGGAAGCTGGGAGGTGGCGTGGGGAGATCTGATGCGGCATCAGAAGCCGGACGACCGGGCCGGTGAAAGCTTCGACGAGGAGCGTCCCAGCCTGCCCCTGGCCGCCGGCAACGCCAACATGAACGGGAGCATCTACACTGTCGCCGGACCGCGGCCGGCAGGCCAAACCCGACAGTTCGGCGCCTTCGGGAACACCTACGTGGCGGTCATGGAGTTCACCCCTGAGGGGCCGAAGGCCTATTCCATCGTGCCCTATGGGCAAAGTGAAGACCCCTCATCGCCTCACTATTTCGATCAGGCGCCGCTCTTTGCGGAGGGCCTCTTCAAACACTCCTGGTTCACCCTGGAGGAGATCGAGGCCAACCTGGAGGAGATGTACCACCCGGGGGCTCGCGGCTCCCGATGAGAGTGCCGCGTCTACCTCCTCGGAATCAGCGGCAGCGTCACATGGGACGGGAACGCCGCGTCGTGGAGCACCGTCTGGTGGGCGGACACGAATTCCGTCTCTCGCTCGTTGTCCCCCCCCGTGTTCAGGTTCCGGTCGTACTTGGGGAACAACGCCGATGAGACGGCCACCCGGAGCCGGTTCCCCGGAGGAATCACGATCCCGGTGAACCAGAGGTCCATGTCGTACTGATAGACGTTCCCCGGCTGGAGGAGGGTCGGCGCGTCGAAGCCGTTCCGGAATCGTGCCCTGGCCACGGCCTCCTGAATGCGCTCGGCCCGACCGTCGGGGGAGACGTTCAAAAGCATGACGAACCAGTCCGTGTCCACTGCATCGGTTGCGGCATAGAGCGTGGCCGTCATGGGACCGGTGATCTCCATCTCCTCCTCCAACGGTTCGGAGGTGAAGGTCAATACGTCCGACCGGGAGGCGTGGATCTCCGAGTAGTCCTCGTTGAGGCCGAGCTCCAACTCCCTGGCGTCCACCAGGTAGGGGGTGGGATCGCCGGGATCGTACGTGAAGGTATCGGCCGGTTCGTCGGCATCCGGCGGGGT
>JBDHCH010000244.1:0-5789 GCA_039592115.1 Gemmatimonadota bacterium | reverse complement strand
GCCGAAGGCCTCTCTCGTGTCCCGCTCGGCCTGAGCCTTGTTGGGTCCGAAGGCAGCTCCGAAGTCCGCCTCCGACGCGATGACCTCGTCGTAATCCTCCTGAGTGAAGACGGGGCCGTTCTCGTCCATCCCCGGCGTGTTCATGTCGCTGTACGCCGAGATGGAGGACACGAAGAGGTAACGGCCAACCGCGTCCTTCAGGACTTCGGCGGCCTGTTGAACCCATAGGGCCACGTTGGCCGAGTTGTCGATGACGGCATCCCACTCTCTCCCCACCAGGGCCTCATAGTCCGGCACCGCCCGGTCCCCCACCAGCTTCTCCACATCCGGGAAAAGCTCGGGGTTCGTTTGGCCCCGGTTGAAGAGGGTAACGGTGTGACCCCGGCTCAGGGCATACTCCACCTCTGCCGGCCCCAGAAAGGAGGTGCCGCCCAGGATGAGGATCCGCAGCGGGCGCGGGGGTCCGCCCTCGGCCACCTCCCCTGCGTCTTTGGCGCATCCTACCATGGAAAGGCCACCCAGACCGAGCCCGATACCTGCTGCTGTCGTGCCTTTCAGGAAATCTCTGCGACTGCTCATATCTGACGCAATCCTCTCAGTTTGAAGGCGTGGAGCCCTTGTGAACGCCCAGGTTCGAGGGCCGGCCGGCCTCGCGACGGACTCCGCATCTTAGACGGAACTCAATCTCCGGGGAACAGAGAGGTATCCACTCCGGTAGGACTACCTCCCTCGCTGAGTACCTTCCAGCCTGACTTCCTTGACACCCCACCGGCGTCGGGTGCGAATTACTTCCTTCAGCTTCTCAGTAGAAAACCGATGAGCCGTCAGGCTCACGCCCACTCTGGAACGAGGATACCCATGAGAGCCGTCGTTCTGCTTCTATTCGTGATGGCGCTGGCCTCCCCCCTCTACGCCCAAACCGATGCCAGGTTGATCCGTTACGCCGACGTGTCCGACGACCAGATCGCGTTCGTGTACGGCGGAGATATCTGGGTGATGCCGAAGGACGGGGGCACTGCAATGCAGGTAACCCACTCCCCTGGCGAGGAATCCTGGCCGCGATTCTCACCCGACGGAAGTGAGATCGCCTATACGGCCGCTTACAACGGAAACGCTGATGTGTACGTGATGCCCGCATCCGGAGGCGTCCCAACTCGGGTTACCTATCAGTCCCACGCGGACCGTATGGTGGATTGGCACCCGGACGGCGACCGGCTCCTGTTCGCGTCCGGACGGGAAAGCGGGCGCCAGTCCTTCAACCAATTCTACCTGGTGCCCAAGGTGGGCGGCTTCCCGGAGAAGCTCACGGTACCCTACGGGGAGTTGGCCAGCTATTCCCCCGACGGCAACCACCTAGCATACATCACCAAAATCACCGAGAACTACCCTTTCAAACGGTACCGGGGTGGGCTGGCATCGGATATCCTCCTCTTCGACCTGCGCGACGATACCGCCGAGAATATCACCACCAACCACGCCAATGACGGAAAGCCGGCATGGGTGGGGGACAAGGTCTACTTCGTCTCTGACCAGGGCCCCAACATCCGGCTCAACATCTGGAGCTACGACACCCAGGCCGGCACGGCCTCCCAAGTTACCAACTTCACCGAGTTCGACATCTCCCTCATGTCTGCAGGGCCCGAGGACATCGTCTTCGAGGCTGGCGGGACCCTGTATCTCATGGACCTGGACACCGAACAGTACGATGCGGTGCCCGTCCAGGTAGTGAGCGACCTCTCCCTCGAGATTCCCAGGTCCGTGGATGTGAGCCGGCGTATCACCAACATGACCGCTTCGCCGGGAGGCAAGCGCGTGGTCTTCGAGGCCCGGGGCGAGCTCTTCAACGTGCCCGTTTCCGAGGGCTACACTGCGAACATGACCCGCTCCAGCGGTGCATTCGACAGGGACCCGGCATGGTCTCCGGACGGAAGGTGGATCGCCCACTGGAGTGATCGTTCCGGTGAATACGAGATCCACCTCCAGCACAGCAGCGGTCAAGGCGAGGCGCGGCAGCTAACCAACCGCCGAAAGGGCTTCGGCTATGCCCTGCACTGGTCTCCGAACAGCGAAAGGCTCGCGTTCATCGACGAGACCAATGACATCCTGGTGGTGGACGTGGAGAGCGGAGACGTGACGGTCGCGGGCAACTATGAGTGGAACGCGAGCCACCCGGGCCGTCTTGGCTACCCCATCGCCTGGTCCCCCGACTCCCGTTGGATCGCCTTCACGCAGGGCGGCGGCAACGCCAACGACGTCATCTACCTGTACAACGTGGAGGAGGAGGAAGCCCACCAGGTCACCAGCGGCTTCTTCAACGACTACAGTCCGGTGTTCAGCACCGACGGGGATTACCTCTTCTATCTCACTGACCGGAGCTTCTCCGCCGCCTACTCCGACATGGGGGATGGGACCTGGGTCTATCCCAACGCCACTCAGATCGCATCGCTGAGTCTCACTCCTGACGCACCCTCCCTTCTTCCCACCAAGAACGATGCGGTGGAGCTGGAGCCCGAAGGTGGGGAGGAGGCGGAAGCCGGGGAGGAGGCTGCAGCATCCGAGGGAGAGGACATCGAAGTGCAGGTGGACTTCGACAACATCGAAGCCCGTCTGGTCCTCCTCCCGCCCAGGGCAGGAAACATCGGCGGTCTGGCACCCTTCGATGGCAAGCTGGTGTACCCGCGGCTCCCGAATACGGGATCCGATGGCGGCTCACCCTCCCTCGTGTACTACGACCTGGAGGAGCAGGAGGAGGAGACCATCATGGGCAATGTGAGCAACGCCACCGTCACCGCAGACGGGAAAGCGTTGCTCGTGAGCAGCCAGGGCCGCTACGGCATCGTGCGGCCGGCCCCGAACCAGGAAATCGATGAACCCATCCCCACGGACGGGTTGGTCATGCAGCTGGTGCCCCGAGAGGAGTGGCGTCAGATCTTCAATGACACCTGGCGGAGGCATCGGGATTTCTTCTACGACCCCAACATGCACGGCGTCGACTGGGACGAGCTACGCCAACGGTACGGAGCCCTCCTCGATCACGCTCGCACCCGCTGGGATGTGACCTTCATTCAGTCCAACCTTGCAGCAGAGCTCAGCGCCGGGCACACCTACACCCGGGGAGGCGACACGGAGGGCGTGACCCCGGTGCTGACCGGCTACCTGGGCATCGACTGGGACCTGGATCAGACCGGCTACCGCATCGCACGCATCGTCAAGCCCGCCCCGTGGGACACGCAGGTCCGCTCTCCGTTCGACCGGCCGGGTATGGACGTGCGGGTCGGCGACTATCTCCTATCGGTAAACGGCGTCCCCCTGGATCGCAACAAGGACCCGTATGCGCCTTTCGAGGGTCTTTCCGGGGAGTCGGTGTCCCTCACCCTCAGCCGGTCCGGCTCTGAGTCCGACGCCTATGACCAGGTGGTGGAGTGCCTCACGCAGGGCGAAGAGGTGACCCTGCGCTACCTGGAGTGGATCGAAAACAACCGCAAGATGGTGGACGATCTGTCCGGTGGTGAGCTTGGCTATGTCTACATGTCCAACACTGGAGGCCAGGGCCAGCTCGAGTTGGTGAAGATGTTTTACGGCCAACTCGACAAGAAAGGGTTCATCATCGATGAACGCTTCAATGGCGGCGGACAGCTCGCCGATCGCTTCCTCGAGCTCCTTCAGCGCCCAGTAGTGTACAACCTGCACTGGCGGCACGGGCGGGATCACACCCACCCCACCAAGACCAACATGGGGCCCATGGGAATGCTCATTAACGGTTGGGCCGGATCCGGCGGAGACGGCCTGCCTTGGGCGTTCCAGGAGCTGGAGGCAGGGCCCATTGTGGGTGAGCGCACGCTGGGGATCCTGGTGGGTCCGGCCACGGGCCATCAGCTCGTCGATGGCGGCTCCATCACCGTGCCCGGTGCACGACTCTACGACAATGACGGCCACTGGTTCTGGGAGGGCGAAGGAGTATCGCCCGACATCGAAGTCTGGGACGATCCAAACTTCCTGGCGCAGGGGCGTGATCCGCAAATCGAGCGGGTGGTGGAAGAGGTCCTTCACCTGCTGCGGGCAAATCCCCCGGCTATGACACCCGCTCCGCCGCCCGAAGACCGCTCGGCCAGGGGCATGAGAAGGGGCGGCTGAGCCCGGCCCGATCCACTGAGCCCCCTGCCCCATGGGGTGGGGGGCTCGTCTCGGGCACCCTACTTCTCCAGCGACAGTCTCCCTGCCTCGAGCCTCCACCTGGCCGAGGTCGCACTGGTCGCGAAACGCTCATCGTGGGATACCAGGACCAATGCTCCTGGATAGGACTCCAGAGCCCTCTCCACCTTCTCTACGGCCGGCAAGTCCAGGTGGTTTGTCGGCTCGTCCAGAATCATCCCCCACACGCCGACACCAAGCCCAAGGGCGATGGCGAGCTTTCGGGCTTCGCCGGGGGATGGGCGCTCCGACGCCAGGAGTTCATCCGGGTCCAGCCCCAAAGCAGCCACCACTGAGAGAACCCGTCCCCGACGCTCCTTCGAGAGGCGTTCCAACCCGGAGAGGAGTCCGACTCCTTCGGCCCGGGTCAGCTCCTGAGGTAGGAAAAGCAGCCGAGTCGACGGGAGCCCGGCTCCATCGACCAATGCACGAAGCAACGTGCTCTTCCCGGCCCCATTCGGACCGACCAGCCGGATGCGATCCTCTCGATGGACGGTAACGTCCAGGTCATCGGCGAGGCGCTTGGGTCCGGCCGTGAGGGGTCCGGAAAAGTGGAGGAGGCGACGCTTCGGCGACGGCTCGAAATCGAAGAATATGGACCCTCCCAGGACCTTCTCATGCACCAGAGCTGTCGACTCCCGGCGCATCCGCTCGAGCTCTGCCCGGAGCAAGGTCCTACGTCGCTGCCCGGCGACCGCGCCCGATTCGTGTCGACCCTTTGCAGCCATGGAAGTGGTGTCGTGGTCCTTTGGGCTCGCCTTCCGAATCCGGCGGTGGAACCCCGCGTCCCTGCGTTCGGCCGTCCTCCGCTCATCCGCCAGACGTCGCCGCATCGTCCGCTCTTTCTTGCGGGCGGCGGCTAATTCTTCCTTTCTCACCTCATCCTCCGCGGTCCACGCTGCCGACGCAGCAGAGTAAGGCGCTGACCAAAGGCGCAATGTGCCAGCAAACACCCGGAGGGTCCGGATCGTCAGGCGATCGAGGAAATCTCTGTCATGGGAGATCACGAGCCCGACACCATCGAATCGAGCCAGGGCCTGTTCGATGAGGCCCCGTGCGTCGGCGTCGAGGTGGTTGGTCGGCTCATCGAGAAGGAGGATGTTGGGGTCCGAGGAAAGCGCGGTGGCAAGCTGCCAACGCTTCCGCTCACCTGGCGAAAGCGAGCCCCATCGCGCGAGACCGTCCAGATCCAAACCAAGCCGGCCCATCCACTTCCTCGCGAGCCCATCTGTGGTCTCAGCGAACGCTTCGATCTCCGGCGTCAGATCATCGACTTCCTGACGGCATCGGGCCACCCCAGCCCCTTTGGGATCCAGGATCAGCTGCCCTTGCGAGGGCGTCAGCTCGCCCGCCAACAGGGAAAGCAGGGTCGACTTCCCAGACCCGTTGGGGCCGACAACACCTGTCCATCCCGCGCCGATATGAACGGACACGGTGTCGAAGACCTCGACGGCCGAGGAATAGGCGAAGGACAGACGATCGAGGTGAATTGCGGTCACAACATGCTCCTCACGGGTCTGGGAGACATCATAGGGAATGCCACCCCTGAGCCCAACAGTTGGGCCGCGGCGGGGGGACCGACCACCCTCACCCCCCTC
>JBDHCH010000243.1:0-5789 GCA_039592115.1 Gemmatimonadota bacterium | reverse complement strand
GACGACGGGGGTGAGAGGTTTCGCTCCATCGTCTCCGACCTTCCCACCGGCTCCCTGGACTTCGTCCACGTGGTAACAGAGGATCCGGTGAACGAGAACCTCCTCTTCCTGGGCACGGACCTGGCCGCCTATGTGTCCACGGACCGCGGGGAATCATGGCAACGGTTCATGAATGGGATGCCTGCGGTGCCGGTCCACGACCTGAAGATCCACCCCCGGGACAAGGAGCTCATCGCCGGGACCCACGGCCGGGCCATCTGGATCGTGAACATCGCGCCTCTCCAGCAGCTCTCAGACGAGGTCTTGGACCTGGGAGCCTGGCTCTTCGAGCCGGCCCCAGGCCTGCAGTTCGGAGAACGGGTGCGAGGCGGGGAATCGTACGGTCAGGCCTGGTTCGCCCGACCAACTCCCGGCTCTGTCGGGACCATCAGCTACTACATCGGTGAAGAAAAGGCAGAGGAGCTCAAGGAAGCGGCGGAGGCCGAGAAGGAAGAAGAAGCGCCCTTCGCGCCCAGGCCGGAGCTGGAGATTGCCATTGCGGACCCCGACGGGGAGGTCATCCGGACACTCACAGGCACTGCGACGGCTGGGTTCCACTCCATCAACTGGGATCTAAGGGCTGAGAAGCCTGAACCTGAGGCCCCTTCCCCATCAAAAGAGCTGGAAACCGCCCGAGTCGCGGAGCGGGCCGTCGTGGTCCGGGACTCACTCCTGGCCGAGGATTGGAGCGAGATGATGGTCAACAATCTCACCGGCCTCTTCACCGGAGAGACCAATCCCATGGACCTCTACCAGGCGTTCATGGGCGGATCGGCACCCGGAGATCCCGAAGTCTTCCGGGAGCGCCCGGGAGAAGCAGCCGGCGGCGCAGGCTTCGGGGGAATGGGCCAACTCATGACCATCGTGGACCTCATCCTGCCGGGGCAGGGAATGGGGGCCCTCATGCGGATGTTCGGCGGGAGCGCCAGCGAACCTGCACCCCTGGCCGAAGCCGGCACCTACACACTCACTCTCACGGTCGGTGAAACGACCTTCACACAGCCCATCACGGTTGAGCGGATGGGAGGGTACGTGGGCCAGTCTGCGCCATTCCAGGAAACCTGGAGGCATTAGGGGAGATCACCCCGGACTCCTGAGGGGAGAGGCTGGCTCACATTGCCGGCCAGGGCCCAGGTCAGGGCTCTGGCCGGTCTTTCCTTCCAGGAGCCTTTCCCCGCATTGGAGTGCGGCCGCGCACAGGGGTGTTCGCCTGCGCTTCGCTCGGCGGTCTCGCGGAGGTCCATTGGGAGCTTGCCGCCAGCCAGGCCGCTCGCCCCATTTCCGGGACAGGCTCCTAGTCTTTCACTGTCACGTACTTGAGGATCTCCACCACCTGCTCCGGCCTTTCCGCGACGGCCAGTGCAGTTCCATCCACTTCCTTCAGGGCGTGAGTGAAGTCGGGAGGGTGGACGACGATGAGGGGAGTCCCCAGGGCTGCGGCATAGCCGGCGTCGAAGGCTGCGTTCCACTGCCGGTATTTCTCCCCGAACATCACCACCACTACATCGGCCTGTTCCAGGGCGGTGCGGGTGCGGATCGCGTTGATCTTCGCCCCTTTGTGATCCTTCCAGAATTTCTTGTCTTCGGCACCCAGGATGGCTACGCCCACCTCGTCGGAGGCAGGATGGTCCGTCACAGGGGAAAGGAACTCGACGGGGAGCCCCTCCCGTTCGGCACCTTCGATGATGGTCCTTCTCCAGTCACTATGGATCTCTCCGGCAAGGTAGACGATGAGGTCCACCGTGTACTCCTTTCGTTTTGGGTCACACGTGTCGCCCGGCCGTTCTTTGGGCCCCGCGCCCCCATAGTGTCCTGAGGGAGTGGGCGAGCCGCTTCACCAGCCAGACTCTACTTTCCGATCATCCATTCCCCGTAGTCCAGGTCGAGCTTCGGCAGGGGGTCGTTCCTGTGATTCCCGGGCCTCAGGTAGTACTCGAACCAGCGAAGGGACCGGAGAAGGTAGTCGTACCGATACACATTCAGTCGGTTTCCGTGGCCTTCCCCCGGGTACTGGACGTAGCGCACCGGAGTGTCAGAGGTCTCCTTGATGGCCCGGTAGAGCATGAAGGGCTGGGAAGGGTGAACCCGCGGATCGGAAGTGCCCCCGGCCAAGAGGAGCGGCGTTCGCGAATCCTCAGCGAAGGTCAACGGGCTTCTTTCCTCCAGGTAGTCCCATTGGGCGAAGGGCCACTCCTCCTCGTAGTGCACAAGAAAGTACTCGTAGGGGATGTCCGTGGTGAGCCACTTTGTGGCCACGTGGGTGATGGGTACGAACGCGACCGCGGCGGCGAAGGCGTTGGTATGCTTCGTCGCCGCCCACGCTCCGGCATACCCACCGTAGGAGCCTCCCCCGAGACCCACCCGTCTGGCGTCGACCCAATCCTTGTCGGAGAAATGGCGGATGGCATCCAGATTATCCTGGAACTCCCGTCCCATGAGATCGCCGTGGTCGTTCTTGGCGAACTCGACCCCGCGTCCGGTGCTGGAGCGGTAGTTCGGGTACCAAACGAAGTACCCCTTGCGGCTCAGGAGTTGACCCCAACTGCTGTAGCCTGTCATCCACGCGTTGTTGTAGTGGCTCTCCGGTCCCCCATGAACCACGATGACCATGGGGTATTCGACCCCCTCTCGAAACTCCAAAGGCCAGAGGAGGATTCCCTCGACCTCCGTGCCGTCGGAGGCTTGGAACGAGTAAGCCTCCTGTCGACTCAGTGGGACCCCGTCGAGCCAGGGGTTGGTGTTGGTGAGGCGGACCCAATCGGGACCGTCCAACCGGTATACTTCGGACGGATGGGTCGGACCGGATATTGTGGCCACCACCTTCCCCCCGGCAGTGTGAACCGATCCGAAGGCGAAGTCACCACCGGGCAGCTCGGTGAACCCCCGATTCGTGATATCGAAGTCCGAAACCCGGCTCTGGACTCCTCGACTGATGACCAACCGGAGAAGCCTATCGCTCATCCATTCGAAGGAATGGACCATCCCCTCCCATCCAGGCGTGAGGTCGGTGACCTCTCCGCTCTCCACCTCGGCCAGGAAGAGCATGCCCGCATGAGGGTCCCGCTTATCGGCGGCCCCGATGTAGGCGAGCCTACTCCCATCGGGAGAGAAGGCGAATTGCCCCAGTTTCCCAGGGTTATCGACGAACTCCCTCACTTCACCGCTGACCACATCCAGGATGTGCAGGCGCTTGAACATGTAGGAATCGTCGGTGAGGGGGCGGGGGGCAACCGCAAGGGCCAGGTTCGTCCCATCCGGGGACCACTCTATGCCGAACACACTCCCGGTCACCTCGTATTGCCTGGTCACTCCGGAATCGTGATCCCAGACAAACAGGCCGATGGGGCTCCAATCCTCGTCGTAGACAGTCTGCCGAAAGCCGGCAGCCCTCGCCCCCGCCCGGTCCGCAGGGGCCGGAAGGGTCGCGGTGAACGCCACCGCCCCGCCGTCCGGGCACCAGCGGTACTGGCCGATTCCGTGGTCCGCCAGGAAGATCCGGTGGGATTCCCCTCCGGCCATGGACAGGGCGTAAAGCTGCCTCCCGGGATCCCCATCTCGGCGGTCGAGAAAGGTCAACATTCCGCCACCGGGATACCATGCCACTCCTCCGACACTCTTCTTCCCCGCAACCAACGGTCTGGCGGGCCCATCGTCTCCCAGCAAATGGAGGGTGGTGTATCCTCCTCCGACCCCGTCCTCCGGGCCCCGGGGCTCGGAACGGGTGAAGGCCACCTGGCTCCCGTCGGGGCTGGGATACACTCCGCCGACGCTCTTCATCATGACCACGTCGTGCGGGGTGAGTTGGCGCTGGGCTGCTGCAATGGACGGGAGGGCGATGGCGAGGGCGATCGCTACCAACCTCAAGCTTCGGACGTTCATCCTCTATCTCCGACTCTGGACTTGAAGGGAGTGCCGGCTCCAAAAATAGGGAAGAGGGGACGCCTCCACATCCCCAGCGGTGGGAGGATCGCCTTCTTCACAGGACTTTTCGGACCTTGAGCACCGAGTTCCGTTCCTTGCCCAACCCGGTCCGGTGACGAATCTTCAGGGTATCGCTTGGCTGAAGATCCCGGCGGTCCTGAGACCGAATGTTCAGACTCAGATTCCTCGGTGGCGCCTCCCTGGAAGGACCCGATGGGCCGTTGGCAGGTGCGGCGGCCCAGAGGCAACGTTTGGCCCTGCTTGCCCTCGTCGCTCTCTCTCCCACCGGCCAGATCAGCCGAGACAAGCTCCTCGCCATCCTCTGGCCGGAGACAGATCCGGAAAAGGCTCGGCACGCCCTATCCAACGCCCTCTACATGCTTAAGAAGGAGTTGGGCGAGGATGCCCTCATCGCTCGGGGAGAGGAACTTGCCCTGAACCAGGACCGCGTCTCGGTGGACGTATTGGATTTCCTGGCAGCCATCGCAGAGGAGGAATTCGAAGTGGCTGCGAGTCTCTATCTCGGCCCGCTGCTGGATGGGATCCATCTGAAGGACGCCCCGGAATTCGAGCGCTGGACCGACACAGAAAGAGACCGGATCTCGAGAGCCTATGGAGAATCCCTGGAGAAGCTGGCTCGTAGCGCGGAATCAAACGGGGACTTACGACAGGCCGTGGGTTGGTGGCGGAAGTTGGCCGCACAGGACCCGTTCGACACACGAACGGCCTTGGCTCTCATGTCCGCGCTCGACGCGGCCGGGAACCGACCTGAGGCGCTCCAACACGCGAGCATCTACAACTCACTCCTGAAAGATGAACTGGGGGCGGAGCCAGATCCGGCCATCCAGGAACTGGCGGAGCGAATCCGATCAACGAGTCCTTCTCCACGGCTCCCCACCCCTCAACCGACCGATGAGACGGAGGGCCGAAAGACACCTCCCATCGACGCCTCTCCCTCCCCGGAGACGGGAGGCCCGCGGCGGCCGTTCATCGCCCGCGCGGCGGAGGGGCGGTTCTTCCAGTGGACGCTGACCTACGTGGCCGGAGCGTGGTTCGTGCTCCAGGCGATGGACGTCCTCTCGGAGCCGTGGGATCTCTCCAGAGGAACCCAGAGAGGGGTCGTCGGCCTGTTGGCCTTGGGCTTTCCCGTGGCCATGGCCCTGGCATGGTATCGGGCCCAGAGAAAGGCGCAGACGGTCCGGGGGTATGCCACGCTGGCCCTGGCCGTCGTTCTGGGGACACTGGGGACCGGGCTCGCTGTCCTGACGGGCCCGGGACAGGACCCAGTCCCCATCCAGGGAGGGATTCTCCGGGGATCCTACGGCGAGGCGTCCGGCACCCGGCCCCTTCCTTCAATCGCAGTGCTGCCCTTCGACAACATCAGCCCGAATCCCCAGGACGCCTACCTGGCCGCTGGTCTCCACGAGGAACTCATCACCCAGTTGTCGAAAATCTCTGGACTCATCGTCATCTCGAGAAACTCCGTCATGGGCTTCCGGGATCATGAGGGGCTCGTGTCCGAGATCGCCCGTGAGCTCAATGTGGACGCGATCCTGGAGGGGAGCGTCCAAAAAGCCGGTGATCAGATCCGTTTTACAGCTCAGCTCATAGATGGCGGGACCGATGCTCATCTCTGGGGAGACAGGTACGATCGGACCCTGAGCATGGAAAACCTGTTCGATGTTCAGACGGAGGTTTCACTTCGGGTGGCCGAGCGCCTCCGGGCCACCCTGACGCCTGGCGAGCGGGAGCGCCTTGCCCGCCTCCCTACAGGAAGCCTGGAAGCGTTCAACCTCTACCTCCAAGGGAGGGAGTCGTACCTTCGCTAT
>JBDHCH010000242.1:0-7689 GCA_039592115.1 Gemmatimonadota bacterium | reverse complement strand
GTCCGATGATCGAGTCAGGGGAGTTCGAGAGAGCCCTCCAAACTCTTGCCCAGACTCGCGGAATCCAAACGGATGCTCCCGACAGGCAGTATGAGTTTTTCTGGCGGATCCCCTGGGAGGAAGCCCGAATCCGTCTTGGCATGGGGGATCGTGCCGCCGCTGACTCTCTCTTCCATGCGGCTCTCGAGCTGTTTGGGCAAAGGAATGGCGAGGAAAGCGACGTCTTCGCAGAGATGCAGGCCCGGTTCTGGGCCATGAAAGGTGACCAGGCCCAGAGTCTCGAGTGGTTCAAAGAATCCCTCCGCCGCGGCCGGCGGGACCCCTGGCTCCTGAGAAATCCGGAGCTCGATCTGATCCGAAGTCACCCGGAGTACGAGGCTTTGGCCGATCAGATCCGGGCTGAGCTGAGGGGGTGAGGAGGAACTTGCTTTTCCCTCCTTCTCCCAGCACTACCCGAGCTCTTCAAGAATCCAGATCCACCTGAAAGCATCCCTCCCCGACGAGAGGCGGAGTGTACGATGATCAGCCCTGCCAGTTGCCCGTGTCCTCGCATCTCGAACATCCCGGTCAGGAGCGTGGTCCTGAGCCTCCTCCTCTCCACCCTCCCCCAACCCGGAATCCTCGCTCAATTCCCCCTCGAGGCCGAGGAGGGTGAGCACGGTTTCAGGGTGGAGAATGTCTTCATAGAAGCCCGGGACGGTATCCGGCTTCATGCCCGCATCTGGAAGCCCAATGACGTGGACGGTCCGGTACCCTCCATCTTGACCCTGACCCCTTACACCTCCGACGACGGCCACCGCTTCGGAGTGTTCTACGCATCTCACGGTTTCGCCTATGTCAACGCCGACATCCGGGGCAGGGGTGAATCAGGTGGGGAGGCCTGGCCCCTGGAGAGGGATGGGTTGGACGGGGCCGACGTCAACCAACCCTGGAGCGACGGAAAGGTGGGGATGCGGGGCGGATCGTACAGGGGGATGACTCAATGGCAAACCCTGAAGGAGTTCCCGGAGGGTCTGGTCACCATCGTCCCTACGGCATCCGTGCATCCGGGATGGGACTATCCGAACCCCTCCGGAATCTTCCTGAGCTATGCGGCCCAATGGCTCGGATTTGTGGAGGGAGAGGCCTCCCAGGCCAACCTCTTCGGCGACTCCGATTATTGGCACGGGAAATTCCTGGAGCTGTACGCCCGGCACGGGGCGTTCTCCGAGCTTGACGACCTCACGGGGCTCTCACCCAGGGTTTTCGAGCGGTGGATCGCCCACCCCGGGTACGACGAGTTCTGGAAAGCCATGAATCCGGCACCGGAAGACTATGCCCGGATGGCGGTCCCGATCCTCTCCATCACCGGGCATTTCGACGGTGATCAACCCGGTGCGTTGAAATACTACCGCGACCACATGGCCCACGGGCCGGAGCTTGGAAAGGCCGAACATTATCTCATCATTGGCCCCTGGAGCCACGGTGGCACCAGGATTCCCCAGGCCGAGCTGGGGGGGCTCACCTTCGGCCCGAGCAGCGTTTTGAACATGGAGGCTGTGCACCTGGCTTGGTTCGACTGGACCCTTCGGGACGGATCGAAGCCAGCCTTTCTGAAGGACCGCGTGGCTCATTACGTCTTGGAGGCCGACGAGTGGCGTTTCGCTCCGTCCTTGGGGGAAGTGGCCTCAGGCCAACGCGAATGGTTCCTTACCTCCGACGGACCTGTCTCCGACGTGTTCTCGTCCGGGACCCTGTCCCCGGAAGTCCCCACCACTCCCGGGGCGGATGAGTTCACCTACGATCCGCTGACGACAATCGATGACGAGATTTGGAGGGAAAGTCCGTGGGCCGGCTCATACGTTTCCGGTGGTCAGGCTTTCCACCCCGGGCCCAAGGCAGTCTACCACACCGACCTCCTGGCCAGCTTGTACGAGATCCGGTCCAACGGCCAGACCCTCTATCTCGGGCAGAGCGAGCTGAGGGCCCGCCACAGAAATGGAGTGGATCGGTCCGAATTGGTCACTCCGGGCAGCGTGGAGCGCTACCCCTTCGATCGGTTCTACTGGTTCAGTCGGGAGCTGGAAGCTGGGAGCCGGGTCCGGGTTGTGGTAGCCCCCTTCAATACTCCCCACCGTGACAAGAACTACAACAGTGGTGGGAACACCATCGAGGAGACGGGGGCTGACGCGCAGACAGCCACCATCCGAATCCATCACGGACCCGAGTATCCCTCCAGGCTGGTCCTCCCCGTGAGAGGAGGACGGTGAAGGTCGCCGTTCCCCCTGGATGTCACATCTCCCCCGACACGCCGTTTCCTCTCTCATCCATCAAAAATGGAGGGGGCTTGCTCGACCGGCTCCCTCCACTCCAGTCCTTGCCCAACGCCCGGCCAAGCCACAACGTCCCCCTCTGCGGCCGAACGGACTGATGCGGGCGTCTACCTCTGCGGACTGTGACCCATGAACGAATCGTCCTCACCCAAACCGCTGGAAAAGCGGGACGTCGGACTCATCTGGGTCCTCGTTATCGCCTTGGCCCTGGCCCTCTTCTTCTTCCTCCCGGACTCGCTGAACGGCATCAAAGACCGGTTGTTCGCGACCATGGGACTGACGTTCGGGAGCCTCGCGTTGGCCTCGGCTCTGTTTCTCAAAGCCGGGAAGGTCCGGCCAGGAACGTCATGGGCAGGTGAGACCGTCCAGGGAATGGTCTTGCTGTCCCTCGGCATGTTGGGGTTCGGCCTCGACTACCTGATCTCCGGCCTGGCGGAGGGGGCCTCGTCTGAAATCCGTCTTCCGACCCTGGTAGAGGTGGTCCTCCTTCTCATGATCCTCTGTCTTCCCTTCGGCCTGGTCGTCGAATGGAAGGCGAGGAAGCAGAGGAGATCGAAGGGGAGTGGAGGAAATTGAGCCGCACTCCCGGAAACCATGTTCTTAATCGTGCTTGGAGAAAGAAATGAGAGTGAGTATATGTTTGGCGGCACTGATGGTGTTCACCCCTCTCCAGGGCATTGCTCAGGGAGGCCCTTCCGCCGCCGACCCTGCCGACGTCTCGACCCTCGACGACATCATCCGGGCCTACTATGAGGTCGTGTCCGGCCCGGCCGGTGAGAGCCCCGATCGGGAGCGGGACAGGAGCCTCCATATTCCCAATGCCCTGGTGGGCGTCCCGGGGGAGGTCGAGAATGGAGTATCTCGGCTGATGACGATGACCCTGGACGACTACCACGATCAGTTCGGGGGAGTTCGGACCGAGGGATTCTTCGAGACGGAGATCCACCGGGTCGTCAAGCGCTTCGGGAGCGTGGCGACGGTCATGAGCACCTACGCCTCTTCGACAACCCCCGAGGGCGAACCCTATGCACGGGGCATCAACAGTATCCAGCTCGTCTGGGACGGCGAACGCTGGTGGATTCTGAGCTGGTTCTTCGATGTGGAGCGGGACGACAACCCCATTCCTGCCGAATTCCTGCCCGGCGGAGGGAGCTGACGGTTTCCAGGAGATCTCTCAGCGGGACCAGCGGTAAGGGCAGGGTTCGGTTTCCGTCAAGCCTGAGTGGAGCCCCATCGACCTCGGGAAGGGGCGGTAGAGCCCGGGACCGACCCCCGTCAGGTCAGGGGCTTCCGAGCCCGGGTGGCCATGGACGTGGGCGATAGTCTGTTCAGCGGGGTAGCCTCGTCGTCCCACCAGTCCTCGAAGAACCCGATGATGGTGAACCCCGCTGCGAGTTGGCCACCGATCTGGGCCTCCAGGGAGTGGCTGAATTCCATGGGCTCTCCTCCCTCCACTTCCTGCCTGCGCCGGGTGCTGAGGGTGTCAAGATCCAGTTCGGAGTAGGGAAGCCGGTAGCGGGCGACCAGCTCCTGGCCCTCGTCTTCCTGGATATGGTCGAAAAGGAAGAAACTGGGGTTCATGAAGCCTGCCAGTAGCTCGCCGCCCGGCCGAAGGACCCGGTAGCACTCCCTCCAGACCGGCGCCACATCAGGTACGAACACGTTCGAGACCGGGTTGAAGACCAGGTCGAACACTGCGTCGTCGAGCTCGGACAGATCGGCCATATCCCCCTTTATGCACCGAACCGATAACCCTTCCCGCTCCGCCACCAGGCGATCCAGGTCGAGCTGCTGCTCTGAGAGATCAAAGCTCACCACCCGGGCTCCCGCAGCCGCGAACAGGGGCGCCTGCTGCCCGCCGCCCGATGCGAGGCACAACACGTCCTTCCGTCCGACGTCCCCAAGCCAATCCCGGGGTACCGGGCGATTCGGCGTCAGGATCAACTCCGGATCACCCTCTCTCGCCCGACGGATGGACTCCGGTCCCACCGGCGTCGCCCAGCGGGACCCCTGGGCGGCCTGACGGTCCCACGCCTTCCGATTGTGCTCCAGGTAACTCATCTCGATGAGGCTCCAGCCCTCTCGACGCGTCAACGGATCTCTATGTCGGGGCCCCTGGGAACCCTTCCCCAATAGTCTAGGCCCGGAAACATAAATGCTGGGAATTCGTAGACCACGTTAGCGAAAACCCCATCGCCGATCTAGATTAGGCACCCACTTTCTTGGTCATTCTCGCACGTCGTCGGGGGGTCGGGTTGTCGAAGATCCTCGAGGTCAGAAGTCTTTTTTCGTGGACGTCCCATTCAGGGGCGGTGAGACGGCATCGTCTCGCTTCCCTGGCGCCCTGCCGGGGGATCCAATCCGTCCATCTCAATGTGGGATCGAAGGTGTCGAGCTGTACGACCCTGAGGAGCCGAACACCTGCCATTTTTCAATCCGGACTCGCCCTGGTCAGGTGAGCCCAGACAGTGGAGGCGAACATGAATGTTAGCTACTCCCGTCGTTTGACCCTCTTCCTCTTCCTCTTCCTGGCCTTGGCATGGCCCGGAGCTCCCTTCGGGGCCTCGGACCTGCACGCCCAACGGGGTGTGGTCGGTGGGACGGTGGTGGCGGGGAGCAATCTCGAACCCCTGGTCGGCGCCCAAGTGGTCGTCGTGGGAACCACTCTCGGCGGGCTGACCAACGAGGTGGGGCGTTTCCTGATCGAAGGGGTGAGTGGAACCGAGGTGACCCTCGAGGTCGTGATGCTCGGGTACACCACCGAGACCGTGCGGGCCCAGGTGGGCGACTCCGATATTCGGATCGTGATGGGCCAGTCCGCCATCCTCCTGGATGCGCTGGTCGTCACCGGCACCGCAGGGGATACCCGGAAGCGCGTGCTTGGAAATGCGGTTTCCCAGATCGACGCAACCGCCATGGCCGTGGCACCCATCCAGAGCTTCGGTCAGTTGTTGAACGGCCGGGCAACGGGCGTGGTGGTGACCCAGGGATCCGGCGTTGCCGGTACCTCTTCCGAGATCCGGATCCGGGGGCGATCCAGCCTCCGGGAGGTGAGTGACGCCCCCCTCATCTACATCGACGGGATCCGGGTGAACAACCGGATTTCCGGTGGGTTCGGGGACCCGGCCGTCTCCCGCCTCGACGACATCGATCCCGCCAGCATCGAGAGCATCGAGGTCATCAAGGGACCGGCTGCGGCGACCCTCTATGGGACGGAAGCCTCGAACGGCGTGATCCAGATCATCACGAAACGCGGTGCTGCTGGCCCAGCCCGCTGGAATGTCACGATGCGGCAGGGCCTCAGTTACTTCAACGACGCCGCTGACCGGCTCGGGGACAACTACTGGACCGATCCCTCCGGCAACGTGGTCCAGCAGAATCTGGTCCGGCAGGAGGAACAGCTGGGGAGCCCCATCTTCGAGACCGGCCGGGAACAGTTCTACAACATGAGCGTTGCCGGCGGCACCGACGATCTCCAGTACTATCTCTCGGGCAGCGGGCTCTTCAACGACGGAGTGACCCAGGACAACAGCGGTCACCGGTACAACGTCCGCATGAACCTGTCGGCTTCCCCGAACTCCAAGATCCGGATCAACGCAAACTCTGGTCTTGTGGTCAGCCGGTACCGTCTCCCCCTGATGGGGAACAGCGGAATCCTTCCCGCCCTGCAGCGGGGGAGCCCGAGCACGATGAACGAGCCCCGACGGGGCTGGCAGACCGCGCCGCCGGAGTCACTCTACGAGGCCTGGAACTACAACCAGGATGTGAACCGGGTCACGGGTGGGATTACCATTCAGCACGACCCTGTGGATTGGTTCAATCAACGCTTCACCGCCGGGTTGGATTTCACGGACCAGGAGTCGGCCTACTACACACCGAGATTGGGCGAGTACGACGCCCAGTTCTTCTCCCCCTCCTTCGCGTCCGGAAGCAAGGAAGTCACTCGTGAGGACGTGCTCTACACCACTCTGGAGTACACGGCCACAGCCAGGTATTCCCTCACGGAGAACTTCACCACCAACACCTCCGGAGGCTTCCAGGTCTACCAGAGGTCCATCCGGTTCATGGAGGCCGAGGGTGAGGGCTTCCCGGCCGCCGGGGTGAAGACCATCGCTGGAGCAGGGACCTTCCAGCGGGGCCGTGATGATTTCATCGAGAATAACACCGTCGGGTTTTTCCTCCAGGAGCAGGTCGGGTGGAAGGACCGGCTCTTCCTGACCGCTGCCATCCGGGCTGACGACAACAGCGCCTTCGGGGAGAACTTCGACCTGGTCTACTACCCGAAGGTCAGTGGATCCTGGGTGATCAGCGAAGAGGAATTCTGGAATTTCGACTTCATGAGCTCGGCTCGACTCCGGGCCGCTTACGGCGAGTCAGGACAGCAGCCCGACGCGTTCGCCGCGTTGAGGACCTTCCGGGCACGAGCCCACCCGGAGGGCACGGCCACCGTGACACCGGAGGCTGCCGGAAACCCGGACCTGGGCCCGGAGAGGGGGAAGGAGATCGAGGTCGGATTCGACCTTAGCCTCTTCGACGACCGGGTCGGTGTCGATTTCACCTACTACAACCAGAAAACGACCGACGCCATCCTCTCCCGGAACGTTGCCCCCTCCACCGGGTTCGCCGGAACCCAGTTCGTGAACGTGGGGGAGATCGCCAACAGCGGATTCGAGGTTGAGGTAGATGCGTTGGTGTGGGATGGGAATGACATCGACTGGGACGTGGGAGTCAGCTTCAATACAAATGACAACGAGATCACGGACCTCGGCATCGATGGCTGGCTGGATATTGGGTGGACTACGAGGCATCAGGAAGGCTATCCCGTAGGGGCCTTCTTTGCCGGGAAGGTCGTGAGCACGGACTTCGACGCCAGTGGGATGGCCATCAACATGATGTGTCAGGACGGCGAAGGCGGGGTCATTTCTTGTGACGATGCTCCGTGGGTCTACATCGGTCAACCGAGCCCCGACTTCGAGGGATCCTTCGACACCCAGATCACTCTCTTCGACCGGATTCGGATCAACGGGCTCCTGGACTTCCAGTATGGGCAATCCAAGTACCTGACGGACCGTTGGAATCGCTGTGTCTGGAGGGAGAACTGCGAGATCAACGCTTACCCGGAGCGGTTCAATCCCATCGACCGGGCAGAGTCGCAAAACGGCGGCTGGAACGAGTGGGCCTGGACGATCCAGGAATCAGGGTTTACCCGCCTCCGAGAGGTTTCCATCGAATACGTCCTGCCTGAAACCTGGCTGGCCAGGGTTGGTGCCGCGTCCGGAAGCATCTCACGCGGCGGGCGGAATCTTGGCCTGTGGACGGACTATCCGGGGCTGGATCCCGAGATCATGGACATCACCAACTCGGTCACCGAGCCGAA
>JBDHCH010000241.1:0-6702 GCA_039592115.1 Gemmatimonadota bacterium | reverse complement strand
GAGCCGGACGATGACCTCCTGGCCAGTGTAGCAGCCCTTCTCGTAGTCGATGGCCCGAGGGTGGATTCCGGCCTCGACGGGGATGGTGTCCTCCGTCATGTCCGTCCCGAAGAGGGGGGTGCCGGCTTCGATCCTCAACGTCTCCCAGCAATCGGGACCCATTGCCCGGACCCCCACTTCCTCCAACCGCCCGCGAACCTCTTCGATAACCTTCAGGGAGAGCACCAGGTCGATTCCGGGAAGCCCGACCTCCGTGTTCCCCACCAGCCAGATATCTGAGGCTTCCTTGCCCCGGCGGTGACGGACGGATTCGGGACCCTGAGGGCCGACCTCCAAACCGAGCGTTTTCGAGAGGAAATACCAGCCCTCGGGTCCCACGATGGTGAGCATGCCCAGGGCCTCGGACCGGTCCGTTACCTGGGCGAAGCGAGGGTGGAGGTACTTCCGGAAGTGTGGGATGGCGCTCCCGAATCCCGCCGCCGGGAGGTCCAGAAGAAATCCACCCTCCGGGTCAGGGAGCATCCTCAGGTCCGTCAGCATCCGGCCTTTCGGCGTGAGGATGGCGGAGTAGGAGGCTTCCCCCTCCCTCCAACCGTCCGCGCCCTCGGACAGGGGGGCGGGTATCCTCCCGGAGACGATCCCCTTGAGCATCTCCCCCGGGCTCTTCCCTTCGACCCCAAGGAACCGGCGATCCCTCCGGCGCAGGACGGTGCCGGAGGTCAGGGCAGCCTGGTAGTCGGATCCGGCCGTCACCGCCGCGGCCGCTTCGGGATCCACCTTATCCATCACCATTTCGCAGTTCCTCCACCATCACCTGGATTCGCCGCGAGTCGGAAGCTTCGGGAGCCACGTTCAGGTAAGCCTCCAGCTGTTGGAGTGCCTCATCCCGCCTCCCCAGCTTTGCCAGAATCACTCCCCGATCCCTGATCTCGGCGGCCGCGATCGGTCGAATCAGGAGAATCCGCTCCACCGCCGACAACGCTCTGTGGTGGTCCCCGACGTTCATATAAACGCTCTTGAGATTCGTCAGGAGCCGAGCCACCATCTCGTGGTGTCGGGCCGTCTTCAAGAACGAGTCGTGTACCCTGACCATCCCCCCGTAAATCCGATCCAGGAGCTCCTGGGCCTGGTCCTGGAACCGCAAGGCACCCCCGTCATAGGGATCCACCAGAAGATCCATCGCGTCACCATGAAACCGAACGAGGAAGTGTCCGGGAAAGTTCACCCCCTCCAGAGGGAGGCCCAAACGCCACCCGACCTCCAGAAACACAATCCCCAGGGTCAGGGGGATTCCGAGGCCCCGGTCCAGGACATCGTTCAGGAAAGAGTTCCGCGGATCGTAGTAGGCTTCTCGGTTCCCTCGGAAGTCGTGGCGCTGGTAGAGGGTGTTCAGGAGCTCCTGCAGGACCATCAAAGGCGCCGTCTCTCCATCCAATCGGTCCCGCGTCTCCTCAGCGAGGATGTCCAGACGGCCCAGGTATGGATCAACCGGAAGCTGAGAGTACTCCTCCTGCGCCACCAGTAGGGCGGCCAGTGCCAGATTCAGGTCGGCATCAGACTTCTGGACCTCCGCCGCGAAACGTTGGCGGATGGGACCGGGTACTTCGGTCATGCCCGACGGCCTCTCTTTCTGGTTCTCGCCATGACTGAGCGGTTTCAGGTCAGATGCTCGGCGGCCGATGCGAGAGCCCGGGGGTCTCGCTCCCTGTGGCAACGGAGCTTCGGCGGCACTAGACTACGCGGTCCGGAAGGGACCTCGTGACCCGCGGGCATTGTTTACCCGCGTCCGGCCTCTTGTTTCCAAAGGAACACACCAGGTATGACCGACGAGCCGAGAGACCAGCGCCCGAAGCTTCGCCTGACCCAGCTTTCCCACGGGTCCGGCTGAGCCTGCAAGCTCGGGCTTTCCGAGCTGGCGCAGGTGCTGCGCTACGTCTTCCCCACAGAGGACGGGAACGCACTGGTGGACGCATCCACCGGTGACGACGCAGCCGTGTACCTCCTGGAGCCGAACCGGGCCCTGGTGGTTACCACCGACTTCTTCACACCAATCGTGGACGATCCCTTCGAGTTCGGGCAGATTGCAGCCGCAAACGCCCTGTCGGACCTCTATGCCATGGGGGCAAAACCTCTCTTCGCTTTGAACCTCCTCGCATTCCCAAGGGCACATCTGGAGGAGGGTTCCCTGGCAGAGATCATCCGTGGAGGGGCCGAGAAAGCCAGGGAGGCAGGGATCCCTATCCTGGGCGGGCATTCCATCGATGACCCGGAGCCGAAGTACGGGTTGGTGGCCGTGGGCGAGGTGGATCCGGCCGAGATGACCACCAACGCCGGAGCCCGGCCTAACGACCGGCTGGTCCTGACCAAGGCAATCGGGACGGGGATCATCGCCACAGCCATCAAATCCGGGGACGTGGACACCCCCACGGTGGAGGCGGCCGTCCGTTCCATGGCCACCCTCAACCGAGATGCCGCCGAGGTGGCCCGAGGGGCAGGCGTCCGTGCGGCCACCGACATCACGGGATTCGGGCTCCTGGGGCACCTCAGGCAGATGCTCCTGGCCTCTGGCGTCTCGGCTCACGTAAGGAGTGAGGATGTCCCCCTTCTCCCAGGGGCTCTCGAGCTCTCCCGGAAAGCCCGTTTCCCAGGCGGTAGCAAGCGGAATCTGGCTGACGTCGAGGCGGATGTGGTATTCCCGGAAGGGATGCCGGATAGTCGGCGATTGCTTCTTTCCGACGCTCAGACCTCCGGAGGGCTACTCCTGGCGGTTCCAGAGGACCGCCTGCAAGGGTTCCTATCGGAATTGAAGGACGTTTGCCCCCAGTCAGCCGTCATCGGAGAAGTGGGGAAAGGCCCGCCGGGCCGGATCCATGTCACCTGAACCCGGCCCCGCGGGCCTCTCGATACTCCCACGGATTTCTGACTCGGGACGCTAGGCCTCGATCACTCCTTCCGCCGTCTCGCCTCTGGAGGTCCGCGCCTTCTTTCCGGACCCTGACTTCGGTTTTCTTCCGCCCCCCTTCGACCTCCCCTTCGCAGGGGTATCTCCCGCACCATCCGCAAGGGCAACGGCAATCACCTGGTCCAGATCCTCCACCGCATGGAAGGTGAGGGTCTCGGCCACCTCCTCGGGGATGTCCTCGAGGTCGGCCTCATTCTCCTTGGGGTGAATGATCTCCGAGATTCCCGCTCGGACGGCGCCCAGGATCTTCTCTTTGAGGCCTCCGATGGGGAGGACCCGCCCGGTCAGGGTCAGCTCACCGGTCATGGCCACATCCCTCCGGACCTTCCTTCCCGAGAGTGCAGAGACCAGTGCGGTCGCCATGGTGATCCCGGCCGAGGGGCCATCTTTCGGGACGGCACCCGCCGGCACGTGGATGTGGACTTCCCGGTCCTCCAGCGCATCGGCCGGAATGCCCAGGTGCTCATGCTGGGCCTTGGCAAAGCTGAGGGCGGCACGGCCGGATTCCTTCATGACATCCCCCAACTGCCCTGTGAGAACCAGGCCACCCTTCCCACGCATGACGGAGGCCTCCACGAACATGATGTCCCCTCCCATGGGAGTGTAGAACATCCCCGTGGCCACACCCACCGCATCCAACGGCGCCATGTGCTCCGGGTGGACCCGGGGACGGCCCAGGAGTTCTCTGACCACTTCCTCGTCGAGGTCGATGGAGTCCACTTCTCCGGCGGCGATCTTCCGGGCCACCTTCCGGGAGAGCTTTCCGAGCTCACGCTCCAGCTGTCTCACCCCGGACTCCCGAGTGTACTTCTGCACCACTGAGAGGATGGCTTCGTCCCCCATGTCGATCTCCCCTTCCCGGAGCCCGGCTCCCTTCTCTTGCCGGGGGAGGAGGTACCGCTTGGCGATCTCCAGCTTCTCCTTCTCCGTGTACCCTACGAATTCCACCCGCTCCATTCGGTCGAGCAGGGGCGGCGGGATTCTGTCCACATAGTTGGCTGTGGCGATGAAGAGGACCTCGGAGAGGTCGAAGGGAATCCCCAGGTAGTGATCCGTGAAGCTCGAGTTCTGAGCCGGATCCAGGACCTCCAGGAGTGCGGCGCTCGGGTCTCCCTGGAAGGAAACCCCTAGCTTGTCCACCTCATCCAGGAGGAAGACCGGATTCTTGCTCTTCACCTGCCGCATGCCCTGGATGATCCGTCCGGGCATCGCTCCGACGTAGGTTCTGCGATGCCCTCGAATATCCGCTTCGTCCCGCGCACCACCCAGGGAGATCCGCACATACTTCCGGCCCAATGAGCGCGCGATGGATTGCGCGATGCTGGTCTTCCCGGTGCCCGGAGGCCCTCCGAAGAGAAGAATCGGACCCCGGCCAACCCCGTTGTCATCGTCATCCGCCTCAGCTTCCTCCCCCTCGGAGTCGGAGGATTCGCCCTCTTCCTGCACGCTGGAAGGTTCTTCTTCGGCCTCATCCTCTCCTGCCCTCTCCAGCTGGAGCTTCCGCACCGCCAGGAACTCGAGGACCCGGTCTTTCACATCCTCCAGCCCGTAATGGTCCTCTTCGAGGATTTCCGAGGCGGTATTGAGGTCCAACTTGTCTTCCGTCCGATCCCCCCACGGCAGCTCGGTCACCCATTCCAGGAACGTCCTTATCACCTGGTACTCCGCCGATTGTGGGCTCGTGCGTTCGAGGCGCTTCAGCTCACGTTCAACCTCGGTTCGAGCATCCTCCGTGAGCTCCAGCTCAGCTACCCGTTCCCGGAGCTCCTCCACGTCGTTCCGCTCGTCCTCATCTCCCAGCTCCTTCTGGATCTGCTTCAGCTGCTCCCGCAGGAGCATCTCCCGCTGCCTCTCACCCAGTTCTTCCTGAACCTTCGCCTGGATGTCCTCCTGAGCGTCGATCCTCGCCAGTTCCCGCTCCACCGCCACGAGGGCTGCCCGCATGCGCTCTTCGTCACCGAGAATCTCGAGGAGTTGCTGCTTGTCCTCCGTGGGAAGCTCCAAGTAGAAGGCGACCAGATCAGCGAATGCACCGGGATCATCAACCCCTTGAATGAGCTGATTCAGTGCCTCCACAGGCACGCCACGGCGGGTCCCCAACTCAGCCGCACGTTCCCGAAGCTCGCCGTCCAGAGCCTGGAATGCAGGATCCTCCAGGTTCGTGGGTGCCTGGCGCTCCATGTTGATGAGGTTGGCCTGCAGCATCGCCTCCCCCTCCCGGAAATAGGAGACGGACTGGGCCCTTCCCTCCCCCTGGACGAGGAGCTGCATTCCACCTCTGACCCTGTGGGTCTGGATGATCCTCACTACCGTGCCCACCGTGTAGAGAATGTCCGGGTGGGGATCATCAACATTCTCCCGCTGTGCTACCGCAAAGAGGCGCCGGTCACTCTCCAGGGCCTCCTGCACCGCTTCCACGGTTCCGGGACGTCCGGCCGAAATCGGAACAGCCACCCCTGGATACACCACGGTATCTCGAAGGGGAAGTACCGGGAGGGAATATCGCTCGCCCATGAGTCCTCGCTCCTACCTATTCGGGTTGTTCCGTCCTGGCCCCCGGAAATTCACATGCATCCATCCAGCGGCAGGGTGGAAAGAGTCGTTTTGCAGGAAGCTTGCCACGCCCTTCCTCCAAAAAGATGCCGAATCAGCAGACGTTCTGCCAATCTGGCGGCAATCAGGGTCGACGGGACGCCCTTTTTCACTCCCCAGTGGCGCCTTAGGTTGCAGGAGGCTCAACACCGAATCTCCCGGGAGGGGTCAGTGTCCAACTTGCTGGATGGAGTGACCTGGTTCCGACAATCCTCTGTACGAATACGCAGAGAAGGCATAGAGATCCACGTGGACCCCTGGGGGATCACGGAGGAGAGCCGAGCGGATTACATCCTCCTGACACATCCCCACTACGACAACTTTTCCGAGGAGGACATCGCCAGAGTCCGGGGTCCGGACACGATCGTGGTGGCGCCCACCGGCATGAAGAAACAGATGGGAGACGCGGACCACTTCCTCCACCCTGGCGACCTCATTCAATTGGATCGGATCGACATTCTTGCGGTCCCCGCCCACAACAGGGAGCGAGAGTTCCACCCCCCACAGTCCGGATGGGTCGGATACGTCTTCACCGTGGGGAACGTGACCTACTACCATGCAGGCCACACCGACTTCCTGGATTCCATGCAGGACATCCGCTGCGACGTGGCCTTCCTCCCTTGCTGTTCCGACTACGCCATGGGTCCTGATGAGGCAGCCAAGGCGGGGGCCGCCGGAGATCCCAAGGACGCCGACAAGATCGCGACCTCCTTCGGAGGAAAGGTCAGAATTCTCGAAAGAAAGGCATGACCATGGGCCTACGGCCCTCTCAACTCCTGACAACCCTTGCTCTCCTCGCCCTCCACTCCGTTACTCAAAGCGCTGAAGCCCAGATGACACCACAGTCGCGTCCCTCCAGCCTGGCAGGGCGATCGACCGTCTATGCGCCAAACGGGGTCGTGGCCACCAGCCAGCCTCTGGCGACGGGAGCTGCCCTGCGCGTCCTCCAGGAGGGCGGGAACGCGTTCGATGCCGCGGTGACCGCCGCCGCCGTCCTGAACGTGGTGGAGCCTCACATGACGGGGATGGGCGGAGACATGTTCGCCCTCTTCTGGTCGGCCCGGGAGGGGCGGATCGGCGGATTGGACGCCAGTGGGCGATCCGGGTCTCTGGCAACCGCCGATACCATCCTGGCTCTGGGCCTGGAG
>JBDHCH010000240.1:0-5858 GCA_039592115.1 Gemmatimonadota bacterium | reverse complement strand
GGCTGGAAGGTCCTGACCGCTGCCAGCCAGGCGAACGGATTTTCCAGGTGGATTGAGTGACCGGACTTCGGGATCAGGCGAAGCTCAGCTCCGGGAATGACCTTCGCCATTTGCTGGGCCAAATCAGTGAACTTCTTGTCCTCTTCACCCGCCAGCAGGAGGGTCGGAACAGCAATATCGCCCAGGTTTTCCCAGAAAGAAGGCTGAGCACCGGTGCCGAGCCCGCGAAGACAGGCGGCCAGGGCTTCAGGGTTGTTCCTCAACCGCCGTTCCCGATTGGCGGCCCTGATCTTCGGGGGAAGCTTCCCCTGGGTGGCGAAGAGTGGCAGTCCCATCCAATGGTCGACGAACGCCTCCATGCCTCCTCTGAGGATTCCCTCCGCCAACGCTTCGTCCGCCCGCCGTCGAGCCCGACGTTCGTTTTCCCCTATCAACCCCGGTGAGGCGCTCTCCAGGATGAGGGCCGAAATCCGAGCCGGCCGCAAAACCGCCGCTCCCAGAGCGATCCTGCCGCCCATGGAATATCCCAGCCACCTCGCGCGCTCGATCTCGAGCGCATCCAGGACCTGACCCAGATCCCGCACGACCTCTTCCATGCGGTAGCGATCGGGGTCCCCGGAGAAGTCGCTGGCGCCATGCCCCACCAGGTCGACCGCCACCACTCGGTGGGCCTGCGCCAAACCCTCCGACAACTCCTCCCCCCACACTTCCGTCGATCCCGTGAACCCGTGGATCAGGAGGAGGGGCTCTCCCTCCCCGTGCACCCGGACATGAAGGCGGAGGCCGTCTCTCATGGTTACGAACATGGATGTCCTCTCAGATCCTGCTCTGGGGGATGGGCTTCGCTCCCCGGCACTGGATGTTCGTCGCTTTATTCATAGAGATCTTCCAGTGGAGCCTCGGCGAGCTCCACCAGGAAAGATCCGATGCGTTCGGCCACGGCTGCGAGAAACGCCCCCCCGGCCTCGGCCGAGCTTCCCGAAGGATCGCCCACGCCAGTGTCCCGGGTCACCTGAATCCAGTCCCGTGGAGCCCACGCCCACCCTTCCCTCAGGCCGCGGATCTTGAACCGGCGTTCCTCTCCCGGGCCAGCCTCTGAGAGGGGTAGTACCGCGTTCGGGGCCAGGTGAAGCATGAGGCTGGTCTCCAGCTTCCCTGCGTGATCGCCCGGCTCGGGAAAGTGCTCGGCCACTTCCGGTTGCGTGAACCAGTTCAGCGTGCAGAGGAAGACCTCCGATTTCGCCTGGAGCTCGCGGATCAAGGGGCGGAATTCATTTCCGCCATGGCTGTTCAGGATCAGGAGCTTGGGGACGCCCTGGGCTTCGAGGCTCTCCACAACATCGCCGAGAACGAAGGCCTGGGTGGTGGGATTCAGATTGATGGTGTGGGGGATGTCGACCTGCTGGGCGTTTGCGCCGAACGGAACGGAAGGGAGCACCAGACACTTCGCACCCCTGTCCCAGGCGACCCGGGCCGATTCGATTGCCACGGCCTCACCTTCCAGAGTGTCGGTCCCATAGGGGAGATGGAGGTTGTGAGGCTCGGTGGCCCCCCACGGGAGAATCGCCACCTCGTACTCGATCTCCCTCACCGTCTTCCATGTCGTTTCAGCCAAAACGTACGGGCGACCCGCCATGAGCTTCCTCTCCCACCCAAACCGACGCACGAGACCCCTGTCCATCAATGGCCCCAGGGACTTCAAGGGAGGAAATTAACGCACGAGTCTCACCGGCGCTCCACCCCACCCTTCCCCCTCCCCCTTCCCCCCGACTCTCCATAGCTTTCCTCTCATCGACGGCGGTCCCCTTCCGCGGCTTCGGGGGGCGTCACCAACGCGGAAACCCCTCGGGCGAGCCATGTTCCTGTCACCGCGGTACAAGATCCTTTTCGTCCACATCGCAAAGACCGGCGGTACCAGTATCCGGGCGGCGTTGAAGCGACTCCACCGTACTGATCCCTACGCGATCCCCATCCACCTGGTGAACGGCCTCACTCGGGTCCTGAGGTACAAGACCGGGGCGAAATTTCCCCGTCATGCGAAGGCCATCGCGGCTTACGAAAACATCGGAGAGCCCTTCTGGAGCCAGCTGTTCAAGTTCGTGTTCGTCCGGAATCCGTGGGACCTCCAGGTCAGCTCGTGGCATCACCTTCAACGGGTTCCCAACGCCCCCACAGACCAGTTCGACACATTCGAATCATTTCTCCGGCACAAATTCGATCGCGACCGACCCTTCGAGTATTACTTCGAGGCGTCGAGGCAAATTCAGAGCCATTACATCGTCGACCTGGAAGGAAGGGTCCTCGTGGACTTCGTGGGGCGATTCGAGCGGCTGCACGACGACTTCAAAGAAGCCTGCAGGTTGGGAGGAATCCCGCAGATCCAACTGCCTCACCGGAGGCATTCGAAAGAGCGGAAGAAGGACTACCGAATCTACTACGACGATGTGACCGCCGACCTCGTCGGGAATCACTACGCTGAGGACATCCAGAGATTCGGTTATGACTTCGACGACTTCGAACGGGAGTTGGAGCCCTGGACCCTACCCGGGAAGGGTTAGGGAGAAAGCTGCACTAGCCGCGTTCGATCAGGCTCTGGACCGCCAGAGGAATATTCCCACAATCCCTCCGAAAATTGCCCCGGGCCAATTGGCCACGAACCACCCCACGGCCAGTCCAACCGGAATCATGACGATAGACGGCACTCGGAGCCCTCCGCCGTCTTGTCTTCCGTCATCACTCATGGAGCCTCCCCTGGGAGTAAACGGTAATCGCTTCCACGGTTCTCAGCCCTTGCTCCCGTTGGCTCCCTCTCCCGTTCAGCAGTCAGGGCAGTTCCGAGAGAAGGCGGTAGACGCAACCCACTGACACCCAGTCCTGCTCCGGGCGTTGGAAGTCACACGTATAGCGGTGATTCCGCTGGGCGTTTTCCCTGATCCGGATCGTGATCGTGGCGGCCCGGTCCGTCACCCATTCCACCTGAGACACTCCCATGGTTACAGCCGGAGCACCTGTTTCTCGGACCTTCTCCCTGACCTCCTCATCCCAATCACACGCCGATAGAGCGTACACCTCCCAGCCCGGTGCGCTCAGGGCTCTGAAGAAGGCTGGCTCCGGATCCCAAATCTCATCCCGGGAGGCGGAGCGAAGCCCCACCGTGACCCGCCGACCCGTCCCCACGCAAAGGGCCGCCGTTTCCCTTGGCGACGCCCAATCCTCCTCCATCCCCAGCACCAGGTCCACGGCCATCGCTTGAAGGGTAGCCTGGGCACGGGGAGGTCCATACTCGAGCCAAGGTGCCTGCTTCGCACATCCTCCAAAGCAGAGGCCGGAACACAGGATTCCCCATAAGAGGAGGACTCGACGGGCCGGGAGGGCCCTCGGCCACAGGCCCCTCCATGAGGAAGTCCAAACCTGAATCGAATAGCGGATCATTCGCTCCCCCCCAAGGCCCGGATCCACGAGGAATGCGGGAAGGCGTCTCGAGCCCCGCTACCTCCGTTCCGTCGGCATCCCGAAAGGATACAGGACGCTCAAGTCAACATGCTCATAGGGTAGCGCGTCCAGGAACGTCGTGCCGACGAAGGGTCCCGGTGCTTCCACCACGATAATCGTCTTCGCAAACCCCGTCTCGTCGAACCCTCTTCGGAAGTGGACGCGGGATTTGACTACGAATACGTCGAAGTCGGACAGCTGGATGGGGCCGAACCGGAATCGGTTCGGATCGGTGACCTGTGTGTACGTTGGAGCGAGAATCACGACATTCCCCTCACCGAACTCCACGACCGCCACCGCCTCATACCCCATGGCCGCGTCGAAGAAGGTCAGCGTGCCCTGGATCCGAAACGGGGACCCACCGGAGGGCGTGAACCCGCCAATCTCCATGTCGAACGCATCCCCCGGGGCAGCTGCCTGCTCCCTCAAGGCGTCCAATGTCCGGGGAGAAGTGATGGCACCGTATAGGACCCGATTCACGTCGGCCGCCTCGAACGCCCTCAAGATGTGAGTGGCGTCCCCCGGACGGTCGGAATGGTCGCCGACGGCCACAGGAATGGCATCCTCGGCGATGGCCCGTTGGACCATGCGGGCAGCTTCGTCCGGCAAGGGGTAGCTCCCGACTGCGAACTCCTCCCTCACCCGCCAGAAGAACTCGTTCATGTCGTCGGCGATTCGGTCGGCCAGCTCCTGGTCCCCGTTCGTCATGACATGAATGGTGGCTCCCACATCGGGCACGTCGGACCAGGGATATCCGTAGAACACACTCACGAATGCGTCGGCCTGGCGCGCCTCCCACCGGCGGGCCCGTTCCATGATATCCATTGAAGGCGAGGTTCCGGTCCACTGAAGCACCGTCGCCGTGATGATCCCGGGTCTTCTCGTGGCGGTAGTGGGAGAATAGTCGCCGGACATGGTCAGATGGAGGGCTTTGGCCGCCCTCTCTCCCTGGAGGGCGGCATCGTAGTGAGGATACCGTTTTGTGGTGAAGGCGAAGTCGGCATGCTCCAGGAACTCTTCATCTTCGTTCCCATGGAGGTCGAAGCTCCCCGCGATTGGCACGTCCGGGCCTACCACCTCTCTGAAGCGTCTGGCGATCTCCGCTTCCGGCCGTGGCACATCCCGAACCGCCATGGCGCCGTGGAGGGAGAGGTACACCCCGTCGACGGGCATGGCAGCTTCCAGGTCCTGGATCATGAGGTCCAGGAAATGATTGAAGGTCTCCTCGGTGTTCCAGCTCCTCGAGGACCCACCAAAGACTCCCACCGGAGAGGTGAGACCCACCAACTCCATATCTCCGTAATCGTGGGCCATCTCTACGAAACCCCGCACGTACCCCCCCGACCCCAGAAGCGCCTCCCCCGCCAGAGGTGGGCTGACCCGAAGCCAATCCTCCACCTCCACATCCCCGCCGGGGCAAAAGGTGCACGTCTCGTGGGAGAACATCGCGACGGCCACTCGGAACTCCCTGTCCTCGCCTCTCGACTCTCCAGCCTGGCAGGAGAGGAGACCCAGGGCCACGCCGAAGGTGAATAAAGAAAGAAGCTTTTTCATGTCATTCTCCAACGAGAGAGAGAAGCACCGATCATCCGTGGGGCTACCTCGAGAACTGAACGTCTCCAGGCCGGGTCAAGGCAAAGAAACTCCGGCCCTTTCCCCTACGGTTCCTCCTTACCGCCTGGCCACCCGAAGAATCCCGATGGGCGGGGTCAGGCTCTGGGCCTCGGCGGGGGCACGGTTGATCGCCTCCACAACCTCCATTCCCTCCACAACCACACCGAACGCCGCGAATCCCTGCCCATCCGGGTTTCTGTTCCCACCGAAGTTCAACTCGGGTTGATCGCCTACACAGATGAAAAATGAAGAGGTGGCCGTGTCCGGCCCTCCCCGGGCCATGGACACAGCGCCGCTGACATGCTCGAGACCCGTCTGTGTCGTCCTCTCCAGCTGGATGGGAGGGTAGCGGTCCTCCCGATGCTCCGTTGCCACGTCCCCCTGGATGACCGCGATCCGGACCGAGTCGTTGGGCTGATTGTCTGCTCTGACCGTACGGTGGAAGGTGCCGCCATCATAGAACCCTTCGTCCACGTAGCGAAGGAAGTTCGCCACGGAGCCCGGCGCACGCTCGGGAAACACGTCCATGACGATGGTTCCCAGCTCAGTCTCGATCTCGATCTGGACGGTGGATGAACGCCCCTCGATCCCCTCGTTCACGCCGTTATTCAGCCGACGGAGGAGTTCGTCGTTGACCGGCACGTCGAGAAAGGCGTCCCATTCCAGGTAGTACCCCTCCGGATCGTACCCCACGAAGGTATGAACGAAATCCCCCTCGGCACCGATTTCCGGCGATCGCGCCTCGAAGCCGG
>JBDHCH010000239.1:0-7574 GCA_039592115.1 Gemmatimonadota bacterium | reverse complement strand
GCAAATTCGCCGAAGAGTTCCCTGGCGAACTGGTGATCCCGGGGGGCGTCGTACTCCCCGAGGAGGATGAGGAGAGGTTTGTGTCCCGGTGTGTCCAGCACTGTGTATACGCCACCCCAGTCTCGATCGCGCATACCGGTCATCGACCATCGAAACCACTCTGGAACTGGCGTCCCGTAGAGGAACTGGTACGTCTGGCGCCACCGATCCGTGAGCCGGGGTTCCTCATTCACAACCTCCGTTTCCGGGTCAGGCGGCGAGGGGGGCGTCACCATCATGGCTACCCGCGATACGTCGCCGCTGGTCAAACCGACGAATTCCGCCCAGTCCGCGCCGCCCGAGTGACCGAAGACCGACACATTGTTGGGGTCGGCCTGGGTGTTGTTGACGAGATAGTCGATCGCCGCTCTGGTCTGAGCGGGAAAGTCGAACGCCTCCTGGATCCCTGGCGGCCCAAGTCTGAACGGATCGTCCGACCGCCCCTTCCCGATATAGTCGAAGGTCAGAACGATGAACCCCTCTTCGGCCAGGGCACTTGCCAACAGGCGATAGATGGAGAGGTTCCGTCCGAGCCAGGTGTTGCCGTGAAGGATGACCACACCCGGCCGGAGCCCCTCCCCCCCTCGGTCGTAGACGGACACGGGTGTCCGGAACCCACCCGGGAGGCTCATCTCGCCTTCCCACTGTGGCTCACATCGGCAAACACCGGTGCCGACCAAGCCCGCCCGCTCTACGACCCGTGCGAGGATCTTTCGAGTTCCGGATGTTTGGTCATGGGGGAACTGGGCCCCCATCTGCCTTGTGCCAACCAATGCCGCGCCGCTGACCACTCCAAGTGAAGCAGACAAAACAATAGGGAGGAGAAGGAGTGCGGAGGGGACCTGCCGAAGTCGTGTCACCCAGGGAGGCTCTCGGTTCGTGGCCAGAAGAAGCCCCGCCCCGGTGAGCGTGATGGCGATCGACAACCCCAGCATCTCGATGCGTCCGAAGCCCGGAGAAAGGTCCAACTCCGGGATCAGGAGCGCCATGATCAGGCCCGATGCCGTGAGCGTAATGCCGAGAGTCCTGATCATCTTATCTCCCGGGAGAAAGAGCGGCCGCTCAAACACTGCCCCCACATGTGGACCAATACTTCGTCGCGTGAAACATCTGATTCTGCCGGGAACCCTGGAATCGGCCAGCCAGGTGATCAGAGCCCCCCCCCGCAACGTCCATTTGCTGTGGCAGTCATGGAGGGACGGGTCAGCACGCTTGATCCGACAACGTTGGTTTTCGAAAGCCGCGCTCTTCCTGGTGAAGGTCCTTTCGCAGTGCCCGGATCAACCGATCACGGGCCTGGGAACGAAAAAAGAAGGCTGAGGACCCGCGCCCTCCCGTGCGACGCTTCCAGTTCTGTCAGCCGAGAGTCCCGGATCCGATTTCTCGGATGCCGAAGCCATAGCGGGGACACCCTCCTCCTGATCTGCCAAGACCCGGCATGTCACCCGAGAACCTGCACCGCTCGTAAGATGTGTTCGCGAGGGTAACGGGGCGGTAGCCTATCGGCAAGTCCCTTGGTTCGCATGGAGGGCGTTGAGGAAGAAGGCCATCTCCCTTCCCTATTTCAGTTCCGCAGTATAGGGTGAGACATCGATTCGCTCTGGGGGTGCTCTTCGGAGTGCCGCTCTGGTTCGTAGCGGTCGCGGGATAGCTGCCTTCCTGTGCGAGAGGAGTCTACCGTGCGATCCTGGTTCCTTCTCACGCCCCGTGGTGCCCTGTTAGCGGCCGTCGTCGTCTCCACGCCGATATCTGGGCAAACCAACACCAGTGGCGATTCGGTTCTTGTGACACCCAGCACGAGATACGATATCCCCGCCCTCCTCACACCCCTCGTTGGTGAAGGCTACCGCGAACTGTGGCGGACTCCGATCCGGGTCCCGGTCCTCGACCTCGGATCCCTCGGCGGCGGCGGGCTGCAACCGGTCAGGGTCGGGGGGAACTTCATGACCCGGACGCTGCACACACTGGGTGCCGATGGTCGAAGATATGTGTTGAGAACCGTCGACAAGTTCCCTGCCCAGAGTCTTCCGCTGGAGCTTCAGGGGACGATCTACGCCCGGACTCTCCAGGGTCAGGTGGCCAAGCTTCACCCGACTGGTGCCGTGGTGGCTGACCGTATCCTCACGGCGGCCGAAATCCTCCATCCGTCGCCGGTCTTGTTTCATGTACCAGATGACCCCCGTCTGGGCGAATTCAGGGAGATGTTTGCTGGCGAGTTGGTACTCTTCGAGGCCCGACCTGATGAAGGCGAAGGAAACACCGTCGGGTTCGCAGGGTCCCGGTCCATAAAGAACACTGGGAACTTCATGGACGACCTCGAAGAGGACCCTCGAAACCGCTTGGACGCCTCCGAGTTCCTTCGCGCACGCCTGTTGGACCTGGTGCTTGGCGACCGGGACCGCAACAAGACAAATTGGCTTTGGGCGCGGTTTGATGATCCTGAAGGAGGGTACATCTGGCGGCCCCTGCCCCGAGACCGGGATCAAGTGTTCGTCGACTTCGATGGCGCAGGAGCGTGGCTCGCTCGACTAGTCGACCCCCGGATCATCACCTTCGGCGAGGACATGCCATCCGTATTCGGGTTGACCCGAAACGCGTGGGATATGGATCGTCCCTTTTTGGTGGGGCTCTCACGAGAAGACTGGGAGGAAGTGGTCGAGGACCTGCAAGGGCGCTTGTCCGATTCGGTCATCGAGAACGCCGTGCAGGCTCTCCCGGCCGCGCATCATGAGGCTGCCGGGGCAGCGCTTGAACAAGCGCTGAGGTCCCGACGGGAGCAGCTACCGTCCGCCGCTTCCGAGTTCTACGAGATTGTGAACCGGGCTGCAGACATTGTCCGCACGGATCACGCTGAATACGCCCTTCTTCGACATCTGGAAGGCGGCCGGGTCGAGGTGGCGGTGTTTGGGCGTGATGGTGTGAATCCAGCGCCCTCCGGACCAGCACACTTCCGGAGGGTATTCGACCCGAGAGATACCCGGGAGATCAGGCTCTACCTCAAGGGCGGCGATGACTATGTCGTACTGGAGGGTGATGGAGATTCCAGTATACGACTTCGTGTAATGGGTGGCGGCGGTACCGACGACCTCGACCTGCGAAGCCCGGTCCGGAGTGGCCGGGTCACCTTTTACGACGAAGGGGATACCGGCAGGGTCGCCGCGGGAGAGGGAGTTCGACTGCTGAATCGACAGCCTCGACTTCCTGAGTATTGGCACGACGACGGCACTGGGCCGGGGACCCCGGATTGGGGTGGGGTTTGGCTCCCCTCGGGCAAGGCCGGATACAGTAGTTCCAAGGGGATCGTCCTCGGAGTGGGTGCAGCCCGCATTGGGTACGGGTTCGAACAGGACCTCTTCCGTTACCGGGCTGCCGCCAGGATTGCATATGCCACCCGTCCCTCGAAGCCCATCGTCGAAGCGGAGTATGAGGTCCAAAACGTCGCTCGGAATGTCCACCTCTTCGCCACCACGCTCCATTCGCCCATAAAGATCAACAGCTTCAACGGGCTCGGAAACGAGACAGGCTCTGAAGGGCCTCCTGACTTCTTCAGCCCCGGCGTCCTTACCACTGACGTGCGCGCCGGCCTCCGGTTTTCGTCAACTCGTCGATTCCAAATCGAGTTCGGGGCCAGTGCCCTGTGGACGGACTCGGACACCACGGAGACAGGAAAGACCCTTCTCGCAAATGAGCGGCCCTACGGATCAGGAGAGTTCGGCCTCCTTGGCCTCTTCGCGGAACTGGTTTGGGACGGAAGAGCCAACCCCGGCAGGCCTTCCCGAGGTGCACGGATGCGGATTGGGGGCTCGTTCCAGCCCCAGTGGCTGGAGGTGGACCGGGGGACGTTTGGAGGTCTTGATGGGGATGCTTCACTGACCGTGGCACGTAAGGAAGACCCTTACCCTCAACTGGCTCTCCGCCTTGGGGGAGCCAAGGTGTTCGGCGAGTTCCCTTTCTTTGAGGGCGCTTACCTTGGAGGAGAGAACTCCGTGCGGGGGCTCAAAGACGAGCGGTACCTCGGTGACGGAGTTGTTTACGGATCGATCGAAGGTAGGGCTGAACTGTTCCATGTCACACTTGTCCTCCCAGCGAAGATCGGCGGCCTCGCATTCTTGGACACCGGCCGGGTCTTCCTGTCTGAGGAGATTTCCCGAAAGTGGCATACGGGGGTGGGCCTGGGAATCTGGGCAGCGCCGAATTTCTCCGAGTATCCGCAGATGGCAGACCTACGGGCTGTCTTGTCTGTCGGGTTCTCAGAGGGTCATCGAGGGGTTTACCTCGGCGTTGAGCAGGCGTTTTAGGGCAGTGCGGACAAAACAAGAGATAGTCCGGTGAACTCCAGTGTCGACTCGGGATTGGAGCATGGCTCGGGACTGAAGGCAGACACGGGGAAAGCACTTTCCCAATCCCATGACGGCCCGTCAGCTCCTTTCAGGTGACCCGAGCTTGGGGGTACCAACTGGGTGAAGTGCCCCCCTGAGATGAGACCGAGCCCAGTCTCATAATGTCCGGTCTACACGCCACCCTCCGCATTCAAACATGGGGACTTTTTCCCGTCGGACGCGAGCGTCCGGGGGATCTTCGCAGCCGGCGATGTGCGCCAGGCCTCGGCGAGGCGCATAGCCTCCGCGGTGGGCGAGGGCTCGGCCTCTGTGCCGACGGCTTGAGACATCTCGACACGGTGAAACAGGGGAAAACACCAAATGATGAACACACCAGAGATCTCCCCGACCGAGGGACCGACTCTGGTAGAGCGCCTTCGAGCCCATGCTGTACTGGGAAAAGCGCCTGAGTGGGAGCTGGCCTGGCTCCAAGCCCACGGAACCCTCCTTCGTTTCGAGGCGGGTGATCTCCTCGTGGAGGCGGGCAAGGAAGTGGACGGCCTGTACGCAGTGCTTTCCGGACGGGTGGTCATTCACGTGGAGAAGGCCTACGGCCGGCGGAAGGTCATGGAATGGCGCGAAGGTGAGGTGACGGGGACGTTGCCCTACTCGCGCATGCGGGGATCTCCTGGAAACAGTGTCGCCGAAGAGCCCACGGAAGTGTTCATGCTCCCCCGCGAGCTTGTTCCCGCCCTGATCCACGCATGCCCCGAGACTACCGCCATCCTCGTTCATGTCATGGTGGACCGGGCGCGGCGTTTCACGTCCTCCGACCTCCAGGACCAGAGAGCGCTGGCACTCGGAAAAATTGCCGCTGGCCTCGCCCACGAGCTGAACAACCCTGCGTCGGCCCTGGTCCGGAGCGTCAAGGGGCTGTTGGACACCCTGGAGAAGAGCCGCGCAGCAGTACGGGCCCTGGCGGTGCTGGGCCTGACGGAGGACCAATTTTCGGTGATCGACGAGATCAAATCACGATCGTTGGACGGCGATGCAGGGAGATGGGGTCCCCTGGAACAGGCCGATCGCGAGGACGCAATCAGCGAATGGCTGAAAGAGCTTGGCGGCGATGAGGAGGAAGCGGGGGCCTTGGCCGACGCCCCCATCCACCTGGACGAACTCCGAACCCTGGCCGAATCACTGCCTCTCGCCAACCGCCGCGCCGCGTTGCATTGGCTCGGTTGCTGGTTTTCGGCCTCCCAGATCTCAGAGGAGATCGAGGACGGTGCTGCCCAAATCTTCCACCTGGTCTCGGCGGTGAAGGGTTTCACCCACATGGATCGCGCTATGACTCCCGAGGTGCTGGATCTACGCAAGGGCGTCGAGCAGAGTTTGGTCCTGGTGCGAGAGAAGGCGAAGGCTTCGGGCGTGACCATCGCAGCCTCATCGACAACGCGGTTGATGCAGCGGGCCCTGGCGGCACCGTTCTCGTCGCTGCAAGCGGCGACAACGGAAGCGTCACGGTGGAGGTCGCTGACGACGGCCCTGGGATTCCCGACGAGATCCTCGATCACATTTTCGATCCGTTCTTCACAACCAAGCCCGTAGGCCAGGGTGTCGGGCTCGGCCTCGAGTTGGTACGGAGGGTCGTGGACCAGCATCGGGGGGAAATCGAAGTGAGCTCGATCCCTGGGCAGACGGTGTTCCGGGTCATGCTCAGTGCAGAAGCTTCCCAGGAATCGGAGCCTTCCTCGAATTGAGCCCATACTTGGCCCGGGGCGAAAACACCTACTCAACGATCGTTGGGGTCTCAAGAGTAATGTCGGACTCTCTCGTAAGCCGCCAAGGAAGAGGCTCGGCGGAGACTGCACTCGGCGGTTGATGCCGGTCAAGGTGAGCCCGTCGCGGCAGAGCCTTGCTGCCGCGTCGGATCGATCGGATTTTTGGATCTGGACGAGTTGGGTTTCCGGTCGGTTGGAGCGGTACCGCATCCAATGATGCGGCGCGGGGGGATCATAAGAGCATGGACACCCGTCGGCTCATGGCCTTCACCCTGGTGCTGGCCCTCCCGGGCTGCTCCGGGGGAGAGGGGGAAGCCACCCACCCCGAGACCGATGGCGAACCCGGACCGACCATCGGACCGCCACCTTCCCTCGAGTTCGAGGTAGTCTACCCTGAAGCGTTCAGCTTCCTGAACGGGGTCCGGGAGCTATCCGACGGGAGGGTTCTGGCTGCCGATCCCTTCGGCCAGGTGGTCCTCCGCATCGATCTGGATGCTGGGAAAGCCGACACCTTGGGAGGTGTCGGCCCGGGCCCAGAGGAGTACATGGAGCCTGATCAGGTTCTCCCTCTGACCGGAGATTCCACCCTCCTGGTGGACTTCGGAAAGACCCATCTGACCGTGATCGGTCCCGACGGAGGCTTCATCGGGGGTCGAACCATGATGGTACCGACGGAGACCGGGTTCCCTGGTCTCCTCCATCCCCGGTTTGGCGACTCGGAGGGGCGCGTCTACTACCAGCCGTCCCGATCGCAGGAGGGGGGACCGCCCGATTCGGCCACCGTGGCCCGCTTCGACCTGCAGAGCCAAGCCGGGGAGACCGCGGCCCTCTTCTGGTCGCCCGAGGTTGAGCAGATCCGAACCCCCGGCCACGGGTTCCTCCCCCGTCTCCTCGAACCGCGGGATGATTGGGCCGTGGGCCCCGACGGCCGGGTGGCGGTGGTTCGGGCATCGGATTACTCCGTGGCCTGGCACCATCCGGACGGGAGAGTGGTGACCGGGCCCCCAAATCCATTGGAAGCGATCCCCCTGGATCGGGAAACGAAGGAAGCCTTTCTCCCCCAGATGAGGGCGGCGGGCATCTCCATGTGGGGCGCCAGCGGCGGCGGCGAGGTCAGGATGGGCATGAGCCGCGGCCTCTCCAGTGACGGCCCCGGGGTTGACGACTTCCAGTGGGCCGAGAGCCTTCCGCTCTTCCGACCGGATCGGACACGGGTTTCCCTGGCCGGTGAGGCCTGGGTGGAGCGGTGGCTGCCCCCTGACTCGGCCTCCTGCATGGATGTCTTCGATGATGCAGGGAAGCTGATCGGGTCGGTCCCCCTCCCACCCGGTAGGCAACTCCTTGGGTTTGGGCATGGTCCGACCGGCGGCGAGGTCGCCTACCTGGTCAAAACCGACGAATTCGACCTCATGTGGCTGGAGCGGTACCGAGTGGCGCG
>JBDHCH010000238.1:0-8299 GCA_039592115.1 Gemmatimonadota bacterium | reverse complement strand
CATACGGCGTCAGAACTCCTCTCCGATGCTTTGGCATCGCTTTCGTCGTCCTTCCTTGTCTGGCACTCGCAAGACCCCTGTGCGCGGCCGCACCCCACTTGTGCAGACCTTCCCCAGGAGAATCAAGGAATAACGCGGTTTTCATGTAACGGAGACGGTCGTGATCCAAGCCACTCTGGCCATACTGGCGGCTCCCCGAGAGGGGGGAAACGCCACGATGATTTTCATGATGCAGATGGTGGCGATCTTCGCCATCTTCTACTTCCTCCTGATTCGCCCGCAACGGAAGGAGCAGGAGCGACACAGGAACATGATCTCGGAGCTCAAGAAGGGCGATGAGGTTGTGACCAACGGCGGGATCATCGGGACTGTAGTCCACGTGCAGGACGACAGGCTCACGATCAAGACAGGTGAGAACACGCGGCTCGTGGTCGAGCGAGGCCGGATCGCCAGGATTGTCACGGGGCAGGAGACCGACAACCGGCGAGGCACCTGAGCCCTGCCGAGCGAGATTATCTGGGAAGATGGCAATCCGGGAAGTAAGGATCCTGGGCGATCCGGTCCTCCGGATCACGGCGGCGGAAGTCGGAGCCTTCGACGAAGAGGTCCGAACCCTCGCCAGGGATATGCTGGATACCATGTACAGGTTTTCCGGGATCGGGCTGGCAGCGCCCCAGGTGGGCGTCTCCAGCCGGGTCATTGTGGTGGATCTGGGGGAGGCGGACGAGGAGGAAGCGGGTCCCATCGCCCTGGTGAATCCACGGGTGGTTGAATCAGGGAAGAAGCTGGAGCGGGCCCCGGAAGGGTGTTTGAGCATCCCGGGGATGGAGGAGGTGGTGGAAAGGCCTTCATCGGTGAGGGTGGAAGGGTTCAGCCCCGAGGGAAAACCCGTCGCCATCGAAGCCACGGGCCTGCTCTCCCGGGCTCTGCAGCACGAGATCGATCATCTGGACGGGATCCTGATCACCGACCGGCTGAGTCCCTTGAAGCGCCGGTTGGCGATCAAGAGGTGGCAAAAGAGCCGGGCAGAGGAGGTGGCCTCCTGAGAGTGCTCTTCTGGGGAACTCCGCTCTTCGCGCTACCTTCCCTCCGGGCCTTGGGCTATGAGGGCCACGAGGTGGTAGGGGTGATCACCCAGCCGGACCGGCCAAAGGGCCGGGGCAGGAACCTCTCCCCCTCCCCTGTGAAAGAGGTTGCGCTGGAAGAGGGCCTGCCCGTCCTGACCCCGAACCGGCCTTTCGGCGAGGAGTTCATGGCGCAGATCCGGGCCTTTGAGTCGGACATTTCTGTCGTGGTTGCGTACGGTCATATTCTCAAACCCGCTGTCCTGGGATTACCCCCCCGAGGCTCCATCAACGTTCACGCGTCGCTCCTGCCGAAGCTCCGGGGCGCCGCGCCGGTGAACTGGGCGATCCTCAAGGGGATGGATATCACAGGGGTCACCATCATGCGGATGACGGAGGGGATGGACGCCGGCCCCATCCTTTTCCAGACGCCCGAGAAGATCGGTCCAAGTGAGACAGCGACGGAGCTGGGCACTCGGTTGTCCGAAGTCGGCGCCGAAGCTCTCATCGAAGCCATGGCCCTCCTCGAGAACGGTGTGGACGAGGAGGTCGAACAAGATCACGCCTCGGCCACGTTCGCCCCCAAAGTCAACAGGGAACTTGCCCGAATCGACTGGAACTACACCGCACAGGAGTTGGACTGGCATCTCAGGGGAATGGATTCCGTGCCCGGTGCCTGGTCCACGCTGGGAGGAACAGCGGTGAAACTCTTCGGCCCGACGCCAGAGTCGCACTTCTCCCATGGAGCCACACCCGGAGCGATTCTGGAGGTGTCTGCCGACTCTGGTCTACTGGTGGCCTGCGGGCGGGGGGCCCTCCGAGTCGCGGAAGTGCAATCAGCCGGAAGCCGACGGATGTCTGTGGAGGCGTGGCTAAGGGGGCATCCCATTCCCTCGGATGCCAGCTTCGTGTGATCCGCCCTCTTCACCTGGTTACCGACGACGCGATCCTGGCCAGGAGTGACTTCACGGATCTGGCCAGGGCTGCCATGCGCGTCGGAGGGAAGAAGGTCGCTCTCCACATCAGGGGGCCTGGTCTGGAGGGCAGAGCGATTTTCGAGTTGGCTCAGGCTCTTCGGGATGACGCCGCAAAGGCAGGGGCCCTCCTCCTGGTGAACGATCGCATGGATGTGGTTCTCGCCCTCGATCTTCCGGGTGGCCATCTGGGCCAGCGGTCGCTTTCCCCGGGGCACGCACGGGGGATCGTGGGTCCACATAGGACTCTCGGGCTTTCGGTCCACGATAGGATCGAGGCGGAGGAATCCCGGGAAGGGCAGCTCGACTTCCTCATGGTGGGAACGCTGTTCTCAACCCCTTCGCACCCCGACGCGGTCCCGGGTGGAGTGGAGCGGCTGGACGCCGCTCTCCCCCTGGTCGGGATCGGAGGAATCCATCCGAACCGGGTGGCGGAGGTGATGAAGGGGGGCGCCCACGGCGTTGCGGTTCGCGGCGGTGTATGGGAGGCTCCGAATCCTGTTCAAGCGGTGAGGAATTACCTGCAGCAGCTCGAGTCGTACGCCGGTCGGGGTCCCTCCGGTGGAGGAGAGCCATCGGATTCGAGCATTGGACTCATGCAATGACGGACTCAGGAACCATCAACGTGTCCCTGAATGGGAAGGAGCGGGACATCCCCTCCGGCCTGACGGTCTCGAAACTATTGGAACACCTTGACCTGAATCCAGGCCTGGTGGTCGTCGAGTTGAACAGGGAGATTCTGGACCGAGGTCGATATGGCGAGGTACCTGTCCGGGGGGGAGACAACCTGGAACTGGTCCATTTCGTGGGAGGTGGTTGACGGTCTGTGGAGACCGTCGGCCGGAGACTGAAAAGGATGTGAGGAATGACGCCTGATGTGACCGATACTCCTTTCCGAATCGATGACCGGGAGTTCTCCTCCCGCCTGATCGTCGGGACCGGCAAGTACAAGGACAACGCCACCATGATCGCGGCAATCCGGGCCACGGGGGCCGAGATGGTAACGGTGGCCGTCCGAAGGGTTGACCTGGATCGCACCAAGGAAGAGGGGATCTTGTATCATCTCGATCCGGACGAATTCCTCCTTCTTCCCAACACTGCAGGGTGTTATACGGCCGAGGATGCCATCCGGTATGCTCGGCTCGCCCGTGCGGCAGGGTTCACCGAATGGCTCAAGCTGGAGATCATCGGAGACGAGAAGACCCTCCTTCCCGACACTCACGCCACGATCGAGGCTGCGAAGGTCCTGGTTGAGGAGGGGTTCAAGGTCATGGCCTACACCAACGACGACCTCATTGCCGCGCTCCGGCTGGAAGATGCCGGGTGCGTGGCGGTCATGCCCTTGGCCAGCCCCATCGGCAGTGGGTTAGGTGTCGTGAACCCGTTCTACATCAGGGAGATCAAGAGCCGGCTTCAGGTACCGATTATCGTGGACGCCGGTGTGGGAACCGCTTCGGATGCGTGCATTACCATGGAGCAGGGCGTGGACGGGGTCCTCATGAACACGGCCATCGCTGTGGCGGAGGACCCGGTGGCCATGGGCCGTGCCATGCGTCTGGGGATCCAGGCCGGCCGGCTGGCCTACCTGGCCGGGCGGATGCCCTCCCGAGAAATCGCTGTTCCGTCTTCCCCCTCCCAGGGGATGCTGGACTGACCTTCCCGCTCGCGGGATGGAGAGGGGGAGGGAGCCATGGCTAACGTGACGGAGGCCCGAATTGGAGCGGCTTCCGTCCTCGGCGCTGTGGGTCGGGGGAGGCGTCTGGACCTGGCCTTTGGCGAGGTAGCCGGGGCTCTTCATCCCAGAGATCGGCGATGGGTCCAGGAGGCGGCATATGGGACGATCCGCCTGAGGGGACGGTTGGACTACCTCCTCGATCTTCACCTCACAAAGGGGCTGGCGAGTCTCCCCCCGACGGTCTTGGACCTCCTCCGGTTGGGCGCCTACCAGCTCCTGTACATGGACGGGGTCCCCGCCTATGCTGCAATCTCCCAGACGGTCGACCAGTTGCGGGCGTCGGCCGGGGCTGGACTGGGAAAGATGGCCAACGGTGTCCTTCGGAACCTGGAGCGGGAAGGGGGAGACGAAGGCCGGTTCCCTCGGTTCGAGACCGATCCCGTCTCTCACCTGAGCACGTGGGGTTCTCACCCCACCTGGCTCGTGGGCCGCTGGCTGCGTCGGTGGCCGCCGAACGATGTCCTCCGGCTGGTTAGCTGGAACAATACACCCCCCCCAATCTTCTTTCGGCCCTTCGGGATCTCCGTGGAGGCAGCCGCCGCTCGCCTCGCGGAAGAAGGATGGCAGGCGGAGGTTCCCGGTGATGGGATTCCCTGCCTACGACTCCGAGGTGGCACCGATCCTGCACTTCTGCTGAAGGGTTTCCCCGGGATCATACAGGATCCAGGGGCTGCCCTCGTCACCGTATTCGCGGATCCCCCTCCGGGGGCGAGAGTATTCGATCTCTGCGCGGCACCGGGAGGAAAAGCGCTCGCCCTGGCCGGTGAGGGCACCTATGTTCTGGCCGCCGACCGGTCCCTTTCGCGGATGCGAGTGCTGATCCGGAATCTGGAGCGCGTGGGAGGGGCTGTAGGTGCGGTGGTTGCCGACGCGAGGAGGCCCCCGCTGTCCGAAGCTGAGTTCGTTTTGTTGGATGTTCCCTGCAGTGGAACCGGGACGCTCCGAAGGCATCCCGACGCTCGCTGGAGGCTGACGGAAACGACTGTGGAGAACCTGGTCGAGGTTCAACAGGAGATCCTCGAAGCCGCCGGCGGGCTGATCCCGCCGGGAGGCCATCTGGTCTATTCGACCTGTACGTTGGAAGAAGAGGAGAATGAGCTGCAGGTGAGACGTTTTCTGACTCGAAATCCACGGTTCAGGCTGCAGGAGACAGCCGCCGTGCCTTCTTCCTTCCTGGATGAGGACGGCCTCCTTCATGTTCTCCCCCAACGGGACGGCTTCGACGGCGCCTTCGCTGCCAGATTGGTGAGGGGCCCGTGAAGCTGGGAGGGTCCCTCCGGCGTCGGAGAAGTGGGGTCAAGTGGCTGGACCGGCGGAAGAAGCCCGCTTCAGGCCTGAAGGGTTATCTCGTCCACCAGTTTGGGAACCCGAAGCTCCTTTGGGGGGTCGGCCTGGTCGCGCTCCTGGGTTTCGGGGGGGGATACGTGGTCTCGACCCAGATGCTGTTTCCGGCCCCGCCGCCCCCCGGGGACGTGATCCTGGTGCCTGACCTCTCGGGGCAGGACCTCGCCGGGGGCTCGGAGACGCTCGCGCAGGCGGGTCTCTTTCTGGGCCATATCGACTCCCTCCGTCATCCCTCCATCCCCGAAGGGATGATTGTCGGCCAGAGTCCACTCCCGGGGCAGCTGTCCCCCGTGGGGGATACACTCCGGGTGGCCATCAGCCTCGGCCCGGAGGAACGTCCGGTGCCCGACGTCATGAGGCTCCGGGCAGACCGGGCCCGGACCGTTCTCGAGGCCACGGGCTTCCAGGTAGTGATGGACTCCGTGGAATCCGAGACTCCCCGGGGGAGCGTAGTGTCCATGGTTCCCGAGGCCGGAACCGAAACAACCGTCCCGCAGGAAATTCGTCTGTCGGTGAGCATAGGCCCCCCGATGGTGGAGATGCCCCTCCTCCTGGGATTGGAGGAAGAGCAGGCCGTGGCCGTGCTGGACTCTCTGGGACTGTCCGTATCTGAAGTGGAGACTCGTTTCCGATTCGGACGGGATCAGGGCCTGGTGGTGGAGCAAGAGCCTCCCGCAGCTACCATGGTCGAGCGGGGGGCTGCGGTCCGGTTGGTCGTGGGCCGGCGAGGTCAGTGACACAGGAACAAACCCGGCCCGTAACCGTAAGAGATCCTGAACCTTAACCCTCCCGTTGGCCCGACTATGAGCCGCAAGAAGCCCTGGAAATTCTACTTCGTCACCCTGGTTGCCGCCGGGGCGTTGGTCCTCTTCGCCTGGCTGAACCGGGATCGGCTGAGCCCCGTGGTGCCGGGAAGACCGGCTCCAGCCTTTGCGGCGTTCGATCTTCAGGGGGCACCGAAGACCCTGGAAGATTTCAGTGGGAAAGTGATCCTCCTGAACATCTGGGCCACCTGGTGTCCCCCGTGCCAACAAGAGATGCCCTCGATGCAGCGTTTACGGGAGACCGTGGCCGACGAGGACTTCGTGATCCTGGCCGTCAGCGTGGACGCTCCTCTTGGAGAGAGGGATCTGTTCGGCCGTGAGGGGGGGGATCTCCATGCGTTCGCGGAGAACATGGGATTGACATTCCGGATCCTCCACGATCCAACCGGTGAGATTCAGGAAACCTACCAGACGACCGGAGTCCCGGAGAGCTTCGTGGTCGATCGGAGCGGGGTCATCTTCAAGAAGGTGGCCGGCCCCACGGAGTGGGACGCAGCGGCGAACGTCGAACTGATCCAGCGACTTCTGGACGGATAAGGTGCGATTTTTCCCGGGGATCCTCACGAGGAACTGGCAGCTGAAGCTCTCGGCTTTGGCCATGGCGGTCCTCCTCTGGACCGTCCCGGAGTTCGAGACCCAGAGAAGTCAGGTCTTGCAGGACGTCCCGGTTCGAGTCCAACTGAATGATCCGCAGTGGGCCCTGCGCGGGGAACCGCTGCCAGCCAGCATTCAGGTGAGCCTTTCCGGGACCACCCGGGACCTCATGGGTCTCAGGGCGGATCGACCGTCCATCGTGGTCCCCATCGACGAGGTTGCCTCCCCGGATACGGCCATCCTTCTCCTCCATCCATGGCTCCGGATGTCGGTTGGAGGGGAGGTGGTCGTGGAGGAGTTGGCCCCCAGCGTGGTCCAGCTCTTCTTCGAGCCCATTGGCGTAGGGGCTCCCACGCTCCTGCCGAGGCTGCCCGGATCTCTGCCTGACGGCCTCTCCCTTGCTCGGGCGCCGGAAGTCGACCCGAGGATCGTCCAGATCTCGGGACCGGCGAGCAGGGTGGACAGCCTCACGTTTCTGAACCTGGAGCCTTTGGATCTTTCGGAGATCCGGAGCTCGGGCACGTTCGTCCTCCCCGTCGATACCACCGGCTTGAGCGGAATGGCCCTGTCACCACAGAGAGCTTCCGTGATTGTCTTGGTCGAGGAGACGGTCACGAGGGAGCTCTCCGAGTTTCCCGTTACCCTTCCGCCTCTGAGCTCGGAGCCCGCACTCCAGTCCCGACCGGCTTCCGTCAATCTGGTGCTGACCGGTGCGAGGAGCCTGGTAGAGGCAGTGGATCCCTCAGGGCTTCGGGTAACAGTCTCCCGGACAGTGGCCACGGCCCTCGCCCCAGGAGAAGAGGTCCGGGCCACTCTATCTGTTCAGGGGGTCCCGGATCTGGTCGATGGGAACCCGGATCCTGGATGGGTGATCATCAGGAGACCGACGGGATTGTGAGTCCACCCCTCATCCTCGGCATCGAAACCAGCTGTGATGAGACCTCTGCTGCCCTGATCCTGGGGGCGGAGCGAATCCTCGGGCACGTTATCCTTTCCCAGGACATCCATGCCATGTACGGGGGTGTGGTCCCCGAGCTTGCGGCCAGAGCCCACCTCCGCGGGTTGGAGGAGGTCGTGGACGAGGCCCTCCGGCAGGCGGGTCGGGCCTTGAACGATGTGGACGCCGTGGCCGTGACCAACGGACCCGGCCTCATTGGAGCGCTTCTGGTAGGGGTCGCGTGGGCAAAAGCGGTGGCCTTTGCCCTGGCGAAGCCTCTCGTCCCCATCCACCACATGGAAGGCCACCTCTTTGCGCCATCCCTGGAGAGCCCCGAAGCCGAGCCGCCTTTCGTGGCCCTCCTGGTTTCCGGCGGTCACACCCTCCTGATTCACGCGCCGGAATGGGGAGACTATCTCCTCCTGGGCGAAACCCGGGATGACGCCGCGGGGGAGGCCTTCGACAAGGTGGCGAAGCGCCTGGACCTCTCCTACCCGGGTGGCCCGGCGATCCAGGCGCTCGCCGAGATCGGAGACCCGGATCGGCACCCTCTCCCCCGACCCATGCTCAAGTCCAGCCAAACCCCCGATGATCTGGACTACTTCGATTTCTCGTTCAGCGGGTTGAAAACCGCCACGGCCACGCTGGTTGCGGGGCTGGAGGAGGAGGGGGTTCTCGAGGAGGAGCGACAACATGTCGCGGCGGCTTTCCAGGATGCCGCCGTTGACGTCCTGGTGAGGAAGACCATCCGCGCCGTCGAATGGACGGGGTGCAGGAGGGTACTCCTGGGCGGCGGTGTCTCGGCGAACCGAAGGCTCAAGTCGGAG
>JBDHCH010000237.1:0-5917 GCA_039592115.1 Gemmatimonadota bacterium | reverse complement strand
CGCTGATCTCGAAGCTCCATGGTCAGGGTCTGACCCGACAAATCCACCGGATCCCAGTTCCCCACGGCCCGCCGGGTGTTCACGAAGGCCAAGACGCCCGCCGGGTCGGAACCCATGGCATCGATGGCTTCCCAGGCGTTGTGCATGGCCGACAGCGTGTCGGCGAGGAGGATGTCGGTCTCGGCCTGATACTCGGCCGGCTGACCACCCGAAGCGATGGTCTGGCCATTGTAGCCGCTATAGCGGAGCCCCTGATACGGCGTGTAGAGGGGGCTCAGGGCGTTGTGCCCCTGACGCCAGTAGGGCCAGTGCTGGACCCGGGGGTCCGTGAGGAAGGGCTCCAGGTGGTCCCGGAGCCAGTTGTCCGGACCACCCGCCAGGAAGTGGGGGTGGACTCCGATCGCGTGGTTCTGCCCGGAGATGCGGTCGTACATGACGTTGGACGGAGCCTCGTCGCCGATGGGCGCGTACTGGATCCACCACTCGAACCCGGCATCCACGGCAGTGGCGTAGGTCACCACGTCGTTGTAGTTGCCCAGGTTCAGGTGGGCCCTGGCAAGTCCTACCCTGGCCAGGTTCTGGATGTCGGTGTCGCCTGCAGCGCCCGCCACCTGGAGGGCTTCCATCAGCCGCTCCACGGCGAACCCATACATCTCCTGGGGTCCGTAGATGGTCTCGCCCACGTTGACGGTGGACTCGCACATCGCGTCGCCCAGGAAGATGTAGCCGTAGCCGGCGTAGGCCAGTGCGTAGGCATACCGCCAGTCGGAGCTATAGCCCTCCAGGAGTCCCTCCCGGAAGCGGCCTGCCACGCTGTCGGCCATGGCCCGAAGGTCATGAATGTCGGAGAACATCAGGTCGGCGTCGCCCTCGTCGAACTGGACGATGCGCTGACTCAGCCGGGCGGTCTGCTCCCAGTTGATACCGGTGATTTGCTGGTCGGTGAAAAAACTCCCTCTCCAGATGAACGGGTCATCGTAGAGACCCACCATGGCCCCCTCGACGGAGTTCACCAGGATCGAGATCAGGGCCGCGTCACTGGCCGCGCTCTCCTGGAGCTGGGACGGGTTGGACACCACAAGGAGCTTGTCCACCGCCTCACACCCGCCCAGGAAAGCGAGTCCGACGCCCAGCGCCAAAACCCCGACCCCCCTGCGGATCCTCTTTATTCCAATCATGGTTGATTTTCCTCTTTTCTTCATGCGGTCTCGGTTTCGGTTCCGTTGATCCATCGGCGGGTTAGAACCCGACCCGCATGGAGACCATCCAGTGCCGCATCATGGGCATGGAGGCATAATCGAGCTGGGTGAAGTTCGACAGCGACCAGAACGTTACCTCCGGATCGTACATCACTTCCCGGAGCTTGTAGTCCGTGGTGTACCACAGATTCCGGCCCGAGAGGGTGAGGGTGGCCCGGCCGGCCCCGGCCTTGGCTGCCCACACGGTAGGTAGCGTGTAGCTCAGGGACAGCTCACGAAGCTTGATGAAGTCCGCAGGCATGATCCACTTCTTGGTCTGCAGGCTCCGGGCCGCACGGATCTCCTTATACGTGTTCGGATCCGGGTTCGGCGTGTTGATGAACTTCGTGTTCCGGTCCACACGAGCGTTGATGGAGTTCATGGCCGACCACTGCTGGTGCCCACCCTTGTAGTCCAGGTTGGCGAACAGGCGCCAGTTCCCGAACAGCGTCAGGGTGTTGGTCCACGCGATCTCCCGGGTCGGGAGCATGGGACCTTCGTAGTTCTCCTGACACTGGTCCTTGGACCAGTTGGGATCACTGGGTTTCCAGACACAGTCATCCAGCACCATCGCATTGTCGTTGGGATCCAGGAACGGCAGGCCATTGGCGTCCCGGAGGACGTCTATGGACCAGAACCCACCCAAGGGATACCCCTCACGGTGCCGCTGCACCGAGGCAAAGGAGCCGAAGGTGACCTCGTCCAGGATGGCTGATCCGTCGGGATACCGACCAAAGCTCACCAGCTCGTTGGTGTTGAAGCTGATGCCCGCCGTGCTGTTCCACTCCACGTTCCGGGTGTGGACCGGCGAAGAGTTCACCATGATCTCGAGACCGGTGTTCTTGATCTCACCGATGTTGATGAGGTGGCTCCCGCTCCAGCCCGAAGACGGCGGATCCGGGATGCTGATGAGGGCGTCCTTGGTCTGTTGATAGTAGTAGGTCAAATCAAGGCCGACCTTGCCCTCGAAGAGGGAGGACTCGAACCCGAGCTCGATCTCCTGACCCGTCTCTGCCTTCAGGTCCGGGTTCCCGTAGGCACCGAAGTTGAGGTAGTTCACGGTGGCGTCCTGGAACGTGGTCTGGGACGTGCCGAAGGTCCGGTCGGCGCTGAAGGGCGCCGGCGCGTTCCCGGCCTGACCCCAGGCCCCACGAAGCTTCAGCTGGTCTACGAAATCGTACTGGAACCAGTCCTCGTCGCTGATGACGTAGGACACCGAAGCCTTGGGATAGACCACCAGGCTGAAGTCCTCACCGAAGGCCGAGTTGTCGTCCACCCGGATGGCCGCCGTCACGAAGAGCTTGTCCTGCCAGCCCACCTGCTCCTGGACGAAGAACCCGAGAGACGTCTGCTCGCTCCTGCTCTGGCCCGCCGAGGACGTCGCCGCCTGGCTCACCAGGTTGATGTTGTTGGCGATGAGCCCGATGCCGTCGATGTCGTTGTTTACCCGCTGACGGGCGTTGAGCTGCATCCCGGCACTGAAGGCCGACGTGTAGTCCTCGGCGAAGTCGAAGTTCACCGTTCCCGAATAGTCCACCGTCCACCGGTGCGTCAGGGGGAACTGGGTTTGGTTCCGACCCAGAGAGTTCGTGGAGCCCCAGGGGCGCCGCCCTGTGGTGTCGATCTGGTAGAACTCCCGGTTGGTCCGGTCGTCCCGGTCCAGCCCCAGCGTGAGGCGGTTCGAGAACCACTCGGTGGGGTTGTAGTTGGCCGTGATCCCCATGGTGAGGCGCTCGCCCCAGACCTGCTGGTTGTACTCGTTGGACAACTCGGGGCTGAACCCACGATAACCGCTCTTCAAGGGGTCGTTCATGGCCCCGGCACGACCCCGGAACCCATTCCGGAGGATCCCGTTCGACGCATTGTTGTTCAACGGCATCCGGTTCCGCGTCTTCACGAAGCCGACATTCACATTGAAGTTCAGCTTTTCCGTGGGCACAAAGCCGAAGTTGGCCCGGCCACCCGTCCGACGGGCGAAGTTGTTCCAGAAGACTCCCTGCTCCTCTCCATTCTCGAAGGAGAGATAGTAGTTGTAGGTCTCCGCCCCGCCACGGGCCGACACGTTCACCCCATAGTTGTTCCCCTTCCGAACAACCCCTTCCCCCGCATTGGGACCGTAGGCCAGCGTGTCGTCCCTGATGGGGTTCATGCTCAGGAGCCGCTCTTCCTCCGGCTGGCTCGGGCTGAACACCGAGCAGCCCGGGTAGCTGGAGCTCCCGATGTTCAATTCGGTGCATAGCCAGTAGTTCGTGGGCGTGTCCACCACGCCCCAGTCCGTCTGGCCGTAGTCCGACTGGATCGTCCACTGGATCCCCTGAATCCCCGCACGACCCTTCTTCGTGATGATCTGGATCACACCACCCGCCGCATCGGCGCCATACAGCGTCGCCGCAGCAGGCCCCTTGATGACCTCGATGCTCTCGATGTCATCGGGGTTGATGGCGTCCAGGGGGCTGTTGGCCTGGGAGCCGCCCCAGCCCGAGTCGAAGGTGCCCTGGAGGCTGGACTCGATACGGACACCGTCCACGTAGACGACGGGCTCCAGGCCGGCATTCAGGGAGCCGGCGCCGCGGATCCGGATCTTCGAGCCGGCCCCCGCCTCACCACCATTGGCCATGAGGGTCAGGCCCGGGGCACGAGCGGTAAGAAGCTCCGTCACGTCCTGAATGGGTGCGATTTCGGTGATGGTCTCGGTCTTCACGCTGGAGACCGAGTTGCCGATGGCCCGCTTCTGGGTGCGCCCCGCAGTGCCGGTGACCACCAGCTCTTCCAGGTCGATGGCCTGCTGGCTCAGCGCAAAGTTGGCCAGGGCCACCTCCTGTGCCGACACCGTCACGTCCATCTCCTGGGCGCCGAAGCCGATGGTCTCGGCCCGGACCGTGTATGTGCCGACCGGTACACTGAGGATGAGGTACTGACCGCTGGAATTGACCAGGCCCCCGCGCTGGGTACCCACCAGGCTGATCTGGGCGCCTGCCAGCGGACGCTGCGTCGCCGCGTCCATGACCTGGCCCCGGATCGTCCCGGTGGCCTGGGCCGCAAGGGGCACCGCGCCGACCAGTACAAGCGCCAGCACCGTAAACAACCCTACGGCCCCGCTACGAACTCTCTTTGGGGACATGGTTCCCCTCCTGCAATTGGGGTTGGACAGGGTCGGGAGTCCCTTCGCCCGGCAGGGGACAGTTCAGGAAAACCCGGTGGTCAGCTCGGGAGTACTGATGAGGTTAGAGGAACGGAGTATGAGAATATCACCAAATCCTGTGCATACTTTTCCTGGCCCGCAGTTCTTTCGGAAAACCTCCAAATTTTGGAAGGCCAAAAAAAAGAGTCAAGAACTGTAGAAAATCTCTTCCTCCAATCAGGTCCGAAGGGACCCGGGCAGTGTGGTCCTGTAACACCGGGGAGGATGGTACGGCTGCACAGCTGTGTCTTCCCCTGGGCGGGCAGTGGCCCCGGCTGTGATCCTCAAAGACCTCCCATCCTCGAGAGGAGTAACCCACGAAAAATAAAAGGTTTCCGGTTCTATCCCCCAGGAAAAAGCCTTCTGCCGCCTCGCCAAGGCGGCTTCGGGACGGAGATTTGCGTTGCTTATAATCCGATTGCCAATAGTTAATTTTGACCAAGAAATGCAGGCGAAATTGGGGGAGGCTCCGAGGGGTCGTGCTGGGGTGCGGAAGGTAGCCTCCATGTCGGTGTTTGCGGGGCGACACCCGGTGCGACCGCAAGACTCAGGGGCCCTTAAGGGAGAGTGCCTTTTCATGGGGATTCCGGGTTTGGAGATGGAGGACACGCTTCCCCTGGAAACGATTCAGGGGGCTCGGCGTATTCCCAGATGGTCGGGCCCAGTGGTTGGCTGCCCGGCCGTTTCCATCTTTTGAGGAATTCGAATCGACGATGTTCGCACGCCCTACCGAGACCAAGCGCCCCTCCGGGACCCAGCGGTGTACTCGGGTTGCCTCGGGGATCGGGCTGGTCCTCGGTCCTACTCTACTCCTCTCGCTCCCCTCCTCCCTGGAGGCCCAGAGCTTCACCACCGTGTCGGGACGGATCCTGGATCAGGAGACGGAAGCTCCAGTAGCCGAGGCGGAGGTTCGACTCCTCGGGACCGTTCGCATGGCGGTGTCGAACGACCGGGGCTCCTTCCGGTTCGAAGAGGTTCCGCCCGGAACGTACGGGATCGAGATCCGGCACCTTGCCTACGGAGTGCACACGGAGGAAATCCAGGTGGTCGAAGGGGGAGGGCTTTCCCTTCAACTAGGGATCTCCCAGGAGGCCATCCAGCTGGACCCACTCACGGTACAGGTCTACACGGCTCGTGACATTCGCCTGAGGGCCTCGGGGGTGAGGGTCGCCGAGGTATCGAGAGACGAGCTGGACATCGCCGACATGACGGGGATGAACCTGGGCCAGGTCCTCGAGCAGCACCTTCCCGCAGTGACGGTGCGGGAAAGCACGGCCCTGGTAGGCGCTCCCATGTGCGTAGAGTACCGGGGGGCTCGATTCGGCGCCTTCGACGGAAGCTGCCGATCCCCGGCCGTATACCTGGACGGGGTGCCGGTGAACAACCCTACGTACCTCTTCGGTTCCATGGACATGGGCGACATCGAGCGCCTGGAGATGGTTCCGCCCGCGGAGGCCGGGGTCAGGTTCGGAACGGGGGCCCTCTGGGGGGCATTGGT
>JBDHCH010000236.1:0-6479 GCA_039592115.1 Gemmatimonadota bacterium | reverse complement strand
TGCCCGAGGAACATCCCGAAGGCCGAGTACAGTCCGTAGCTCGCACGCTTCGCGTAGCGGAAGAGCGCCATGTCTGAAAGGCCGCCGTGCATCGCGAGATTACAGATCCAGGCGAATGCGGCCACCTTCCAGAAACCCATCGGTTCCCCTGGCACACCCCCGGTCGCCGGAACCGTTCCCGTCCAAACAGCCCTGCGTCCCATTTCGAAAAACGATTCGAGGCTGTCTATGGCCCCCAGACCGGCCGACTCGCTGAGCGGTGTCACCATGACGACGGCGCCGGCGATGAACATCAAGAACAGCCACGGTGAGCACACCGTCGCGAAGGCGGCGAGTCGCTTGAATCCAAGGATGGCGAGGGTGACCACCACGGCGCCGACGCCCAGGACGACGAAGACGAAGCGGATGTCGGTGGGATACCACATCGTCTGGTCCGGGATGCCGAATGGTATGCGCACGGCCGACGCGGACACCGTGATCATACAGCCGGCGAGAATGCAAAAGAGGACCGGACAGGAAGGGGCCGCCGATTCTGCGAAGGTACCAGTAGAGGGTCAGTCGGGTTTGTACCGCGATGGGAGCGCAGAGGAAGGTCCAGGTGAGAACCGCGAGGACGTTGCCGATGGCGAGCCCGAGGAAGATGTCCTGGACTGTTGCGCCCCATTTGACGAACATGGCGCCGATGACGAACTCGGTCGCGGCGACGTGCTCCCCGGCGGAGGACCCGGCGAAGTATCCGGCGCCCAGGAGGCTGTCCTTCGACACAGGTTCACGGTCGAACTCGTAGAGCCTGTCGAAGCGTTCGACGGCCTCGCGCGACTGCTTCATCTCATCCACCCCTTCGGAGGATCTCGGGGTCCGGTTCGACGGCGAACTTTTCGGCCAGAGCCTCGAGCTGGGCGGTGCTGAGTCTTTGGGTCACGGGTCCCAGAGCGGCCACTTTCAGGTAGACCCCCGCTGCCTTGTCTGCCGTCTCCACCAGGCCGAACGCGGTCTCGAAGTCGATTCCCAGGGCCACGGCGCCATGGTGCTGCCAGACGGCCAAGGTTCGTTTCTCGAATACCGCCGCCGTGGCCTGAGCCTGCTCCTCGCTTCCGGGCAGCCGCCAGTCGAGGAAGCCGCACCCGCGTGGGAAGACGACGATGCACTCGGTGTGCATCTCCCAGAGGAGCCGGGAAAGAGAGTGGGTCGTCAGGGGGACCGCGTAGGTGAGGGCGATGAGGTTGGTCGGGTGGGTGTGGAGAACGGCCCGTTCCCGGTCCTGGCCCGTCCGGATGCGCGCTGCGTGCGCACGGAGATGAGGGAGCATCTCGCTGGTCGGCCTGCCTCCGTCCCGGTAGCCCCAGATGGTACGGTAGCGGCGACCGCTCTCCTCGACCTCGATCACCCCGAGATCCCGTTCCGGGGCCTGTTCCAGCTCCCGGAAGAAGCTGCCGGTCGCCGTGAGGAGGAAGCGCCTCCCCGCCACGTCGGGAAGGTGAGCCCCCAGGTCATGCCATGGCTCCTCCTGCAGCGCTGCGCCCGAGAGATCCTCGGGGCGGAGTCGGTAACTGAGGTTGCCCGCGTTCCTCTCGGCCCACCCTCGAAGCCAGAGATCCCTCGTGATTCTGCCAATCGTACGGATGAGTTGCTGCATCCTCGTCAGCTCCGCGTTTCCAAGGTTTCCTCTTCGTATGCCTGAACCACCGGGAGCCAGGCAGTGTCAAGGGGGACTCCTTCCCTCTGACAGTAGTGATCCCAGACGGCGCCGAAGGGGAGGGTCTTCATTCCCTCCATGATCGCCAACCGGGCTGTCAGGTTTCCGCTCCCCTCATGCTCCCGGAGGGTGCGGACCGGGGTGAGGAGAGCCTTGAGAAGGGCCTTCTGGAGGTTCTGGGCCCCGATGATCCACGCCGCCACCCGGTTGATGCTGGCATCGAAGTAGTCCAGGCCCAGGTGGACCCGATGAAGAAAGCCACCATGCACGATCTCCCTCGCCAGTGCGATGGGACCGTCGGTGAGGGTGACCACGTGGTCGCTGTCCCAGCGCACGCCACGGCTGACGTGGAGGAGGATCCGGTCCAGGTGGAGCAACACCGAGCTGATCTTGTCTGCGACGGACTCGGTGGGATGAAAGTGGCCCGTGTCCAGGCAGTAGAGGACTCCCCGGCGGATCGCGTACCCGAGGTAGAACTCGTGGGAGCCCACTACGTAGGCCTCGGATCCGATTCCGAACAGCTTGCTTTCGACGGAGTCGAGGTGCTCACTGGTGTCGAGCTCCTGGGCAAAGACCTCATCCAACGATTGCAGCAGCCTTTCCCGGGGCCCCATGCGATCCGCGGGCGTGTCCTTGTAGCCGTCCGGAACCCAGACGTTAGTCACGCAGGGACTCCCGGTGGCCCGGCCCATGGCCGCCCCGATCTCCCGGCAGGCCCGGCCGTGGGCGATCCAGAATCGGCGAACCTCAGGATCGGGGTGGCTTAGCGTGAAGCCGTCCGAGGCCCTTGGATGGGCGAAGAACGTGGGGTTGAAGTCGAGGCCCAGGTCCTGGTCCACGGCCCAGTCGATCCACCGGGCGAAGTGCTCCGGGAGGAGCTCGTCCCGGGTCACGGGGGAAGGAGGCTCGGCGTAGATGGCGTGGAGATTCAGCCGGTGCGAGCCTGGAATGAGAGCGAAAGCCGCGTCCAGGTCGCTCCTCAGCTCGTCGGCGTTCCTCGCTCGGCCCGGGTGGTTCCCGGTGGCGGCGATCCCCCCGTCGGTGAAGTCTCCCACGCCCTCGAATCCCCGCACGTCATCACCTTGCCAGCAGTGCAGGCTCAGCGACACCGAGGCCAACCTTTCGATGGCGCCCTCGGCGTCTACGCCCACCTCCGCGTACCTCTCTTTGGCGAGATCCCATGCGGCTCCGACGGGGTTGGTCATGACAGGTTCCTCCATACAGAAGACCGTTCCCATGCCTCGTCCCAGGGGCCGTTCTCCCCGGGCTCGAATACTTCGACCGGGAACGAGCGTTTCACGAGCTCCCGGCCCTCGCCATGGCTATTCAGGATGCCCAGGCTCATTCCCTGAGCCAGCAGGTTCCCGGCCGCCGTGGCCTCAACCGGACCGGCCACCACCGGACGCCCTGTGGCATCAGCGGTCATCTGGCTCAGGAAGCGGTTCCGGGAGCCGCCACCCACCACATGGATCGTGCTCAGGGGGCGCCCCACAACCTCCTGGATCTCGCCGAGAACCGCCCGGTACCGGAGGGCGAGGCTCTCCAGGGCACAGCGAAGGAAGGCCTCTGTCGTGGTGGGGACCGGCTGACCGGTCTGAGCGCAGAAGTCCGCGATTGCATTCGCCATCGATTCGGGATTCAGGAAGCGAGGGTCGTCGGGGTGGATCAAGCTCATCAAGGGCGTGGCGGATGACGCTCTTGCCGCGAGATCCCCATAGTCGGCCTCCGGCGCCAGCTCGTCACGGAGCCGCTGAAAGAGCCAGAGCCCAGTGATGTTCTTCAAGAACCGATTGGTGCCCGCGATCCCCCCCTCGTTCGTGAAGTTGAATCTCATCGCCGGCTCAGAAATCACGGGCGCCGGAGTCTCCACACCCATCAGCGACCAGGTTCCCGAGCTGATGAACGCCCACTCTTCGCCTGCGGCCGGCACCGCCGCCACGGCGGATGCCGTATCGTGGGTGGCGGGGGCGACCACGGCGACGGTCCCGAGGCCGGTGGCCTGACCCAGCACGGGACGGAGCGTGCCCACGACCGATCCGGGCTCCACCACATCCTGCATCAGGGAGGGCGAAACTCCCGCGGCCTCCAGGAGTCCGTGATCCCAGGCGCCTTTGCGTGGGTCGAAGCATTGGGTGGTAGTGGCGTTCGTGATCTCCGTCGTGCATTCACCGGTCAGGTGGTGGTGCACCAGATCCGGCATGAGGAGGAGGTGGCGTGCCCTATCCAGAGCGGGGTCTCCCACCTGGGCCATGGAAGCGAGTTGGTAGAGGGTGTTGAAGGGAAGGAACTGTACCCCGGTTCGCTCGTAGATCGTGGAACGCGGGATCCGTTCGAAGAACCCCTCCATGACTCCGTCCGTCCGTTCGTCCCGGTAGGCGACCGGGAGGTCCACGAGTTTTTGGGCGTTGTCCAGAAGGCCGAAATCCACCCCCCAGGTGTCCACTCCCAGGCTCTCGACCGGGCCCTCCCCCCCGGCCCGACGCAGTGCGGTTCCAAGGTCCCCGAGGATCCGATTCAGGTCCCACCGGAGGTGGCCCCTGATCCTGGACATTCCGGTAGGGAAGCGGGCTACTTCGGAGAGTCGGAGACGATCGTCGCCGAACCGCCCCCGCACCACCCGTCCACTCTCCGCACCAAGGTCCACGGCCAGGAGGGTGGTCATCTTCGGCCCCCGAGGCGGCGGGTGCAGGGGCGGGGAAAGCCGACCTCTCTGTCGGCACACTGTCTTCCCGGCACCGTATGGCGGGCTGTGATCTGAACGGCCATCCGGTGAGCTTGGCCGCAAGGTGGGCCCCCGTCAACATAGTGGGGGCTACAAGACGGTTCTCATGAAAACGCTGTGTCGGATTAGCAGCAGACAGGAACCGTCGGTATCTCGAGCTTTGCGCAAACCCTCCCGATCGGTCTTGGTTCTGCCCTCACCATGGAAACGTGATCCGGCAGGACGATTTGCGTTCGTCTCGAAGTAGTTTCACGCCTCGGTGCGCGTGGGCCACCCGTCATTCAAACTCACCTGCCTTCAGCTTCTCAGCGCCATAGGTGAACACGTAGTTCCCCGAACCTGATTCGACGAGCACCGCATCATCGACCTGAACCGCCGAGTTGATGCCTTCCACAGAGCCGACCGGCCGGCCGCTCTCGAACACGTTCTCCAGGACGGCTCCCGGGAGACGGATGGTGGCTCGGGTATTGGGAGGAATTCGTACACGCAAGCTGAACCGGTCATCAACGAATTCCCAGTGGGACCCAACGGCCCCGTACATCGAGTTCAGGCTTGCCCTGACGGAGGAAAGGCCGCCACCGGGTCGTGGCTGAATCAGTACGTGCTTGTAGCCGGGCCTTTCCGGATCGATCTCGATGCCTGCCACCACCCGGTACATCCAGTCGCCTATCGCGCCGTACGCATAGTGGTTGAAGGAATTCATGCCCGCATCCTGAAACGTGCTGTCGGGTTTGATTCCGTCCCAGCGCTCCCATACCGTCGTGGCGCCTTTCTTGACGGGGTAGAGCCAGGACGGATAGGTGTCCTGGAGAAGCAGGTCATAGGCCACGTCCAGGTAATCGTACCTACTGAGCGTGTGACAGAGGTCCGGAGTACCCACGAACCCGGTGGTGAGGTGATTGTCCCTGTTGCGCACGTCGGCGGCCAGGCGCCGGGCGCTTTCATTCCTCAGAGATTCCGGGAGGAGGTCGAAAGCGAGGGCCAGTGTGTAGGCCGTCTGCGTGTTTTCACTCACACGGCCCGTTTGGGTGACGAACTCCCGATTGAAGGCAGCCTTGATTTCCTCCAGGAGGTCGGCGTAGTCCGCGGCGTCTTCCTCTTTTCCCAAGACCACGGCAGTACGCTGTAACAGATCCGTTGAATGGGCAAAATAGGCCGTGGAGACAAAGTCCTTGCCGGTCGTTGCCCCTGGATAGTCCGACTGGTTCGTGCTGTAGGCCAGCCAGTCCCCGAATGTGAAATCCTCGGTCCAGATGCGGTCCTCCCCGGCCTGATTCCGAATGTATTCCACCCATGCCTTCATGCTGGCATACTGCGTTTCCAGAATGCGCGTGTCGCCATAGACCAGGTACATGGTCCAGGGAATGATCACACCTGCATCGGCCCAGGCTGAAGCGCCTCCTCTGCCCAGAACGTCCGGAACGACCCACGGGATGCTCCCCTCTTCGGACTGGTCGGCCGCGAGGTCTTTCAGCCACTTCGAGAAGAACGACGCTACATCCATGTTGAACGCGGCGGTCCGCGCGAAGACCTGAGCGTCGCCCGTCCATCCGAGCCTTTCATCTCTCTGTGGGCAGTCCGTCGGAACATCCAGAAAATTCCCCTTCTGACCCCAGAGGATATTGCGCTGGAGTTGATTGAGAAGCCCGTTCGATGTCTCGAATCGCCCGGTCTGATCCATGTCCGAGTGGATCACGATGCCGGTCAGGTCCTCGAGTTCAGGGGTTCCAGGGTATCCTTCGACGGCCACGTAACGGAAGCCTTGAAAGGTGAAGTGCGGTTCGAAAACCTCATCGCCACCGCCCTTGAGGGTATATCGGACGGTCTGCTCGGCCCCGCGGAGGTTGTCCGTGTAGAAGTTACCGGCCTTATCGAGCACTTCAGCGTGGCGGAGGGTAATCGTGGTGCCTGAAGCGCCTCGAACGTTCAGGCGAATCCTCCCGACCATGTTCTGCCCCATATCAAAGACCAGGTCGCCCTCAGGGGTGGTGAGAATCTCTGCGGGGGAAATCTCCTCGATTCTTCTGACCGGCGGGCCTTCAGATGCCACGAGTATGTCTT
>JBDHCH010000235.1:0-11530 GCA_039592115.1 Gemmatimonadota bacterium | reverse complement strand
CTCCTCACTCTGATACGGACTCCCCTCGAGCCAGGCGGCCAGGTTGGTGGTGGGGAACCGTTCCCGAACCAGCTGGGCTGTGGCTCGAGCACGTCTTTCCAGGCCCATCTCCACCTGGGCGGCCGCGAGGACGAGGAGAGCCTCCAGATTGTTGGGCTGGTAGTCCAGGACCTCCTCGGCAATGGACGCTGCACGCTCCACCCTGCCACCGATGAAGAGAGAGCATGCCTTGACGGTCGGGTACCAGGGTTTGTTGATCCCGGTGAGGCGCATGGCCACGTCGAGGAGGTCGACCGCCTTCTCCCACTGACCCAGGTAGCGTCGCACGCTCCCTTCCAGGCCGTAGGTGACATCGCAGGTCGGCCTGACGATCACCAGTTGGTCCATGGCTGCCAGGGATTCCTCCACCTTTCCCTGCGCCATCAGAACGGCGGCCTGGACCGCCGTGGCCATGCCGGTCAGGTCACCCATGTCGGATGCGACCTGGGCCTGATCCCTGGCTTCCAGCAAGGCAGCCTCGAGATCGGAAGCCCACCCATTGCTCGCACCGACGAAGTGAGCGAAGGCAGAAAGAGAATGCCCGTATGGTTGGTCAGGATGCGATTCCGCCACCTCGCCAAAGAGCCTCTGCGCCTTTGACCACCCCTCCCGAGTGTCGGTCCTGAGGTGATACCACCCGAGATAGATCCGTTCGATGGCCTGGGGATCGTCTAGCTCCCAATAGAGGCCAGCCGGTTCCCCAACCACCAACTCGATTTCCACAGAGCGGGCGACCTCATCCGCGAGGCTGTCAGAGAGGGAAAACATCTCCGATACAGGCGCCGTCCACTTGTGTGACTTCACCACGTTCATCGTGGTTACATCGTAGAGGGTCGCGTAGACCCGTACCCGGTCACCGAACTGGTGGACGCCCGTCTCAATCATGTAGCGGGCACTCCCTTCCGCCTCCCCACCCCCAGATTCCGGGGTCGCATCCAAGACAATCAACTGGGGCACGCGGGCGAGTCGGTGGAGTAAGTCCCCTCTGATGACGCTCGCCGCGGCCCTGACGGTGTCGTCAACCATCTCGGTGTGAATGGGAAGGACCGCCAGAGTGGGGGCTTCTAGAGACAACGACCTTTTCCGGGCAACAGCCGTACCGTCTGCCGGGAGATCCGCAAACTCGTAGACTTCGACCGGTTCCGGGATGTTTTTCAGCTTCTTCCGGCCGATGGAAACGAATCGCAGCGCTGGTTCGTCCAGGGCCCGGTACACACGGCCGGAAATGCTGACTCCTCCGGGTCGCGCCAGGGACTGAATCCGAGCGGCGATGTTGAGGGCGTCGCCGAAATGTCCATCCCCTGAAATAGCCACCTCGCCCTGGTCGAGGCCCATCCGGAAACGCATCCGAAGGGGCTCAGGGACCTGAGTGTTCCTGCTCTCGATCTCCGCCGCGATGGCAATGGCGGTTTGCACTGCGGCTTTGGCGTCGGGGAACACCGCCATGAAGTTGTCCCCCACGAAGTTGGAGAGGGTGCCACCAGCTGCAGAGACCCTTTCCTCAACCAGGCGGCGGCAGTCCTCCACCGTTGCCCTGGTCCCTTCGAAATCATCGGCCATTAACCTGCTGTATCCCACAATGTCGGCGTTGAGAGCCACCAACTTCGTCGAGTCCTCACTCCCTGTCTTCATGGTTTGTCCACCTGGAGCTGTCGGGGGCCTCACCGGGCTGAGCAGTCCTGGCAGCCCTCTCCTGCCGGGCACGGTGCGGATCAACTCGGCAATCGATCCAGCGTCGAGACTCTGCCTAACAGCCAATCGTCGGGGACAGAAGCCTCCAATCCTGAATGCGAACTCCGAGGGCAGAACCGGACACCGCACAGCCCTCGAGAGGCCCGGTGAGGGACACTCCTGTTAGGGAGGGTATGTCAGTCCCCGCCGGGAGACAGGCTTCGCGATGGCCACCGGGAGAAGTTCGTTACCTAATCAACCGGTGGGCAGTATTATCCAGGGTGGTAATCTTCGTCGGCATCGGAGGGGCCCTTGGTCAAGAGTGTTCTCAGGCGACTCCGCGGGGCTTTGGGCAACGCTCTGGTGTGGGGCTCTGCGTGGTTCCTCGCCGCCTTTCCTTTGACTGCGGTGTTCTGGGTGCTTGGCCTTATGGCCGGGGTCCCGATCTGGCCGTTTGCGCTGGGGACCGCCCAGACTCTTGCCGGAATGGGATTCGTCGCGGGGGGCGCATTCTCACTATTCCTCGGGATCGCTGGTCGCCACAAGCGCCTCAAGGACCTGGGCCCGACCCGGATCGCGTTGGGTACCGGTGTCGTGACGGGCGTTATTGTCCCAGCGCTCGGAGCCGTCGTCAACGCCTTCGGGGGTTACCCGGTGACGGTGGAGCCGGCCGTCATGGTCGGGATGATCTCGGGGGGGCTCGCAGGCGTCTCGGCTTTGGGCACGATCAAGGCCGCCCAGAGTGCGTTGGCTCCAGGCGAGGAGGGTCATGGCGCACTTGAATCCGGCCCAGCGCAACTTCTCGCTGGACCCGAAAGAGACCCGGTCTAGCAGGGCACTCTTCCGTTCAGACAGCTCCGGTGAGTTTTCGGAGCGGTTTGTTGAGTGCGGCCCGTTTCCTGGACGGGTTCCAGAGTGCTCGTCCGCGCAGAGGCTAGTGGACTGAAGGTGAGCCCCGGCCCCTCCTTTCGGGATCTGGCCGGGCGGGAGCAGCAGGGTAGAGGCGATCAGTTGGGTGCCCGGCTCCGGCCGGAAGCCAGCTGGTCCGTTACAGGGACCTATCTTCACTCTTCTGCAAGGGGAAACTGTCCCCACCTCACCCTTCTTGCTTGCCGAACACATCCCCGGGCATCTTCCGTGTGGAATAGGGGAATCGTGATCGGGACCTCTCCGCTCGATTCGGAGGCCGGGAATGTCGAGGAGTCCGGTCCTGCAACAGGCCAGAGATCGCAGGCTGGGGCGTTGGGTCCTGGCCTACCTCGCGAGCGCGTGGGCACTCGTCGAGGCGACCAGCCTGGTGGCGGAACAGTTCCACTGGCCGCAAGCTGTGGAGAGATCGGTCACGGTCCTGGCTTTCTTCGGGTTCTTCGTGACCCTGATCCTGGCCTGGTTCCATGGGGGGAGAGGGAAACAGGCAGTCAGCAGGCTTGAGCTTGGGCTTCTTGCTTCAGTACTGGCTCTGGCTGGGATCACCGTGGCTCAGATCGGGATCGGCGGAGAAACTCGAGAGCCAAGCCGAATGGGATCGGCGCCGGGCACGGGACGGGAGAAACCCGCGATCGCAGTCCTTCCTTGCGAGAATATCAGTCCAGAACCCGACTCCGTCTTCTACTCAAAAGGAATCCATAACACTATTCTGCTCCAGCTCCAGCGGATTTCTGGCCTCAGAACGATTTCTCGCACCTCCGTACGCCGATACGAACAGGATCCGCCACCCATAACCCAGATCGGATCAGAACTCGGGGTTGGTTTCATAGGAGAGTGCACCGTTCAAAAGGAGGTGGATCGCATCCAGGTGATCTTCAGACTCATCGATGCGAGTAGCGATGAACAGATCTGGGCGGAGGAGTATTACCGCGACCTGACCACACAGGACCTTCTGGAGATCAACAGCAGCATTGCCTCGGGTGTGGCATCCCGCCTCCGAACAGCAATCTTGCCGGAGGAAAGGGCGATGATTGAGAGGCTGCCCACCCACAGCGTAGCGGCGCACGACGCCTACTTCCTTGCACGTCACTATCTGGAGGATGCGGGGACTGGCCAGGAGGCGGTACGCTTCTTCCAGCAGGCCATCCGGGTAGACTCCACCTTCGCCCTGGCATTCTCCGGCCTGGCTCAGGCCTATGACATCCTTTCCTCGACAGGGGCCTTCGACCCTCAGGAGGGCTGGTCGCTGGCCGAGGACGCAGCCATCAAGGCAATCGAGTTGGATGGCACACTGTCCGAGCCCTACACAGTCCTCGGGGATGTATACCTCGTCCGGTGGGATTGGGCTCGGGCCGAGGAGGCCTTTCTCCGAGCTATCGAGCTACAACCCGGTAACCCCATCGCTCATCAATGGTACTCCATCATGCTGACCGCTCAGGGTCGAATTGAGGAGGGTCTTAGAGAGGCTGCCCTTGCGGTGGAATACAACCCAAGGGTCGCCGGTTCAGTGGGTGGCTTGGGTGTAAGACTCCTGATGGCGAGAAGGTGTGGGGAAGCGCTCCCCGCCATGGCCGATGCACGGAGACTGGGTGAGGGCGGAGGACTGAATCCCTTTTGGATATTTTGGGGATACCTCTTGTGCGGCCAGCCCGAGCAAGCTCTGGCTGCAGCAGAGAGGGTGTTGGAGGTCTCCGGAGATTCTATCTGGTTCGGTGGTTTGGTCGCCAGTAACCAGGCGGAACAGGGGGATTACGATGCAGCACGCGAAACCCTCAGACACCTCGAGTTGAGGTTCCGGGACAGGCAGGCAGAGGGGGAGTTCGTTGATCCCTTCGTCTTCTGGTACCCCTACGCGGTGATCGGGGACTTGGACTCTGCGTTCAGATGGCTTCATGAGGCGGTCGAGACGAAGTCCTACGGGACCGTATACACGGGGGTGGCTCCCTGGTCGGACCCTCTTCGTGGGGACCCCCGGTTCCAGGAAGTACTCGAGGAAATCGGCCTCGGACACCTAAAGGACCGGTTTGATTCGCTGGCAGTCAAATCCCCGTCGCCGAGTGGCGAATAGGTTCCAGGAACGCCCGGTTCCCCCTGGCCTGTGAGTGGGCTGGCGCGCAGGCGCAGATAGCCTGAAGGCGGGCATCGGTTTGGCCCTCTGGAACCTCACCGGGCGGCAGGAGAGGGTTGGAGGCGACCAGCTGGATGCCCGGCTCCGGCCGGAGACCGAATGGTTCGTTACATGAAGAGCTGGTGAGCGGGTGTTTGTTAGAGTTGGGACTACCTCTGGGACTCAGAATGACGATCGTAGCTCTCATCATTTGTCTCCTTGTCGGCGCGGTGGCGGCGTCAGGCGTCGTCTTCCCTTCCCGGCTTCTTGAGGCTCTCCGGAAAGCGCAGACTCCCGGAGGTCTTATCCTCTTGGGTGTCCTGCGGCTGTTCTCTGGGGTGGCCTTTCTCCTCGCAGCTTCCTCCTCCAAAGCTCCCGGACTTCTCGCCATCGTTGGTGTTATCGCGATCCTCAAGGGGGTCACTCTTCCGCTCATTGGTGTGGACCGCGTCCGCACGCGTCCGCAGGCTCCTCGACCGGTGGTCGGCAATGGGGTCTCTGGTCCACCGTGGGTGGGCTCTCCTTGCCGCGGCAATCAGTCTCGTGTTGGCATATGCGGTCTTCCCCTGAGGGACCCGGGACCGAAGAACAAGCGGGAAGCTACCCCACCCGCTGGCCTATCCAATTTCGGCGGGGATTCGGAGGACTTCGATGGTAGTCTCAGGAGTCTTAATTGGTGGGTTTGAACCTTCGGAGACATCGTTGACAGGTCCGTCCGGGAACATCGTTGACAGGTTCTTGCGGTGACGGGAGGCGGAACCGCCTCTGTTTCCTTCGGCTCTCGAACCGTCGTGGCGGCGGCAGCAGCTAGAGCGGAATGTAGATCACCGTGTTGGTGATGAGAATCATGATGAAGACGAGGCAGGTGACCATCGGCCCGAGGTAGATCCTCCCTGTCATTCGGAAGAAGTAACGATTGAAGTATGGGAGAACGAACATCATGGGAACCACGCCGAACAGAAGGTTCACGTAGAGCCAGCCATCGGTCCAGTACACGGTTCCGGTCACCGCGAAGGTCACGTACTGGACCACTACGATCAGCAAGAGCCCCACCGAATTCGCCAGTCCAGCCACCAGCATGCTCTTCCACTCGGCCTCTCCCTCGAAGCGCATCCCACCGTTGACGCGGAGGGAGTTGGACAGAAAGAAGACCAAGAAGAACGGCACATACATGACCAGGAGAACCAGCAACGCCGGCTGGAACGGCCGGACCCCCATGAACAGGAATCGGTAATCCACGTGGAAGAAGTAGTACACAGCAAAGAGAAGCAGGTAATAGAAGAAGAACAGAGTGGAGGCGAGGGCGAGGGTCCGCCCGAGCTCGCTCCGGTTCGTGTTCACTCCCCAAAACTCCTTCGATACCCCGTGGCTGCTTCCGAAGAAACGGTAGTTCATGAAGAAGAGGAGGAACCCGAAGGAACCGTTGAGCACGGCCCACAGCATTACCGCGTTATTCATGCGCTGCGGGAAGAACCAGGTCAGCGCCCGGCTGGAGGCGGCGACGAAGACGCTTTGTGAGAGCTCGGCCATGGGGATATAGGAGAAGCAAGCCACCAGGGCACCCAGGGTAAACGTGCCCCAGAACAGGGTGCGGCCTCTTCCCTGTGGCTTGGGAAGGGGGTGGGGGAGAGAATGCACCAACGGCCGGAAGACAGGGATCCGGAGGAGTATCTGACCGAGTGGAACCAATGCCACGAGGGATGCGGCCAGGGCGATGAGACCGAGGACTTCCTTCCAATACCAGATCTGATCCCTCGGAGAGAGGCCGCTGTCCACTCCAAAGACTGTCTCGAAATACTCGATCTGGTTGGCGGTGGCCTCGTTGATGTACGGTTGAAAGGGGTGGAGTACTCTTTCGTTATGGACTACCCGAAGCGTTCGGGTGTCTACGTCGCCGTAGTACTCGCCCAGAATGACCTTATCCACGGATCTGCCTTCGGAGGCGAGGCCGTGATTGACCAGCCGGAGCGCCTCCGGAGCACTCCGCATATCTCCGGTTCCGAGTTCGTTCCGGTACGCTCCCTCATCGTAGAAAGCGTAGCTCATTCCAACGTTGGACCGGACGTCATTCAGGACCTCGTCGGTGAGCGTCAGTACGTATCCAGAGACGAACACCGAATGAAGCTTGCTGGGCCTGCCGGTCTCCTGAGTTTCCCTTCCGAAGTAGTTGGCACCTCGGATAGCGGCGTTCCCACCCGCAGAGTGCCCGGTGGCGCCGATCCGAATCTTGTCGATGTAGTTGAGGTTCGAGGAGCTGGCTGCGTAATCCACAACGGCGAACATCCCGTACCCTTCCGTGGTAGCAGCGCGCCTGCTCAGAGACGCGCTGGAACTACCCTGGGCATAGGGATCGATAGAGGCCACCACGAAGCCGCGCCGTGCGAGCTCCAAAGAAATGTTGGAGAGGGATTCCTTGGAGCGCTGAAAACCAGGAACGACCACGATGAACGGTGCCGGGTTTTCTGCCGTCGCGGTCCTGGGCTTGAAAAGATCTGCAACCACCCACTGCCCATTCTGCGTCGGGATCTTGATATGCCGGATCTGCACTCGGCCGCCCGAGGTCTGAATGAGCGAGGCAAGGAAACTCGCGACAACGACGACGGACAGTGTTCCCAGAAAAAGCCTTCTGCCTTCTGTTTTAGTTGCCTTGCGCAGATCCACGTTCTACTCCAAAACCGCTAGCGAATGGTTGGATGGACGGGAAAAGACCAGAAAAGCTGTCACTCTCCTGGACGGATCACAAGCGGGGCGCGCCTTTCGGTTATTGCGCCGGGTAGTTCCTTGCCCTCCGGCCGACCGTCTCTCATCCTTTGTCGTGGCGGCCGCCTGGGCTGGACCTGGTGTCTCATACCTGGAGACCATCAATCTGGGCAGAATCGGACGGCCTCCCTGGGGCCCAGGGGAGGGCTGGGCATGGATGGCCGGGGATCTTCACTCACATTCGGAACGGGTCACGGCAATGGGGGATCTCATCACGCAGAACGAAGCTTCGATCAGACTCGCATTCTTCTTCGGCGTGTTCGGATTGATGGCGATCTGGGAAATCCTGGCGCCACGGCGGGAGTTGACAGAGTCAAAGCCGGGTCGGTGGGTCAACAACCTCTCACTGGTGGTGGTGAATACTGTCGTGTTGAGGGTCGTCTTCCCAACGGCCGCGGTGGGCGTCGCCGCCTACGCCATTGGACAGCAGTGGGGGCTGTTCAACCAGATCGACACACCTCTGGGGATGGAGGTCGTCCTCTCCGTGGTGGTGTTGGACGGTACCATCTTCCTCCAACACATCATGTTCCACGCGGTGCCCGTGTTCTGGCGTCTTCACCGGGTCCACCATGCCGACATGGACATCGATGTGACAACCGGTGCCCGGTTCCATACCATCGAGATCCTCCTATCCATGCTCATCAAATTTGCAGCGATCATTCTGCTGGGACCGCCCCTGGCGGCAGTGGTGGCTTTCGAGGTGATCCTGAATGCCACATCCATGTTCAATCACAGCAACGTCCGTTTGCCACTGGCCCTGGACCGATTCGTGCGACTGCTGATTGTCACCCCGGACATGCATCGGGTGCACCATTCCCGTTACGCTCATGAGACCAACAGCAACTTCGGCTTCAACCTTTCCGTCTGGGATCGACTGTTCGGAACGTACCGGGCACAGCCGGATGACGGTCATGACCGGATGGTGATCGGGATCGATACGTTTCGGGATAGTGCGCAGTGTAGTCACTTGCACCGACTACTCCTGATGCCTTTCGTAGGGGCAGTCCGGGACTATGCGATCAACAGCCGCAAGTGGACTCCTGAGGAGGAAGCCTGAGGACCTGTTTCTGTTGTGTGACTCATGTTAGGCCGAACGTTCGGAAGCGCTCGCTTCCCGCTGCGGCTTCCTGACCGTCGGTTCCCGCCGCGTGGGTCGAAGCTTGCCCCAAGGACTGAGCCCCATGGAACCTGCGAATGACCTGATGATATTGATTGCCGAACTGGCGGTCGGCTTTGTTGGGTTTGCAGCGCTTGCCTCACTTCTGGGGAAAAGCCCAACCGAGGCAGAGGTTGGGCTTGATCGGATCCGCCTTTGGAACATGGTCGCGTTTGGGGTCGCCATCGTTGTGATGGCACTTTCTCCCCTCGTACTCCAGTTGGGGGAAATGGCCCCGGAATGATTCTGGAGTCTGTCCCATTCAACTCTCCTGATCCTGGGCCTCATCCTGATGGAGATTCACGGGAGGAGAGCCCTCGCCCACCGCATCAGCTCGATGGCAGGATACAGCAAGGCGGGAAACCGAGCTCTGATCACCCTGGCTCTCGTGTCCGGTCTGGTCATCCTGGCAGGCCTATTCCGCATCATTCCCTACCCACAGAGTTACGCTGGGGCGCTCTGCATCGGAGTCCTGGAAATGGGCGTTTATTTTACCAGAATTTCGGCCTCCGTACTCACGACCCGAGAGTCCTAGTCCAGGGGAGTCGCCTCCTGACGAGCGGATCGGGCCGCATCCGGGGGCAACGACCCGACGCTCATAGCTCTTCTCTTCCGTGCGACGTGCTCCCGAGTACCCTCCGGAAGTTTCGATCCTTTTCGGTGTAGACGAAGGATCGGTTTGCTCACGACCCCTCAATCGAGTGAGAACACATGGGCGCAGATCCCGGCCTTCGACGGATCCTGACCGTTCTTGGATTCCTGTTTGTCGGCTTCGTTCGACCCATGGATGTGGCGGCCCAAACACCCATGGGCCGCTTGTCGGCGAGAGTAGTGGATACAGCTGGGTCCCCCATCGGAGGGGCGAGGGTTTCTGCGGCGGAATATGAAGGCCTCACCGACGACGATGGGTGGGCCAGTCTCCTTCTGCCAGCTGGCAGGACCACCGTGCGGGTGGAACTTCTCGGCTACGCACCGTGGCAGGAAGCTATCGAGATTCCTGCTTCCGGAGAGGTCACGATCAGAGTCGTTCTCGTGGAAGAAGCCCTGGAGATCGAAGGTGTGGTGGTGAGGTCCACCCGCTTGAACCGCCGTATCGAAGACGAGCCCCTGCGGGTGGAGGTCATCGTCCGGGAGGAGGTGGAGGAGAAGATCCTCATGACACCCGGGGACATCGCCATGCTTCTCAACGAGACGGCAGGGCTCCGGGTGCAACCCACAGCCCCCTCCCTGGGGGGAGCCAGCGTGCGGATTCAGGGACTTCGGGGGAGGTATACGCTTATCCTCTCCGACGGACTCCCGCTCTATGGGGGACAGAGCGGCGCCCTGGGGCCACTCCAGATTCCCCCCATGGACTTGGGGCAGGTAGAGGTCATCAAGGGTGTGGCGTCGGCTCTATTCGGGGCAACGGCCCTGGGCGGGGTTGTGAACCTCGTTTCCCGTCGCCCAAGGCCTGAGCGCGAACTTCTCCTGAACGCTAGCACATTGGGAGCGGGAGACGCGATCCTCTGGATGGCCGACGACCCTGAGGGGCCATGGGGGTGGTCCCTTCTGGCCGGGCTCCATGGGCAGCAGAAGGCGGATGTGGACGATGATTCCTGGGCCGATCTTCCTTCGTTCCAACGGGTTGTCATTCGTCCTCGGTTGTTGTGGGACAACGGGGCTGGGAGTTCGGTGCTTGCGACCATTGGGGGGATGATCGAGGACAGGAGGGGCGGGACCATGGACGATGGGGTTTCCCCATCGGGATCGCCGTTCGCCGAAGAGCTCAGCACTCGGCGGGCCGATGCCGGGGTGTTGGCACGCTTCCTCACCCGATCGGGTCGAATCTTGTCATGGCGCGGATCAGGCTCCTTCCAACGGCACGAACATCAATACGGGAGTGTTCTGGAAAGGGACCGGCACCTGACAGGGTTCGTCGAGGGGAGCTTCTCCGGGATCGACGGGGCCCACAACTGGGTCGTAGGGACCGCCTTCCAGAGGGACTCCTACGAGGGGGAGGACGTCAGGGGCTTCGACTATGTTCACTCGGTCCCCTCGCTGTTTGCCCAGGACGAGGTGCGTCTGGCGCCGTGGTTCCTCTTCTCGGCCAGTGCGCGCTTGGACCGCCACAATGAGTACGGGACGTTCTTCAGCCCCCGCCTGTCGGTTCTCCTGCGAACCGACCCTTGGACGGTGCGGGCCTCCGCCGGAGCTGGGTATTTTGCCCCCACGCCTTTTTCTGAGGAGGTGGAATCCGTCGGGCTGACCGGCCTGGCACCCCTTCCCGAAGGTCTGGAGGCCGAGCGGGGTCGGAGCGCTTCGTTGGACGTGGGCCGTCAGCTGGGCCCGGTTGAGTTGAACGTCACCCTCTTTGCCTCGGACGTTCGAGATCCCTTGATGGTTGAGTGGGCCCCGGAGGGAGGCCTGATGATGGAGAACGGTGAAGAACCGGTGCGCACGTGGGGCACGGAGTTCCTCGCCCGCTACCACCTGGAGCCGTTCCATGTCACGGGGACCTATGTGTTCACCCGAGCCACCGAGGAGGTGGACGGGGTGCGTCGGGAGGTCCCCCTCACTCCGCGGCATACCGCAGGGATCGTCGGAGCCTGGGAGGACGAGGAGTGGGGCAGGGTGGGAGTGGAGGGATACCTGACGGGACGTCAGGAGTTGGATGACGACCCGTACCGTGAGGTCTCACGGGGATACGTGATTGTCGGCTTCCTCGCTGAGCACAAACTCGCCAACGGGCTCCGGGTATTCCTAAACGCCGAGAACGTCCTGGACGCTCGCCAAACCCGGTGGAATCCGCTGGTGCGCCCGGCACGCGCCCCGGATGGACGTTGGACCACCGATGTCTGGGCGCCGCTGGAGGGCCGGGCGTTCAACGCAGG
>JBDHCH010000234.1:0-7370 GCA_039592115.1 Gemmatimonadota bacterium | reverse complement strand
GGCTGCCTCCACTGAAAACTGATCCCCCTCAGGTAAAGGTCGTACGCCTCCTGATTTTCCGTTCCCCGGGTGGCCAAGCGGCTTCTTTCGTTCCCGCCCAACTCCGCTTCCAGAGCCTCGGCAATGGCGAGGGCGATCTCCTCTTGCAGGGCGAGGATGTTCCCGAGGTCGGAATCATAGGAGGCGCTCCACCGCTCGAAGCCCTCCTCTGCGTCCACCAGATTGGCCGTGATCCGGACCTGGCTTCCATCCTTATGGACGCCGCACTCCAGGACGTTCCTGACATTCAGGACTCCCGCAATGGTTCCGATACCCTCACCCGAGTCCTTGAACGAGAAGGCGGAGGTTCGAGCAGCTACCCGGAGATCATGAATGGCCCCCAGCCGAGTCGTCAGCTCATCGGCGAGCCCCTCAGCGAAATACTCCTGGTCCCCCGCCTGACTCATGTCGGTACAGGGCAGGACGGCGACCGATCGCTCGTGGGGGGTGTCACGGTGGAAGCTGAAGGACATGCCGGCGGTGTTCATCATCACCTGGGGTTGGCTTCGGCTCCGAAGTATCATCACGGTTGTCCCGGCCAGAGCAAGCAGGAGAACGACCGAAACGAGCTCCCCCAAACTCACCTTCTGCCTGCCGCGTTCGCCGTGGTGCCAGGCCAGAACCAGCGTGACCAGGAGTCCGAACAGCAGGGCGACTGTCGCTCCCTGCCTCACCCACATCGCCCATCGGAACTGCTCGGCTACGATTTCAAAGCCCTCGAGGCAAATCACAGCTCCTGCGAGGTAAGCCACCGTCCATTGGACGAGCTTTCGCTGCCTCAGGCGTTGGAAGAGGGAGGGGAAGTCCATGGGCAGCGCCTTACCTTTCGAACCTGGTGGTCAGCCAGGGTGGTCCCGGAATGAGGGGTTTTTTCCGTCCAACCGCGTCGGTCACCGAGGGGCAACATGAGAAAGTCACCAATAGGTGGGCAAGCGCATCGTAGTGTGGGTGTTGGTGCGTCGTCGGGGAGATCCGAGATCTTCTCGGGCGTCAGCCCCCCGTGCCGGTGAAGATGTGGGTCCAGACCATCAGCAACCCACAGGTCTCCTGCGTCCCACCGTACTGGAGCGGAATGCTGGTTGGGCGGGTATGGACCTCGACGGCCGAGATGTCCTCGATGTCCACCATCCTCTCCAGCACGATTCCCTGATCTTCCCTTTCGACCTTGAATGCCGATGGATTCCTGGCGGACTGAACATCTGCGAGGGGGCCTCCGCGTTCCGTATGCGGGTCGTTGAACACCCGGGAACCATCCACCAGAACTGAAGGATTGCACCTGCTGCCGCCCCGGACCAGGTACACCCGCGTCCCGGCCCTGTCTCCCTCTTCGATATAGAGGTCCGGGACGTTCCGAAGCAGGTCGGAGGTCGTGAATGGCCTCCTCCTCTGGATCTCATCAGGAGAGACGAACGTGCCGAACCCCATCTTCTTCCGTTCGTAGTAGCCAACCTCGGTGAGATACCGATACGTGCGGACCCGCTTCATGGCGACGATGAGAGAGTCCATCTCCAGGGGTTTCGGCTTCAGGTAGAATTCGATGGAGACCGATCCTCCTTCCCCCAACTCGAGTATGCCGTCTGCTTTCGGCTCATACCCCAGGGCCTCTGCGAGTACGTAGAAGGAACCGGCTTCAGGAGCCTCCAGGACAAAGGCTCCGGTAGGGGAGCTCAGAGTTTGTGTGACGGCGTTGAAGGTCGTGTCCAGGAGGGCCAGGGTGGCCCAGACGATGGGCTGCCGGGTATCGGACTCGAGGAGTCGGCCGCTCACTTCCTGTCCCGCCATGGAGGCGGGTTGCGCTGCGGCAGCAATGACGAGTCCAGCGATCCACCGACAAATCCCAGGGGGGGGGACCGGCCTTTGGAAACCACAAGCTTCCATCTCCACCTCTCCGTCCGGGATCACGCCATGAAACGGGGTCTCACCCACGGTTCCCGTTCCCTCAGGACCGGTCGCCACATCCCAGCGAACGCGGAAACCGAGCGGATCACTCCCCTTCTCCAAACACCCTCCGCCGGTTCCGAGGTTCCCGGGCTCTTCCGGTCGACACTTTTGAGGGTCGAGACCGTATCCAACTGGAACTCTTCGGGCACGTTTCCCCGGTGGAGTATGAGGAGGCGTTTTGCCAAAGTCAGGGAGGACCAACCAGAGGGGTAGGGCTCAAGGGAAACAGTCTCCGAGGAGGCCGCCGCGGTTGAGGGTCTGAACGCCACTCTTCATGGCTCCGGACAGGGGCGGCTGCCCGGTCCAGCACCGTCAGCCGCCAAGAGGAACAATGTGGGGAGGTTAGGAGATGGGCAAGGATGAACGAAGTCGGATCCTTGGCGTCGCTGGCCCATGGGTCATGGGTCTCTGTCTCGGATCCGCGACTGTCCGACTCCCGCTCCATCTTCGGCGGGCTAGAGATATGATTTGGTCACGGAGTACTTTCGTGAAGACGATCCAGGAGTTTTTCGGCAAGCACCTTGGTTAAGGAACTGGAATGAGCGACAAGAGCGTGGTGCTGACGGGAGCCACGGGCATGATCGGAGGGCTCGCGCTCCAGTACGCCCTGTCGGACCCGGCGGTTGCCTCGGTGACGTCAATCGGGCGACGGGCGGTCGACGTGGCGCACCCGAAGCTCCGGCAGATGACCCATGAGGACTTCAGCGATTTCAGCCCCATCGAGGTGGAGTTGAAGGGGCAGGATGTAGCGCTTTTCTGTCTGGGTGTGTACACCGGTGCGGTACCGGACGACAGATTCCGGGAGATCACCGTGGACTATACCGTAGCCTTCGCCAAGGCCCTCTTCGATGCCAGCCCAGGCGCGGCGTTCTGTCTCCTGAGCGGAGCCGGTGCCGACCAGACGGAGAAGAGCCGGATCTCTTTCGCCCGGTACAAAGGGATGGCGGAGAATGCCCTCCTGGGCCTGGGTTTCCCACAAGTGCACATCTTCCGGCCGGGCTACATCTACCCGGTCACGCGCCGGGAGGAGCCGAACGTCACCTACAGGCTCACGCGTTCGCTGTACCCGGTGGTCCGGCGCCTCTATCCCAACATCGGTATCCCCTCCGAAGACCTTGCCAGGGCCATGCTCCATGCGGGATTGAGGGGGATCCCGGAACACTCCTCGCCGGTCCTGGAGAACCGGGACATCCGGCGACTGGCCGAGAGGATCCCGTGACGGCCGATCCATCGACGAGCGGGAACGAAGGGACGGCGAGGACTCCCCGGAGACTGCTCCGGTTCTTTCTCCGGGCCATGGCGGTTTTCCTCGCCCTTTTGATGTCGGCGGTGGGAATCGTCTACCTCCAGGCCCGAGCATCCCTGGGGGAGGCCCCCGGCGGGGAGCGTCTCGCGCGCATGATGGGCTCTCCCCAATGGGAGGGGGGAGAGTTCCGGAATCCCCAACCCCTGGACGACCAGTTCCTCCGGACCTTCTCAGAGTTGGCTGGAGCCAGCGAGCATGTCACGCCGTCGGCACCAATTCCGGTCCAGGCGGTGGATCCTGGCCTATTCGGTTCAGGCCCTGGTTCAGGCCTCCGCGTCACCTGGCTGGGCCATTCCACGATTCTCCTGGAGATCGATGGCGCGGTCATCCTCACGGATCCGGTGTGGGGGGAGCGGGCTTCTCCCCTTTCCTGGATGGGCCCGAAGCGGTGGTATGCTCCTCCCCTTACCCTCGAGGACCTCCCGCCGGTGGACGCGGTGGTGATCTCCCACGACCACTACGATCACCTGGACCACCCCGCGATTACCGCAATGCTGGAGTGGGATACCGAGTTTGTTGTGCCCCTGGGCGTGGGGGCTCATCTGGAACGCTGGGGAGTGGATCCGGATCGCATCGTGGAGATGGACTGGTGGGACCGGCATTCGGTGGCTGGTCTGGAGGTGGTCATGACGCCGGCCAGGCATGCATCTGGGCGCCACATGTTCGACGGGAATCGCACCCTTTGGGCCGGGTATGCCTTCCTGGGGGGACAGCACCGGGCGTTCTTCTCGGGAGACACGGGTATGTTCCCCGGAATCCGTGGGATCGGGGACCGGCTGGGGCCATTCGATCTGACGATGATCGAGATCGGAACCTACGCCCAGTCCTGGGCAGATTGGCACATGGGGCCGGAGCAGGCTATAGAAGCACACGCGATCCTCGGTGGACGCACCTTCCTCCCCATCCACTGGGGTCTGTTCAACCTCTCCACCCACGGGTGGACGGAGCCGATGGAGCGGGCCGTGGCTGCCGCGCGAGCGAGGGGGGTGACACTCCTTGCCCCGAGGCCCGGGGAGAGCATCGAGGTGGGGAAGGGGCCCGAGGTACCAGCGCCATCCGTCCGGGTTAGCGGAGGTGCTACGGTCCGTAAGTGGTGGCCTGATCTTCCGTGGAGAACGGCGGAGGAGTACCCGTTGATCTCGTCCCACTTGGGGGGGAGCTGACCTGCCCTATGGGAAGGGTGCCGCGGAGGGGGGATGGAGCCTACAATGAGCGGTGATCATGTCGACTACTACCGTGAGAACAAACTGATGAGCAGGGGTTTCATTCCGTTCGCGCAGGAACGAGTGATGTCGAAATGGGAGAATGTCGTCGAATACAACCTCGGCGATAGCGGTGTTCACCCCATGACGACAGAAGAGCTTGTCGACGATCCTGGCGTTATCGAGGCATTGCTCTCGACGGAACTTTTCCACCCGCAGGCCAATGGCATCCAGGAGTTGCGGGAGAACATCGCCCGCTTATATCCGGGAGCCACGCCGGACAACGTGCTCGTCACGAGTGGGGCGGCCCAGGCCAACTTCACATCGCTGTGGGCCCTCCTCGACCCGGGTGACGAGATCGTCGTGATGTTACCCAACTACCTGCAGATCTGGGGTGTCGCGCACAACTTGGGGCTCGAGGTCAGAGAGTTCCACCTGGGGGAAGATCGGGACTGGGCCGTGGACCTCGATGAGTTGAACAGCACCGTAACAGACCAGACCAAGCTCATCGCTGTATGTAATCCCAACAATCCTTCGGGCCACATCATGACGGCGGCGGAGATGGATGCAGTGGTGAATGCCGCCGATTCCGTCGGGGCGTGGCTTCTGGCAGACGAGGTCTATGCCGGGACCGAGCGTATCCGCGACGAGGTCACGTCGTCCTTTTGGGAGCGTTATGACCGGGTGCTCGCAATCGGCAGCATGTCCAAAGCCTTTGGCATGCCGGGTCTACGCATCGGTTGGATCGTTACGATGGAAGAGTTGGCGGAAGAGGTCTGGGCCCGGCAGGAGTACGTGACTATCGGCAGCGCGATGCTCGCCAACAAGCTGGCTGCCTATGCCCTCTCGCCGGAGGTCTATCCCCGCGTGCTAGCTCGGACCCGAGACTACGTGCGGACTGGATATGCTCACTTCGACCGGTGGGCCAAGAGCCACGGCGACTTGTTCACATGGGTCCCCCCACAAGCCGCGCCCATCGCCTTCGCTCGCTATGATGCCGACGTGAACTCGACAGAGATCGGCATGCGCTTGATACATGAACAGAGTGTCCAGATCGTACCGGGTGACCACTTCGGCATGGACGGCTACTTGCGCTTCAGCTTCGGGCTACCGGAGGACTACCTCCGTGAGGGGCTCGACCGCATATCTCAGCTGATCAACACCCTGGGTTAGGCGAGAGCTCGATACACCCAACGGATGCCCCCCCTCGGGGCTAGACGTCAACCTTCGGGAACCGGCGGGGGCTCTCCCGGCAACCCCACCCGGTCCCAAAGGACCTGGAAGCGGGGATCATTTCGGATGGGATCCCAGAGGGGATCCCGGAGCGTGTAGATTCCCCCCTCCTCCTCGAAAGCGCGCTCCAGCCAGTTCAGGGCCTCATCCCCATTCCCCACCGCCAGCGCAGCAGCGGCCATTCCCGACGCAGAGATGGATGCCCCTGCGGCTCGGCGGGCGGCAACCTCCTCATAGACACTCCGGGCCTCCCCCAGCTCACCCACCCGGACGAGATGCACCGCCAGGGTTGGCCCGTAGGTCCCACGGATTCTGGGGAGGGCCTCGTCCATGAGTCGTCGGGCTTCTTCCATCTGCCCGGCCAGGGCCAGGTTCGACACCAGATTCATGGTGTTCGTGGGGTTCGCCGGGTCCACCGCCCTGAGCTTCTGGTACTCGTCTGCGGCCTCGGCATATCGGCGACCGAAGTGGAGGACGCCGGCCCGGAGACTTCCGGCGGGGGCGGCAAACGGATTCAGGCGGAGGGCGTCATCGAGGATCTCCAGGGCCCGTTCGGTGTCCCCGGCCACGATACCCTCCCACTCGGCCAGGGCCCACTTCCAGGCCTCCCGTTGCGGATCCAACGCCACTGTCGTCTCGAATTCTCGTCGGGCGGCCTCCCAATCCCATTCCAACGAATAATGGACCGATGCCTGGGCCATGTGGCTCTCCGCCTGGTCCGGGGCGTACCGCATGGCCAGCGCCGTGTGCTCGCGAATGAGGGGGAAGAGCTCTCCCCGCCGTCTTATGCCGGCGTTGTTCTGCACAATGTAGGTCATGGCCAGCATGGCGTGGGCCTGGCCGAACTCCGGGTCTAGCATGATGGCGTGCTGGAAGTCGTCTTCCGCCTCTTCCCAGCCCTCGCGAGACATGTTGTTCCAGTGATGGAGGCCGCGGAGAAAGGCGTTGTAGGCTTCCAGACTCCGTGTCGGCGCGTTCCCTGGACCCTCGGTTTGCCCGACGGTCAGGGTGCCCCCCAACGAGCGAGCCACGCGCATGGCCAGCGTCTGTTGCAGGTCGAAGAGCCCGTCCATGGAAAGTGCCCGAGTGTAGGACTCGGACCAGAGGTGCTCGTCCGACTCGGCAGGGATGAGCTGGACCGTGACCCGCACGCTGTCCACCGCACGGGCTCCCCTCCAATACATAGGTCGCTCCCAGAGAATCTGCGATGTCGCCGACCTTCGAGGAGCTACCTCGGAAATGCATCACCGACGTCCGGGAGACGAGGCCCAATCCCTGCAACGTGGCGAGTTGGTGGAGGAGCTCCTCGTGAAGGCCATCGGCGAAATACTCCTGGTCCCCTCCAGGGGAGAGGTCCTGGAATGGAAGGACGGCGAGTACGGGGCGTTCGGTTGGCACAACTCCGCCAGCATCGCCCATGGCGGGCCCCTGCCAGAGGCGAACCCCCAGGAAGATCACCGCGACGAAGCCAGCGCCCACGAGGGCCGCCTTCAGCCGCACCCACCGGTCAGCTTCGGCGATGGTCCCCGTGGTGCCCCCTGGGGCCGTGCGTTGGATGGTGCCCCCGGTGACGTCGAAGGTCCATGCCAGTGCAACGGCGAGAGGAAATCCGAGGAGACTTGCCAACACCAGCAGGTTGTACACCCCGG
>JBDHCH010000233.1:0-6444 GCA_039592115.1 Gemmatimonadota bacterium | reverse complement strand
GCCCGGGGCTGGCGCGACGCGCTGGCGGGCCCGGGAGTCGGGCAGAAGGGGAAGATCGGCCCCAAAGGACCGCATGAGTTCCATCTCCGACTCCCTGAGGCGACGGTTGAAGGCCTGGGAGGCGGCCTCCTCTTCGAGGATCTCCCGGACTTCCGCTGGAAGCCTTAGAAACCGGGCCTCAGCCCGACCGTCGTCGTCTGCCAGGAGCATCGGCGCCCCGGGGGCCAGGACCCCCGCCGCGACCTCCTTCCCGATGGTTACGGTCACATTGGGGATACCCACCGTGTCCGCCGGGTCCGAGGTGTCCCAGAGCACCCCGAACCGGTACCGGTCCCCATCCGAACCCGTCGGGAGGAAGAACCCGCACCCCTCGGGCCCCTCCCGGTTCACGGACACGCTCTCCCCCGGGGCGAGTTCCAACGGAGCCTGGCAGATATTCAGGAGGTAGTCCCCGGAGGCGGAGTCCCCGTTCCCATCCCGTGCGGTGGCGGTGAAGGGGAAAGAGCCCGACTCGCCGGGGGTCCCGTCGAGGAGACCCTGGGCAGAGAGCGAGACCCCCGGGGGAAGGGACCCTGAATCCAAGGACCAGATCATGGTGGCCTGGTCTCCCCCGACCACCTCCAACGTGTTCTGGAAGGGGAACGTCTCTCGGCCATTGGGGATGGAGGTTTCGCAGATGGCCGGGAGATCCAGATCGGCGGTGGCGCTGAACACCGCGAGGTGTCCTCCACCCCTGACCTCCAATTGCTGGGGGTTCTCGCCGGAGCATCCGAGGGTCCAGGTCGCCGTGAACCGCCCGAAGGCGTCCGTGGTCCCGAACGTCGGCGACACGCTCCCGTCGCCGGCGATGATGGCCAGGGTGACAGGGATCCCAATGAGCCCGTTCCCCTGGGAATCCTGCACCTCGAACTCCATAGCCTCGGGGAGGGTTTGGTTGAGGGCGCCGGTCTGACCGTCGCCCGACAACTTCTCGATTTGGGCCGGGATCGGATCCACGGTCACGTTCACCTGGTCGGACAGACCCTCGGCCGTGGCCTTGATGGTGGTGGTCCCTTTCCTGAGTCCGGTAACGAGGCCGGAGGTTGAGACGGAGGCCACACCGCGGTCGGTGCTGGACCAGATGATCGCGATCCCTGAAATGGCCTTGCCCTTCTTGTCTTCGACCGTGGCAGTGAACTGCTGAGTCAGGCCAAGTGCGTCCATGGACGCGGTCCGAGGGGTGATGGCCAGGCGGGACGGTACCGGCGCACCGGTAGAGTCTCCGCAGGAAGCGACAAAGGGGAGAACGGCCAGGAGGAGGAGGCCGCGACCCCATTTCGTTCTTCTATGAGAATCGGATCGACGCCGAATCATGGATCGGTTCCTATTGGTTTGATTTGGTCCCCTGTCCACCCCTGTTTCGCTCCCGCCATCGTTGGAGGCGGCGCTCCACGGCCGCGTCCAGTCGGTCCGCCCCAAGAAAGAGGCCAGTCATCGCCCCTTCGCCACGCCAACTCCCCTGGGGTCTGCACCCCCGGTGAACCGAATCGGCTTCCCGTCAGGGCCCCACTCGATGGTGAGGCCGTGTCCGGTCCCCAGACCCCCGACGCGCCGGAGCCGGTGTCCTCTGGCCGCGAGGGCATCATAGACCTCCTCCGAGATATCCTCCTCCACCGCCAGAAAGTCCGGCTCGATGAAGGACACCCTGGGGGCAGCGATGGCCCCCTGGATGTCCATTCCAAAGTCCAGGAGGTTCATGACCATCTGGGGGACGGTTTGAGGAATCGTATGGCCCCCGGGGGTGCCCAGGGCCACCCACGGTCTACCGTCCCTGAATACGAAGAGGGGCGCGTCTCCGGAGAGCTTTCTCCGACCCGGATGAGCGTCCATGGGGTTGCCGGCGGGCTCGAAGGTGCAGTAGGCCAACGAGTTGTTCAGCCAGATCCCGGTTCCCTCCGGCATGATGCGGCTGCCGAAGGCATTGCCCAGGGTCTGGGTGGCAGATACGACGTTCCCGTCCTGGTCAGCCACCACGAAATGGGTGGTGTTGGCGCCCATCTCGCCCACGGCGCCCGGCGGGACGAAGGGATGGGCCTGGGCCGGATCGATCTCGGCCACCTGTTCAGCCCAGTAGGCCTCCGAGAGGAGCCGATCCAGGGGAGGCGGCGCAATTTCCGGATCTCCGGCCCACCGGAGTCGGGTCCAGAAGGCGTGTTTGGTCGTCTCAGCGAAGCGATGGAGGAACTCGGCGCTGTTGTGACCCAAAGCAGTCACGTCGAACTGGCTCATCATCCCCAGGCGCACCAACGCCGGCCAGGAGTTGGCCGGTGGGGGCGGGACCATGACCCTGTACCCGCGGTAGTCGATCTCCACGGGTTCCCACCACTCGGCCTCGTTGTCGACCAGATCCTCCAGGCGAAGGAAGCCATCGGCCTCCCGCATGGCTCCGTCGATGGCCTCTCCCAGGGAACCCCCGTGGAAGGCCTGGGGGCCTTCCGAAGCCACCAGGCGGAGGGATCGGGCCAGATCGGCCTGAACGAGGCGCTCTCCGGCCTCGAGGGGGCGTCCGTCGATCCCGTAGAATCCCCGGGTGTAGGGGGAGAACTCCTCCCACGCCCTCTGAATGGTCCCGGCCGTTCGGCGATCCAGATCGAACCCCTCCTCGGCGATCCGGACCGCGGGTGCCAGGAGATCTGCCCAGGGAAGCCGACCGTACTCCTCCGACATTGCCGCCCACGCATTCACGTTTCCCGGGGTGGAGACGGCTTTTGCCCCCCTCCGGTTCTCCATGTAGTTGGGGGTCGGAGCCCGGTAGGCATCCGGGTTCACCCCCACCGGAATCCGCCCGCTGGAGTTCAGGAACCGGGCCCGATCCTCCTCGGCGGAGTAGACCAGGATGGTCCCGTACCCACCCATCCCCGACATCATGGGCTCCACCACGTTCAGAGCGGCCGCCACGGCCACGGCTGCATCGAAGGCGTTCCCGCCGGCATCGAGGATCTCCAATCCCACATCGGTGGCCAGGGGGTGGGCGGAACTCACCATCCCCCGGGTGCCCTGGGCCGGCGTCCCAGCGATCGAAACGGACGCTGCCTCGCCGGAGGCAGGCTCGGCGTTCCCGCCCGGGGCGCCGCAAGCCGCCAGGACCAGAGAGGGAATGAGGGCGAGGGTCGGAAGGAGGGGAGGGGTGCTGCTCTTCCCCGAATCGCGTCGGATCATCCGGGAGGTCTCCTGCTGAGGTGCCGGAGGGAAACGGCTGCCGGGACCGAGAAGGTCCCGGCAGCCGAGAATACCATTACTGGATTCTGACCACAACCACCCGGACCGGGTTCCTGGTGGTCTCGACCCTCAGCTCCAGTCCGGATCCGGTTCCGTCGGAAGTGAGATCATAAACTCTTATACCAGATGGACCTACGGTTCCAGAGCTGATGAAGGACGCGAATGTCTGGGTCGTCTCGTTGCCGCTGACGTTCACCGGCCACGGATAGAAGCCGTCCCGTTGGGTGACCAGAAGGCCGTCGGTGACATCGGGGAAGTCGTGGGACGTGAACGCCCACTCGGGTTGGGGAGCCCCAGTTCCCACCAACATCACGGCCGAGGCGTGCTCGTCCACCAACTCACTCCAACTCTTTCCGGTGAACTCCCGGATCCCGGCCACCCCTGAAGCCGTGAGGGAATCGTTCAGAACGGTGAAGAGGGGAGCGTCTCCCAACCGGGTGGCTGAGCCGTTCCCATATGTATCCCCGAGCCAGCGGTGGAAATGCCATCCGGAGCCATAAACGCTCCCGCTATGGGCGCCGGCTGGGGTCCCCACCGGCCCGTTGGGCTGGCTCCCCAGGTATAGGATCGTCCGAGCCCACTTCAGGAGGATCCCGTAGCTCTCCTTTGTAATGACCTTATCAGATTTCCGGATCATGGCACCGAGGGCCGGGCCACCACTCGCCTCCCAGGCCAACCGGGAAGCCATCTCCCCGGCGATCTCCGCGGTCCCTTCCTCGATCCAGGAGGGGTGGTACCCCGGATCTGTCTCCCCGGAAGCGTAGTAACGAGAGATGCTCTTGTAGAGCGAGGATACGTGCTTCATCTCGTGGACAAGGGTGCCCAGGGCCTGGTATCCCCCGTCCAGCATATCACGAATCGTAGAAGCATTGAACCGGATGAGCTCCATCTCGTTGGACGTTGAACAACTCTCCACTGGGAAGAAGTCTCCGCTCCAGACGTACGCGGCCACCAAAGAATCCACTACCGGAGTGACGAAGACCCCAACCTGGCCATCTTCGTTGATGTCGGTATACCCTCCGAAATAGCTGTCGATGACCTCCTCTCCGTAATCCCGGTAGTAATCCAGCATCATCTCCGCGAGGCCCGTGGTGATCTTCTGCTCGTCGTCCTGGGCCTGGGTGCTGTCCTGATAGATGACCATGAGGTCGTTCTCAGCCACTTTCAGGGCCGTGACTTTCGCCGGGGCCGCCGCAGAGCAGCTTTCCCCCTGGCGGGCGAACAGGGAGAGCTTCTCCGGGGCCGCCATCTGGGGGCCCGAGACCCGGCCGAGGGTCCGGGCATCCGGGAGGAGACGGGCGCTGGGGCCCATGGCCCGGATCATCCCCCACTCCTTGGCCCGGAGCCGGTGATGGTAGGCCTCCGTGGCCGCGTCCACCTCCAAGGCCGTGCGGAAGTGCCCGGGAAGGCCGGCAAGCCAGTCCTGCGCTTCAGGTTCAGGGGTCAGCTGCTCCACGGTGACGGGCTGGGCCGGAGCGCCCACGGAGCTCGCTTTGGTGGCAGATAGGGTCACGGTGGGAAGCGAGGCCGCCAGCGTGTCGCCCGGGTTCGAGGAGGCCCAAACGAGCCCGATGCGGTACCGATCTCCAACCTGACCGGAGGGCAGGAAGAGGCCACAACTCTCGGGGCCTGGAGGCCCCGTGAACAAGCTCTCCCCGGGGGAGAGGGCCAGGGGAGCGTCGCAGATCCGGAGCCCGAAGTCCCGAACGGCTTCGTTGCCCATGCCGTCCAGAACGCGGGCCCTGAAGGTGGAGGTTCCTGGAGTCGTGGGAGTCCCAGCCAGGAGTCCGTCTGCGGAGAGTGTGATCCCAGCCGGGAGAGTCCCGCTCTCCACACTCCACGTCTTCGATCCCGGGGTCCCCCCGACCACCTCGAGCTCGACCGAGTAGGGGTAGGTGGCCCTTCCGTCCGGGATGGATTCCTGACAGATGGCGGGGAGATCGAGATCCGCCGAGGCCGTGAATTCCGCAGAAATCACGCCGGTCCTCGCCGCGACCCGCTGTGGGTCATCGTCGGAGCACCCCAAGGTCCAGGACGCCGTGGCCCGGCCCTCTGAATCGGTTACGGTGGAAAAAGGAGTGACGGAGCCGCCCCCGGCCAGCACCACGAAGGTCACCGACGTGCCGTCCACCGGATTCCCCTGGGAATCCGTGACTTCCACCTCCAGGAGCTCGGCCAGGGGCTGGCTCAGTGCCCCCGTCTGAGTGTCTCCGGAGGCTTTCACGACCTCCGCAGCCACTGGGCTGACGGCGAGGCCCGCACTCCCGGTCAAGCCCTCGGCGCTGGCCTGTATGGTAGCGTTTCCTTTCTTCAACGAGGTCGCCAGGCCCGAAGCACTAACAGACGCCACCTCCGGGTTGGTGCTGATCCAGGTCACCGCGCCCCCTCCGAAGGGGTTCCCATTCTTGTCCAGGACCTGGGCAGAGAACTGCTGGGTCAGGCCAACCGCATCCAGGGTAGCACTCCCCGGTGTCACGACGATCCGTGAAGGGACCGGGGCCGAGGTGGAGTCCCCGCCGCATGACCCGAGGAACGGGAGGAGTAGGAGGAGACCAAAAGTCGGGAGCCGGTGTCTCATATCGTTCACTCGAATACCTGTGGGACGGGGCCAGGGCTCAACAAAGATACGTCACAATGCCGACGAGATGGCGACTCGGAAGATCGCCGTGCCGCCATTGGGAAAACCCCCTGCGGGAAGCAGAGGTTCCATGAGGGGCCGGGCCGGCCGGGCCTCAGATCAATCCCTTCACCAACCGAGGGAGGACCTCTCCTGAGCCACCCCGAAGGGAAACGGCAGCCAGGTGCGTGAGGGGGGTTTCTGTCGGGTTGATCTCCACGATCGCTCCTCCACCATCCAACGTGCCCAGTGGCACGGAGGCGGCGGGCTGGACCAGCGCGCTGGTCCCCGCCACGAGGCATAAATCCGCCGCCCTGGCCGAGTCGAAGGCTTCGGTCAGCACCTGCGGGTCCAGGGATTCTCCGAACCACACCACGTCGGGCCGAAGGAGGGCCCCGCACGCCGGGCATTTGGGGAGGACCTCCTCTGTCTCCCACCGGATCGGCTCACGGTGGGGGATCTTGTAGGTGCAGGCAGTGCACTTCACCCGGAAGATCGAACCGTGAACCTCCAGAGGGAGGGCAGGGGAGGGGCTCTCCCCGCCCGCTACCTCCCTGGCCGCTGCTTCG
>JBDHCH010000232.1:0-6128 GCA_039592115.1 Gemmatimonadota bacterium | reverse complement strand
GAACCTCCTCACCGAAAAGTGGCTCCTCGCGCCCAACCGGCGGGTGGGCAATCAGTGGGTGGAACAGGTGGCCCGCTCCGGGCAACCGGCGGTGAATCTGCGGGTGACGACGGTCCTGGGTCTGGCGCTCCAGTTCCTGAGCTCCGCCGGCCGGGATGTGACCCTGCTGCCGGGCCTGGCCCAGGAGCTCATGGTAGACCGCCTCTGGGGCAGTCTGAAGGACAGGCAGAAAGATCCGTACCTTGCCACCATCCAGCTGACCCCCGGTTTCCTGGCCAGGCTCTCATATACCATCTCGGACCTGCGCATGGCCGGGGTGACCGCCGGGCAGCTGGACGCCGGCCGCTTCGAGGTGGGCGCCAAGGGGCTGGAGGTGGCCGCCCTTTACGGCGCCTACTGCTGGGAACTTCAGAAACTGGACGTCTTCGACAGCGCCCGGGCCCTGGAGGAAGCGGCCCGGCTCGACGGGCTGACCGGGGATAGCTTGGCCCTGGTGCCCGGCTTTTTGTATCTGCCTGGCCTCGAGGGCCGGTTTGTAAACTCCATCCCAGCGGCACAACTCCTCGAGGTTCCCGGCGAGACGGGGCAGGACCTCCCCGGTCTTGCCGCCGGCAACAGGGGGCTAACCGTCTCCTTCGCCACCGCCCTGGGGGAGACGGCCGAGGTGAGAAGCGTCTTCCGCCGCTGCCTGGACAAAAAGATCCCCCTGGACCGGGTGGAGCTCTTGTACACGGACCAGGAGACCTACCTGCCCCTCATCTTCGAGGAGAGCGTGCGCCTGGCCCGGGACCACGTCACCGACGTGTCCGACCCTCCCGTGACCTTCGCCGACGGCATCCCCACCCGCTTCACCCGGCCCGGACGGGCCCTCATGGCCTGGGTGGACTGGATCCGGGAGGGCTTTCCCCAGCCGGTCCTGGTGAGCATGATCAGGAACGGTCTGCTGGTGACCGACGAGAAAATCCCGCCCGCCCGCATGGCCAGGCTGCTCAGATCCCTGCCCATCGGCAGCGGACGGGACCGCTACCAACCGGTCATGGACAGCAGGATCCGGAAACTGCAACGGGAGATCGAGGAGGGGACCGAGGGGTCCGGTGACCCGGAGGAGGAGCGCCGGGACCACGGCGCGAATCTCGCAGCGCTGAAGGAACTGAAGAGGGTGACCCGGGAGCTCCTTTCCACCTGCCCTTCCCCGGGCTCACCGATGGACGAGGTGCTCAGGAAAGCCGGCGGATTCCTTGCCACCCTGGCACGGGGGACCAACCGCTGGGACGCCTATGCCCTAGAGAAGCTCGAGGAGAAGATAGAGGACCTTACCCACTGGTTCCAGTCAAGCTCCCAACCGTGCATCCTCGACCCCTTCGACTGGCTGCGGGAGACGGCCCACGGCGAACGGGTGGGCGGAAGCGGGTCCAGGCCCGGGTGCCTGCACGCATCCCGGCTTGCGGGCGGCGGTCACACCGGGCGCCCGCACACCTTCATCCTCGGAATGGACGACAGCCGCCATCCCGGGGCCGGCCTCCAAGACCCGGTGCTCCTGGACTCCGAGCGGGCGGGCATCTCCGACGAGCTTTCCACCGCCGCCGGCACCCAGGCCCGGCGGGCCGAGGAGCTGCGGGGCATGATCACCCGGTTCCGGGGCGAGATGGTCATGAGCTGGCCCTCCCTGGACCTCGCCGACGACCGGGAGCTGTTCCCGGCGGCCCTGTGCCTGGAACTCATGCGTTACGTCACGGGGGACCCCGAGGCCCAGGCCGACCGGCTCACGGAACTTGCCGGAACCCCCGCCGCCTTCACGCCGGGGGAGGGTGAGGCCTGCGCCGACGAGACCGAGTGGTGGCTGCGGACGCTGCTGGCAGGGGAGAAGCCGGAAAACGCCATGGACACGGTCCACAGTGTCTTTCCGCATCTCGCCGAGGGCAGAGCGGCCCTGTCAGCGCGGCTCGACGAAACCCTGACCCCCTACGACGGCGTGGTTGATCTCGACAGCCGCCACGACCCCCTTGCCGCCGACGGCCCGTCCATGTCGGCCACCCGGCTGGAGACCCTCGGCCGCTGCCCCCTAGCCTACTTCTTTTCCTGCCTTCTGGAAGTGAGCCCACCGGAGGACCCCGGCGCCGAGCGGGAGGTGTGGCTCGAGCCGGTCCACTTCGGCTCCCTGCTCCATGACGTCCTGCACCGCTTTATGGCCCGGATGATGGAGCGGGGGGAGTCTCCCTCCGCGGACGCACACAGTGAAGAGATGGAGACGATAGTGGCCGACGAGGCCCGCCACTATCGGGAGAAGTACCCGCCCCCCGACGACGCTCTCTACCGGGAACAGTTGGACCGCCTCACGGAAGCGGCCCGCGTGTTCCTGGCCGACGAGGAGGAGTCGGCAGGGGAGGCCGAACCCTTCCGGCTGGAGCTGGGTGTGGGGCTGGACGAGGACGGCCAGCCCATGTCCCTCTCGCTGCCGGGGGGGGTGACCATCCGCAGCCGTGGACGCATCGACCGCATCGACCGGCTTGACGGCGATGATCATCGCTACCGCATCATCGACTACAAGAGCGGCAGCGCCTACCGGTACGATGCGGCCGACCCCTTCCGGCAGGGCCGCACCGTGCAGCAGGCCCTCTATATCAAGCTGGCTGAACGGCTCTTAAAGGACACCGTGGATCCCGCCGCCGTAGTGGAGGGGTTCAGGTACTCCTTCCCGGCTTCCCGATCCGTGGACGAAGCGGTCTCCTGGGACAGCTCCGATCTTACCGGGGGGGACGCGATCCTGGCCCTCCTCGTCCGGGCGGCCGGCGGCGGAGCTTTCTGCGCCACGGACACGGACAAGGACTGCCGCTACTGCGATTACAAGGGTGTGTGCGGGGACCTGAAAACCCTGACGAAGGCGGCCGCGGAGAAGCTATCCTCGGACGCCGACGCCAGGCTGGACTGGTTCAGGGAACTGCGCGGCAGAGGGATGACCGGTGAATAGGACATTCATCCCCCCCGATCAGGGCCAGAGGGACCGCATCGTAGCCGAACTCGGCAGCAGCATGCTGGTGGAGGCAGCCGCGGGCACCGGCAAGACCACCATCATGGTGGCCCGCATGATCGCCCTTTTGCGGGAAGGCCGCTGCACCCCCTCCACCCTGGCCGCCGTGACCTTCACCCGAAAGGCGGCGGCTGAGCTCAAAGGACGCTTTGCCATGGGCCTTGCCACGGCGGCCCGGGAGGCCCAGGTTTCTGGCGAAGAAGCCGAACGCCTCTCGGAGGCCCTGGCCAGCCTGGACCAGGCCTTTGTGGGCACCATCCACTCCTTCTGCTCCCGGCTCCTGCGGGAACGGCCCGTGGAAGCGGGCGTTGACCCCGGCTTCGGGGAACTGGCCGAGGACACCGACGAACGCTACCGCAAGGAGGCCTGGGTGCGCTACCTCGACCAGGCCGGACCCGACGAACCGGTGCTGGCGGAACTGGCCCGCTCCGGGGTGGCCCTGGCCGACCTCACCGAGTCCTTCGTCGATTACTGCCGCTACCCAGACCTTACCCGCTGGCCTGCCGAACGAACGGGGCCGCCGGATCTATCCCGGGCCCGAAAGGCCCTCGCCGACTACCTGGTCCACGTAGGCAGGCTCCATTCCGACATGCCCCGGGACCCGGGCAACGACAAGCTCATGCCCCGCCTAAGGCGCATCCACCGTATGGGCCGCCGACTGCCGGAGGGCCCGGCCTCCCTGTACGCCATCCTGAGTCTCATCGCCCCGGAACCCGGCATCATCCAGAAGATGTGGCCCGGCGGAAAGGAGCAGGCCCTGGCTGAAAAGGAGCGCCACACCCGCCTGGCCGAGGATCACGCCGTTCCGGCCGTCAACCGGTGGCTCGATTACCGCTATGGCCTGATCATGGATGCCTTCGCCGCGGCCGCCCGGATCTACGACGATATTCGCGCCGGGTCGGGGAGCCTGAACTTCCAGGACCTGCTTATGGCCGCCGCCGGGCTCTTGAAGGACAAACCGGCCGTGAGGGAGTACTTCAAGGCCCGCTTTACCCACCTTCTGGTGGACGAGTTCCAGGACACCGACCCGGTCCAGGCCCAGGTCATGATGCTGCTCACCGCCACCGACGTCACCGAGACCGACTGGACCCGCTGCAAGCCCGAACTCGGCTCTCTCTTCGTGGTGGGCGACCCCAAGCAGTCCATCTACCGCTTCCGCAGGGCCGATGTGGTGGTCTACGAGACGGTTAAGGACATCCTGTGCGGTCCTGACAACCCCCCGGCCCACCTGTCCACCTCCTTCCGCGCAGCCCCGGAGCTCATCACGTGGGTCAACGACCGTTTCTCCGGCCCCTTCGGAGAGATGTCGAGTCCCTACTCCCCCGAGTACGTTTCTCTTCAGCCCGCGCCCGGGGGAGCCATGGAGCCGGGCGATTGGGACCTGACCGGCATCGGGCGGCTGGATATTCCCGGAGACCTGACGAGGAAGGAATTCATCCACGCCTTCGAACCGGGGCTCATCGCCCGGGACGTGCGTAACCACCTGGAAGAAGTCCAGACCGTCCCGCGGGAAGGGAAGTTGTCGCCGTGCCGCCCCGGGGACTTCATGGTGGTCACCGCCTACACCCACCAGCTTGGTCTTTACGGCGCGGCGCTCCAGGAGATGGGGCTTCCCCACCAGGTCACCGGCGGCTCGGGGCTCTCCACGCCGCCGGAGCTCGGGATGCTGGCCGCGTGCCTGAAAGCGGTGCTCTTCGCGGAGGACCCGGTGGCCCTTCTGGCCGTGCTGCGCGGGGAGCTGTTCGGGCTGACCGACCAGCAGCTTTACGACTACGCACTCGCGGGTGGGACCTTCAACTACCGCAAGCCGGTCCCCGCATCCCTGGACCGGGAGACCGCCGCTGTCTTCACGGCGATCTTCGACCGCATCTCCGCTTTCAGGAGAATGCTGGGGGTCATGCCCCCGGTGGCCGCCGTATCGGCCATGGCCGGGGAGCTGGGGCTCATACCTAGGGCCGCGGCCGGCCAGAACGGCAACCTCATGGCCGGATCACTTTTAAAGGCCCTGGAGCTTTTGCGGGGGGACCTCCGGGACCGCTGGTCTCCGGAGGACCTGTTGCAGTACCTGCAGCAGCTGGCCGCCGGGGAGGAAAAGCACGACGGCATCACCGCCCTGCCCCCCGCCGTGGAGCCGGTGCGGGTGATGAACCTGCACAAGGTCAAGGGGCTTGAGTCCCCGGTGGTGTACCTGGCCGACCCCACCGGCCAGTCGGACCGCGAACCCTTCATCCACATCGACCGTTCTAGCGATGAGGTCACCGGCTATATGAAGGTCCTCGGCCCCAGCCGGGGCTTCATGCCCAGGGAGGTCCTGGCCCGGCCCCTTAACTGGGAGGAGCTGGCGGCCGAGGAGAAGAAGTTCTCCGAAGCGGAGGAACTCAGGCGCCTTTACGTGGCCGCCACCCGCGCCGGCAGCCGCCTGGTCATCAGCCAGCGGGTCAGGGGCGAGAGGTCCAACCCGTGGCTCTTCTTTAAAGACAGCCTGGAGGACGCCCCCGCACTGGAGGACCCGGGAGAGGAGGTCAAGGCACCTCAGGAAAAGACCGGCCCGGCCATTGCGGCGGGGGAAGTGGAAAAGGCCCGCGAGGAGGTCACCGCTTCATGGCAGGGGGTTATGGCTGAGAGCTATCAAAAGGTACACCCCTCTGAATATGGTGAAAAAGAAGAGGGAGACCGGCGCCAACCGGTGGAGGAGGACGCCGCCAAGCGCGGCACGGTCATCCACGGCCTGCTCGAAGCCGCCATGACGAACCCGGACGCGGACCTGGAAGAGCTCTCCCGCTCCCTGTGCGCCAATCAGGAACTGGACGCACAGAAGGCCGAGGAGTACGCCCGCACCGCCCGAAAGGCGACGCAGTCGAAGGAGTGGGACCGGGCCCGCAGGGCCAGGCGCCTCTTCACCGAGATTCCCTACACCCGCGTCCTGGCAGGGAAGGATGTGGAGACTCTTGAGACCGGCGTCATGGACCTGGTCTTCGAGGAGAAAGGCGGCTGGGTCATCGTGGACTATAAGACGACTAAACGCTCTGTTGGGGAGCTCCAGACTATACTGGACGATTATGAGGCTCAGATCCAAGCGTACGTTCAGGCTTGGGAAAAA
>JBDHCH010000231.1:0-6148 GCA_039592115.1 Gemmatimonadota bacterium | reverse complement strand
CGAAGGAGCTGTTCTCCGCCGAGATGTTTCGAGGGGCGATGTTGGAGGTAAAGGGGCTCCCCGCCATCTCGAAACCGTCGATGGTGACCGTGACTGCGTCCGCGCCCACCGACGTCGGGGTGTAGGTGGCCGTGTACACTCCGTCCCCCTCGTACTGGACGGTTCCGATGATCTCGTTCGCAGTCCCGGCGTTGATCGTAACCGTCACGGGCACTTCATAGAGCGTGAACAACGCTCCAGACGGGTCTTGGGCCAGGATGGTGATCGTCGTAGCCTGGCCCACCTGCCCAGTCCCCGGGACCTCGGCGTCGCTGCTGCCCGCATCCACGTCCAGATAGGCCCCCAACTCCACGATCTTCTCTTCTTCACCGGTCTGGAAAGGTGATACCGCCTCCCCTTCGGGAGAGTCGTCTCCCCTGGTGTTGTAGACCGTGGTGTTCAGGCCTCCATGAAGCCGCCGGGCCACCAGGGGCTTGGGAAGGAAGAAGCTGGTGACCTTGGAGAATCCAGTGGCGAACCGACCCAAGAAGCCATCCCCGCCGCCGTTCTCCGCGGACGCCACGGTATGACCGTGGGGACCGAAGCCCTCACACTCGGGGGATCCGTAGGTGAAGTCGTCGGGGAATTCCTTCGTCCCGTTGGAATAGACGATAAACGGGCGGAGGAACGGATGGTATTCATCAGGAAGCTGAGTCTGGTCGTCGACCTGGCAGATGACCACCGGGACACCACCGGTCTCGGTGTCGGGGTCCCCGAAGGAGATCCCCGGGGGATCCGTCTTGAAGTCGGGGAAGTAGGGGATCTGGTTGGGGGAACCCAGCCCACCCTGTACGGTTCCGCCCTCTTCCAGGGTGAAGATGGCGGCATATTCGCCCGCTACCGCCTGACCGTTCAGCTTCGCCTGGCCAGCCGGGACACAGGCCTGGGAGCCCAGGGCCTCCCCTGACTGGCCCGGGTTCTCGAAGACCCTGAGACAGGCTGATTCCTCGTAGGTCAGCAGCTCGACGTCACAATCCTCGATGCCATTGGGGTCGCAGTACTCGGACTCGAGAAACCCGTCCTCGATACGGAATTTGATGTTCAGATTCCCGTTCGTGGAAATTGCGACGTTCCCTTCCGGGTCGGTGTACTGGAAGCTGGCATAGGTCGCTGGGTCATACGCCTTTACCGTGGCCCACCCCAAGATCTTTTCCGCAACCGAAACGACGATGGCGAACGGCTCTTCGTCCTGGGCCGGGTAATCGTTGGTCTTCCACACCACCGAGTAGCTGAGCCCTTCCGTCACGGAGACTATGTTTCCAAAGGAATCCGGTTCGCCGGAAAACTCGACCAGCGACCCGTCGCACGTCTCGGTGGCCGGTTCCCAAGCGTCGCCGTAGCACACCGTAACCGTGGGCTCCAAGCCGTCATCCTGGATCCCCGTGTAGTCCGGGGTATTCTCCGCCACCGGCGGCAGGAAGAAGAAGTGTGGATTCCCGCCGGCCTCACCGGAAGCCCCATCAACAATCAGGAGCCCTGTGGTTGTGCTGGGCCCCTCCGGGGAGGGAGCCTCGAGAATGGACGGGTCCTGAACCTCACCACAACCGGTGAGGATCAGGGCACCAAGAAGAATCCTTTTTGACACACGCATTCATATGCTCCAGATGGGGGACGGGGGTCCATCAAGCACGGAACTGTTTCTCGGCTCAATTGCGCCGAAGTCAGCAGAAAGGGTTTTTAGTGGGCACGAAGAAAAATTCTAAGCTTCGATTATATAATACGAAGAGGGTGATTCCGCAAGGAAAATTATGTTTCCCCTAAATCCGGGTCTGGGAGCATCCGAATGATGGGAACCTTCGGTGGGGAGTCGGGGTTCCTCAGCCTTCCATCAAGGCCCTGAACTCCGGTTCCTCCTGGAGGGGTCGCCACCACCAGTGGGCAGTCCACTGCCATCCTTCCCGGTGGTGGGGGTTGGTGGTGAGGTAGGTCTTGAGAAGATCCAAGGCCTCTTCCTTCTGGCCCATGTGGAGGCGGACCAGTGCCTCGTACCCCATGAGCTCCAGTTCGGGATCCAGGTCAGGGGTGGCCCGGGAGCGGATCAGGACGGCTTCGGCGCTGTCTGTCAGCTCTGCTCTCCCCAAGGTGCCAGCCACGAGGATCTGCCCCTTCAACCTCTGATACTCCACCAGCCGGGACGGGAGAAGCTCCAGAAATCGCTCGAGGGTATCCCACGCCTCGTCGGGATCCGGCTCGGGGGCCTGGGCGTAGGGTGCGGCCAGGAGCCAGAGCCGGCACTCCCGAAAGAGGGCATGCCTGGGGAAGCGCCGAAGACCCTCGTCACAGTACTCCGTGGCGTCCCTGAACTGCTCCAGATCGTACGAGGTAGTGTACAGCCTGAAGAGGACCTCGTCGGCGTTCCGGAGGAACTCGTCCGCTTCCAGTGCCCGTCGGGCCGCAAGCTTCGCCTCGGTGTTGTCGGCCTGCTCGGAGTGAAGGACGCTCAGAATCATCCATGCCTCCGCGAGGGAGGCGTCCAGGCGGGTCGCCTCTTGGAGGTCGGCCATGGCCTTTTCGAAAGCCTGGTCCGACTCTCGCGGGGTCGCCGCAAGCCGCGTCCTCCATCGGAAGTATTCCAGGCGGCCCCGCACCAGGTGGGCATCGGAGGATCGGGAATCCAGGATCAGCGCGCGATCTGCGTACTGGACGCCCGCGTTCAACCAACTCTCCGCCTGCCTGGGATCCTCCCTGATCGCGGCCTGCGCCAGGAGGTCCGAGAGAAGGGCTCTCTGCGTCAGGGGCGGCGCCCAGTTCGGATCGGCCCGCTCGGCCTCGGCGAAGAGGGAATCCGCTTCCCTGTAACTCAGAGTGAACCCGTCCAGATCTCCGTCTTCCCAGCGTTCGGCTCCATCATTCCTCTTCCGCTCCCCTCGTTGAAATAGGGTCCAGGCCACTACGCTCTCGGTTCCTTCCCTCGCCTCCCTGAGGTCCACCTCCTCGGTCAGCCAACCGCCCAAGAGGGTGCCGAGCTCTTCCGCCACCTCGTCCTGAAGTGCGAAGAGGTCTTCTGCCGGTCGCTCGACGGTCCCTCGTTGGATCTCGGCCCCGCTGGCCCCGTCGTGCAGGGAGAAGTTGACGCGGAGATTCTCGCCCCTGCGCTCCACCGATCCGTCCACGAGGGTCCCTACCGAGAGTGCTCGCCCGATGCTGTCCAGGGTGATGGAGGGATCCCGGAATCGGCCGGAGGCGTTCTCACTGAGGACGTCCAGAGTTTGGCTCTCGGAAAGCCTGAGGATGAGGGATTCGGTCAGTCCATCAGCCAGGTAGGCAAGGTCCTCTCCCCGGGTCAGATCCTGGAAGTAGAGGACGGCAAGCCGCCTCAGATCCAACCCGGCCTCCCCGGCCGCCAGCCGGACATTCTCCATCTGGAAGTGTTGCCGGATGGTCATCCCGGCCCCACCCAGCGTGGCCACGGCGACGATTCCCAGGAGGGCGACCTCCATCCTCGTGACCTTCTGGTGTCCCTTCTCCCCGTGGTACCAACCGGCAATGACGGACGCCACTAAACCGCCGAAATAAAGGACCAGCAGAACCCGGTAGAGGAGTTCCGGCAGGACACCTCGATCGATGACTTCCCCGAAGATGCTGAGGACCACCCATCCGGCCACGGCGTAGGAGACCACGATCTGGACCAGGCGGCGCTCTTTCAACTCTTTGAAAGTGCTCACGGGACCTTTCTAGCCTTGCGGTTGGCGTGGAAGTGTACCGGGGAGCAAGTACCCCCGAACCCCCCTTCGGGGATCCACCCGGGGCCGTATCGGGAGAACGGAATGTAAGATGTCCCTGGAGTCGCCAGGTGTAATGAGAAGAGGTTCTCACCCCTTCGCGCAAGTGGGAAGCGAAGAGGGCGCTCCCGGTTGGGAGCGCCCTCCCCTGCATTTCGCCGGGGTCGAAAAGGGCCTAGCGGGAAACGACGAGGGCCCCCTGGGCTAAAGCATCCCCCACGGACACTTCGACGGAATAAGTGCCGGGCGCCGCTCGATTGGCCCGGCCTCTGAATCCCATCCCCGTCCCTCCACCATCGATCAGGGTCAGGTCCCAGACTGCGGCGTTCAACCCTCTGTCTCCGCTCGCACTCAACTCCCGGACCACCTCGCCGTCGGAATCACGGATCGTGATGGTGGCCTCCCCGGGGTCCTGGCCGACCCAGTACTGGATGTTGGCCGTCACTCCAGGCGCCCGGAATCCCTGGGGCAGCCTGGCCGCCTCGATCTCGAAGAGGTGTAACGGCTCAGTCATCACCTCGGGCGTAAGCGCCTGAATCGGGCGGACGTCCAGAGCATAGATTCCCCGCCCGTGTGTCGCAGAAACGAGGATATCCTCTTCGGGGTGCACCACCAGGTCCTGGTAGAAGGACGATGGGAGGTCGCGACCCGGAAGTGCATGCCATTCCTCGCCACCGTTCAACGAGACATACATTCCCAGATCGGTCCCCACGTAGAGAACGTTGGGGTTCTTGGGGTCCTCCTTGATGACGTTCACGGGCCCGGACGGGAGGTTGTTCACGATACTGGCCCAGTGCTCCCCGTAGTCCGTGGACTTCCAGAGGTACGGCGCGAAGTCGTCGTCCCGTTTCCCGTTCTGGGCCATGAACACGGTGGCTTCGTCGTACTTCGACGCAACCAGCTCGGCTACCCACTTCTGGTATGGAATTCCCCGATTGATCTCCCTCCAGTCCTCTCCTCCGTTATCGGAACGCCATACCCGTCCGTCGTCGGTTCCGACATAAAGGAGTCCGAACTTGAAGCGGGACTCAGCGATTGAGAAGAGAGTCTGGTAGGGGATATCTCCATACTTGTCCGGGTCGTCGTAGGTCAGGTCCGGGCTGATCCGGTCCCAGGAATCTCCTCGATGCATGGAACGGAAGAGATAATTCATCCCATGGTAGACCACGCGGGGGTTGTGGGGAGAGATGATGAAGGGGGCCACCCACTGGCCACGGAAGCCGAGTTCCCCTGCCTCAGGGCGGGGGACCACAGTCACCGATTCCCCCGTGGACATGTTCGTCCTGGAGATGGTCCCGTAGAATCCCGCCGAATAGACGATGTCCGGATCCGTGGGATCGATGGCGTGGCTGCTTCCCTCGCCGCCGGGCGCGCTCTCGAACTCCACAGCCGGGATATTGTGGCGCCCCCGGCTCAGGTCCACCACGCCTCGGAAGCTCCCGTGGTCCTGGACAGAGCCGTAGACCCTGAAGGGACTCCCCATGTCGTGGGCCACGTTGAAGAACTGGACCAGGGGGAAGTCGTCGTAGAACGTCCGCCAGTTCTCCCCCCGGTCATAGGAGACGGCGACCCCCCCGTCGTTCACATTCACCAGGTAGTCGGAGTTGTCCGGGTCGATCCAGAGACCGTGGTGATCCCCGTGCATGCCGTACAGGGGCCGGAACGTCCGCCCGGCGTCCTCGGAAACATTCAACGCCAATCCCATGACGTAGATCCGGTCCTCGTCGTTTGGGTCCACCCGCATCTGGCCGAAGACCCACCCATAGGTACCGGAGAGACCCTGCATGTAGGGATCCGACTCGCTCATCCGCGTCCAACTTCCCCCACCATTCTCGGAGCGGAAGACACTCGCTCCCTGGATGACGGGCCCTCTGGGCCGCCCGTAGGCATCCGTCTCGCCCTCAGGGGCTTCCCTGGCCACCTCATAGTTGTCCACGAAGGCGTAGATCACTTCCGGGTTGGAGCGGGCGATGTCGATGCCGATGCGGCCACGATGCTGCGGCGCGGGGAGCCCCTCGTTGACCTGCGTCCAGGTCGCGCCTCCATCTGTGCTCTTGTGGATTCCGCTTCCGGTGTAGTGGGGCTCGTTTCGCGGGTCGTTCCACCGTTCCCGGATCCGCTGCCAGGTTGCGGCATAGAGGGTGTTCGGGTCCGTGGGGTGCATCACCAGGTCGATGACACCGGTTTCCTCGTCGATGTAGAGGATCTTCTCCCAGCTCTCGCCCCCGTCCGTCGTCTTGTAGAGACCGCGGTACTCGTCGTGGGTCCACTCGTGTCCGGAAGCCGCCACGTATACGATGTCCGGGTTCGTGGGATGGACGACAATCCTCGGGATGGTGTGCGTTCCGGCCAGCCCCATGTGGTCCCAGCTTTCCCCACCGTCCTCG
>JBDHCH010000230.1:0-6788 GCA_039592115.1 Gemmatimonadota bacterium | reverse complement strand
GATCGTTATCTTGGTTGAGCAACATCGCTCTTCCGGGCGGTGGCGTTTCGTCTTTCCTCCATGAGGCGACCACCATGGAATCGCGATTCAGCAGGACCCGTGTCGCTGTCTCCCTTAGCGGATTTTTCGTAGCCTCCGTCTCCCTCGCGGCCTGTGGCAGCGATTCTCCCCTGGGGCCCGGGGAGGAGATCAAGGCGCTTCCCAGACCGCTCTCCGCCGCGGAGGAACTCCTCATCGAGGCCGGGAATGACTTTGCCTTCCGGTTTCTGGATCAGGTCTATGGGGAGGACACTGCCTCCAACCTGTTCATCTCTCCCCTGAGCGCTTCCATGGCCCTGGGGATGACGCTGAACGGTGCGGAAGGGGGAACCTTCGATGAAATGCGCTCGACACTGGGATTCGCCACACTCTCCCTGGGGCAGATCAACCAGGGATACCGGGACCTCATCGATCTCCTTCGGGGCTTGGATCCCGAGGTAGAGCTGGGCCTCGGCAATTCCATCTGGTACCGTCAGGGGCTCGAAGTAAGGGCCGATTTCATTGAACGCACTCAGGATTTCTTCGACGCCGAGGTCCGGGCCCTGAACTTCAGCGACCCGGCCTCGGTGGGGATCATCAATGGTTGGGTGAGCGAGCAGACCCGGGAGAAGATCCCCGAGATCATCCGGGGCCCCATCGATCCAGCCACGGTGATGTTCCTCATCAACGCCATCTATTTCAATGGGAACTGGACCTATCGCTTCGAGCACTCCAAGACCGTGGAGGTTCCCTTCCAGGGCGCTGGGGGCCCCCAGGGTACGGTCCCCCTCATGGAAGCGACGGGTAGCTTCCCCTACGCCGAAACCGAAGCGTACCAGGCGGTGGACCTTCCCTACGGCGGCCAGGCCTTCGCCATGACGGTGTTGCTCCCCAAGGAAGGGAAGACGGTGATGGATCTGGTGGCCTCCCTGGATTCGTGGGCATGGGCCGGGCTGGTGGAGAGTTTTCAGGAGAGCGAGGGAACGGTGCGGCTGCCTCGCTTCCGGATGGAGTGGGAGAAGGTGCTGAACGAGACGCTCCAGGCGATGGGAATGGTACAGGCCTTCCAGCCGGGGGTCGCAGACTTCAGGGGAATCTCCTCCCCGGATGGAGGGAACCCAGGCCTTTTCGTCAGCCTGGTGAAGCAGAAAGCCTACGTGGACGTGGACGAGGAGGGAACGGAGGCAGCGGCGGTCACGGTCGTTGTCATCGACAGGTTCTCCGGGGGGAGTTTTGACTTCCGAGCCGACCACCCCTTCCTCTTCTTCATCCGGGAACGGCTCTCGGGCACCATTCTTTTCGCAGGAGCTTTTCTCGGGCCTTAGCCTGCTGTTCGAACCGCTCTGCATCCGACGGACGGTGGCGCCCACCTACTTCATCTGGAAGGAAGATGGAGGATCGTTTGAACTCGGCGGGGGCTGACAGGCAATGCGAAGGTCCTGATCGAGTTCCCCCAACCCCCCCCGCTGCATCAGGTGTTCAAGGCTTAAACGGAGCCGGCGAGGAACTCGAAACGGGAGCCCACGTGGCAGACTCCTAGCCCGAGGACTGCCTGAGCAGCTCCTCGACCTGCGCCCATCCTTCCTCGGTCCACTCCGGTGCCGTTGGATCCTGGGCCACATGATAGGCGAGGAGGAAGGCCAGGCGGGCCACGCGTGCGGCCTTGTCGTTGTCGACCTTGGCGGCCTCGTCCGACGGCTGATGGTAGTCCTCGTGGTCCTGCGTGGTGAAGAAAACCGCGGGGATGCCCTGCTGGATGAAGGCCAGCTGATCGCTCCGGAAGAAAAACCGCTCCTCCGGGACCGGATCCAGGATTACGGCCAAGCCCAGCTCCGGGTGGTGCTCCTGGATCTCGTCGAGGACCGTTTGAAGGGTGCTATACTCCTGGCCGATGCCGATGATCGTGTCCGGCGCGGTCCGGCTGATCATGTCCAGATTCACGTTGGTGACCACGCCGTCGATGTCGATGACGGGCGGATCCTCGACGTAGGCCATGGCTCCCAGGAGGCCCTTCTCCTCTCCGCTCACGGCGAGGAAGATCACCGACCGGGCGGGTGCTTCCGGCAGTGACGCGAAGGCCTCGGCCACCTCGAGCACACCTGCCGTCCCGGAGGCGTTATCGTCCGCCCCGTTGTAGATGGAGTCCCCCGTGGCATCGGGTGCGCCGATACCCACGTGGTCGAAGTGGGCCGTCAGGACCACGTAGGTGTCTCGCAGCTTCGGGTCCGAACCCGGGAGCATGGCCACGACGTTGGGTGGCGAATCGGTCTCGGTCTCCAGGGCCCAGGTGATCTCCATGGTGGCGCCGAGGGGAGTGGCGCCCTCGGCGGAACGAAGCGTCGCCAGTTCGTGGCCCGCAGCCTCCATCAGGCGTTCTGCCGCCGCGCTGCTCATCCCCAGCACTGGAATGGGGGATTGTTGCTGGGCGACCATTCCGGCGATCTGCGGGATGACGTCCGCCGGGAACTCCGGATGCACGATCAACACGAGCCCGGCGGCGCCGCTCATCATGGCCGGTTGCATCGCCGCCATCACGGTCTGCTGCCACTCCTGGTTCATCTCGGGAACCGGATGATCGAGGATGACGATCATACCCTGGTGATCAGCGGTGGGGGTGTCCTCGCCCGCCGTCCCCAAGTAGACGGCCTCGGCGGAGGTGGGCTGGCTGCCCGGGACGAGGAGAAAATCCGTGGCCCACTGAAGCTCGGCGTCACCTCCACCCTGGATCCGGACCGCCGTCCCGGACCCCAGGAGCCGGGAACGTTCCCATTCGAACCGGTCGATATATGTGCCGTTCTCGCCGGCGGGCTCCAGGCCCATGGAGCGGAAACGATCGGCGATGTAGTTGGCCGCCGCCTCCAGCCCCGGGCTGGGCGTGTCACGCCCGGCCAGGGAATCGTGCGCCAACACGCCGATCTCCCGGGCCATGTCCTCCGGCGTGATCGTCGTGACAGCCCTGTGGGCGCTAGCTTCCGGCGAAGGGGCTTCCATCCCGCCGCTCCCCGCGCACGCGCCGAGGGCTGAGAGGATCATGAGCGTCGCCAACCGATGAGACCGTATTTCCAGGGTATTCAACATCATTCTCGCCAGTGTCAGGGATCGGGAATCCAAAGGCCCTGTGGGCATCTCCAGGATCCTGCGAAAGGTGCGGGAGTGTGGTTGGGACGGCAAGGAAAGGGAGAGAGGAGCGGATCTGGGGGCGGAAGGGGCGGCTCGGCTTTGAGGCGCGCGAAGCATCGACGGCGAGCCTCGTCGGCTCTGAGGAAAGGGGAGAAGGTGGTCGGGGGACCGGGCGGGTCCGTCTCAGGGGTGCGGACGGTAGGAGGTCCAGCAAGGACCAGGGTTGGGCCGGCCGGCTGCGGACCGGCCCAACCCCGCGGTGGCTACTCGGCCCTGAGAGCCGTCAGCGGATCGGTCCGGATGGCCCTCGCTGCAGGAATCAGAGAGGCCAGGAAAGCCACAAGAAGCAAGACGATCGTGGATCCTCCCATGGAGAGAGGATCCGCAGGGGAAACGCCGAAGAGAAGCCCCTGGAGGAACACCGACGCCACCCCCCCGCCCACCAGCCCCAGGACCGCTCCGACACCCACCATTTGCATTCCCTGGCCGAGCACCAGGCCGAGGACGTCCCCGCCCTGAGCCCCAACGGCCATCCGGATTCCGATCTCGTGCTCCCGCCGAGCGACCAGATAGGCCAGCACTCCATACAAACCGAATGCCGCCAGGAGGAGCCCCACCACGGCGAAGGTTCCAACCAGGGCGGTCTGGAAGCGTGGCTGAGCCAGGGTCCCGCTGATCCCGGCTTCCATGGTCTGGATCCCGGTGAGGGCGATGTCCGGATCCACCTCTTTGATGGCATTCCGAACAACCCCCGTCACCCCCAAGGGGTCCTGCCCGGAGACTCTTACGAGCAGACGCATGTTTGGCTGGGGGTATTGCCCGTTGGCCACGAAGAAGGGAGGCCGGGAAAGCGCCCGGCCCAGGCCCGCTTCCGCCACGTGGGAAGCGACTCCTACCACCTCAAAAGGTTGCCCCCAGAAGGTCACCGGCCGGCCCAGTGGATCCTCCCCCGGAAAGAGCGCCTCGGCCAGAGGCTCGCTCAAGACCATGACGTTGGTCGTGCCGACCCTGTCATCGGGATCGAACGCTCGGCCGGCCTTCAGGGTCATATCCAGAGTGGAGAAATAGTCTTCCGTGACGAACTTCCGGGTCGCCGGTAGATAGGGCTCGTTGTCCGGCAGGGGACGATCCGGCCGGGACAGGCCATTCCACGGTCCGCCCCCGGAGATGATGGGAAGCCAATCGGCCGCTGCCGCATCCACGACCCCCGGGACCGACTCCACCCGGGCCAGAAGCTGATCCCATGCCAGGCCCAGGTCTTCCGGGGTCTCATACTTGTGGGCCGGCATCTGCAGGCGGGCCGTGAGAATGCTCCGGGTTTCGAATCCAGGATCCACGCTCTGTCTGATCATGAAGCTCCGCAGGAAGAGCCCAGACGTGACCAGGAGCATCATGGAGAGGGCGACCTGGGTGATCACCAGCAGCCTCCGAGCCCGCCCCCTGCCTTCGGATCCGCCCCTTCCGCCTCCGAAACGCAGAGTCTCGGCCAGGTTGAACCCCGTGCCACGCAGGGCTGGGAGGATTCCGAAGAGGGGGACGAGGAAGAAGGAAACCGCCAGGGCGAAGGTCACGACCGTGGAATCGACGCCGATCTCGTCGAGACGAGGGACCGAGGCCGGACCGAATGACCGGAGGAGACGGCCACCCACCGAAGCGATCCCCAGCCCGAAGATTCCTCCCAAGGCGGCCAGGACCATGTTCTCCGCCAGGAGGTGGCGGAGGATCTGCCCCCTGTTGGCTCCGATGGCGCGGCGTGTAGCTAGTTCCGTCCTCCTGGCGCTGGCCCGGGCCAGGGTCAGGGAGGCCACGTTGGCGCAGGCTACCAGGGGCACCAGGGAGACGATGCCCATCAGGATGAGGAGCACCGGCCTCATGTCTCCGAAGAGGACCACGTGCAGAGGCTGGAGCCAGTGGGACCATTCGGCGAACTCCGGATTCGCCTCCTGAATCCGGGAGGCGACTGCGTCCACCTGGCTCTGGGCCTGAACCAGCGACACCCCATCCTTGAGTCGGCCCACCAGGAAGTAGTTGTTGTTTCCACGACCGGTGGCGTAGCCGGCACCGGCCCGGGCCGGTAGCCAGATATCCACCGGGTACCGGAACTCGAACCCAGCCGGCATGACCCCCACGATCTCGGTGGGCTCCCCGTCCAGCACGAGGGTTTGGCCGATGATCGCGGGATCTCCTCCCAGGCGACCCTGCCAGTATTCATGGCTCAGGACGGTAACCTGGGGCCCGCCCTCTACCGCCTCCTGCTCCAGAAATGCGCGACCGAGGGTAGGAGATGCGCCCAGCGTGCGGAAGAACCCGGGAGTGATGAGTCTGGCGCTGATCCGTTCCGCCTCTTCCCTGCCGCTGACCAGGACATGGGAGCGGAAGAGCACGTACGCCGCCACATCCTCGAAGGCGTCGATACCGTCTCGGTAATCCACGAAATCGTCGTAGGAGAGGGAGTTCGTCGCTGCCCTATCGCTGGATTTCCACATCCACACCAGCTCGTCCGGTTCAGGATAGGGAAGGGGCCTGAGGACAGAAGCGTTCAGCGCGCTGAACATGAGGGTCACAGCGCCGATCCCCATGGCCAGGACGGCGACGGTCATAACGGCATGAAGGGGAGATCGGAGAAAGCTCCGGAACGCATACTTCAGCTCTCGAGCGCCGCCTGAGAAGCCAAATCGATTTCGATTCATTGAACTCGCCTTCGATGGTTGGTGACCGGAGGATGCTCTCTTCCGGTTCAGTTCCGCCCGGAGCGCCCACGGACGAGCGGCCAGGACCTGGCCCCAATACCAGGCCCCGGCCCACCAAGGACCCTCCCGTAGTGCCTTCTCCCTGAACCCTTCCAGGAGATCGCCTTCCATCTCTTCCCTGACCTCCGACGGAAGAAGCGCACCCAGAATCCTCCGGGCCAACCAGGGGGGACCTCCATGCCCAGGCGCCGGTTCCCTCGGGCAGGGTCCGCACCCCTTCCCACATGGCCATGATCCGGTCCCTGGCCTGCTCCAGGGCTGCCATTCCCTCTGGTTCCACCCGGAAGAAGCGCCGGGCCTTTCCGCCCCGGACCTTGGTGGGCTCTCCCATCCAGGATGCCACCATCCCCTTCCGCTCCAGCCGCGTGAGGGTGATGTAGATGGAGCTGACCGAGGCCTTCCTCCCGGCCTGAGCCTCCAACTCCTCCTGGATCCGGGCTCCATAGGCGGACTCGCCCAACCGCAACACGGCCAGGAGCGTCAACTGCTCGAATTCGCCCAGATTCTCTTGTTTCGACATCGGCAGGCCTCTCCTACCAGACATTACTCACATCGTAAACTTTTACATTGTGACGGACCGAGAGAGGAAAAGGTTTCATCTTCCCCGAGGCCCGTTGGCGAAAACAGGGGGCGACCATCGCCATTCACACCCTCTTCTCCCCAGCAGCGGCATTTCTGTTCTTCGCTGGCAGGAATCGTCCAGCCCAATCCAGCTCCTCCCGTCACAAAACCTCTTCACCGTTCGATTTATGAGGTGACGGAGAATCCAGGAACCGTAGGGGTCGCCCCGAGAACATCGCGGATGGAACCCTTGTTCCCCTCTGTCTGTATCGACACTCAGACAAAACCAGCCTTCAGGGAAGGAAAGTTCTTTGCAGCGTCGCCTCTATGGTTTGTCCG
>JBDHCH010000229.1:0-6199 GCA_039592115.1 Gemmatimonadota bacterium | reverse complement strand
TTCGTCCTGAACCCGCTGGAAACCTGGCATCTCCCGAACTGCCCTCAATCGTATCCATAATCCCATCCGCATCCAAGCTCCTGCCAGCGGTCGAGGCCCACGGCGAGGCTTGACGCCGGGAGGGATCAAGCTGAGAGTTGGGGGTTGTCCAATCCTCCGATCACCGACAGGCGAAACCGTGCGTGCGCTGGAAATCCCCGAGCCGGGATGCCCAGGCGCCATCGGAACGCCTCTGGCCATGGAGTCGACCTACATGGAGCGGGTTCACCTGCAAACACTTCCCGGAAGGGAGACCTCCTGACTTCCCCCCGGGGCTCGAAACGCCGCCCGTTCGACCGTTCCATCGTGGATGGATCCATCCGGAAGGCGGTCTGGACCCTCGCCTGGCCCACCATGCTCCAGAACTTGTTCGGCGGGCTCCAGGGCCTCGTGGACCACGCCATGGTCGGCCACTATGTGGGATACACAGGGAATGCCGCCATCGGGGTGTCCTGGCAGATCTTCCTGGTGGTTGTGGTCTTCATCTCTTCTCTGTTCACCGGGATGGGGGTGTTGGTGGCCCGCTTCACCGGCGCCAATGAGCCCGAGAAGGTGAACCGCTCGGTATTCCAGGCGTTCATGACCGCGGTGACTCTATCCGTCGGGATCATGGCTCCCCTGGGCTACATACTGGCTCCGTATCTGCTGGATGTGGTCAACGCCGCTCCAGAGGTGCAGGCGGAGGCCCTTCCCTATTTGCGGGTCATGTTCCTGTTCAGCGTAGGCATGATGATCTTCTTCATGACGGGTGGTGCATTTCGATCCGCCGGGGATGCCAAGACCCCCATGCGCCTCGGGATCCTGCTCACGGTGCTGAACATCGTCCTGAACGTCATTCTGATTCGGGGCTTTGGGCCGATACCCGCGTTCGGTACCACCGGCGCGGCCATGGGCACGGTGATCTCGGGGGTGGTGATCTCCCTGATCGTCGTGTGGATCCTCGTCTCCGGCCTCGGAGTGGTGGCCTTCCCTCGGGAAGGTCCCTGGCGTCCCGACTGGTCCATCATTCGGGAGCTGTTCCGGTTCGGCCTACCTACGGGATTCCAGGGAATTGCCATGAACCTGGGTGGGGTGTTTCTCCTTCGCTTCGTCGGCTCCCTCGCAGAGAGCGCCGAGGCCCAGGCGGCCTATGCAGTGAGCTATGGGCAGCTATTCTCCTTCATCACGTGGACGTCAGTGGGGCTCATGGCGGCCTCGGCGGCTGTCGGGGGGCAGAACCTGGGCGCCGCCAAGCCCGACCGGACCGTACGGGCGGTCCACTCCGCTGCGGGGATGGCCCTGCTCGTTGCCACCCTGATTGGTTCTCTCTTCCTCCTCATCCCGAACCAGCTTCTGGCCGTCTTTGGAATGACGGACCCGGTGACGGTACGGATCTCCGTTGAGCTCCTGCGCTACCTGGCCGTGTCGGGCCTGTTCGTCTGCGTAGCCCTCACCTACACCGGTGGGCTCCAGGGTACCGGAGACACCAAGGGACCTCTCTACATCTCCGTGGTCTCCCAGGTGGTCGTCCCCCTGGGGTTCTGTTGGATTCTCCAGGAGACCACGGGCCTCTCCGCTGCGGACATCTGGCTCGCCATCGTCCTCGGCCACGTAACCAGGGCCGGCCTCAGCATCCTTCGTTTTCGGCAGGGGAAATGGAGGGAGATCCAGGTGCGGTTGGCCTGACCCATGGGACACGCCCTGTGCTCGATCCTTACCCGGTTCGGGTTCCTCGTTCTTGCCACCCTGCTTCCCGCGGGACCGCTTATGGCCCAGACCGCGACGCTCACGGGTCGGGTCCTGGACCTGGTGACCCGCGTCCCTTTGGCTGGGGCCGTCGTGACGGTTCAGCCCCAGGGGCTTCAGACACTCTCTGACGACCAGGGCCGCTTCCGGATCGGGGGCGTGGCCCCCGGGATGGTTCGGTTGGAGGGCTCCTTTCTCGGATATGCCCGGGCGGTGGAGACGAGCGTCATGGCCCGTACCAGCCGGCCGACCTTCGTCTCTCTCGAGCTGAGGCCCGAGGCCATTGAAGTGGAGGGCATCACCGTGGAGGCTGACGCCTTCCGAGCTCGAGAGGACGCCCCCACCTCTACACAGCGGCTGACGGAGGTGGAGATCCGGCGGAACCCCGGGGGCCTTGGGGACATCTCTCGCTCCCTCCTCTCCCTGCCGGGAGTCTTGGGGGGCGTGGACAACCGGAACGACCTCCTGGTTCGAGGCGGCGGGCCCGGGGAGAACGCCTACTACGTGGACGGCATCCGAATTCCCCAGATCAACCACTTCGCCACCCAGGGCACCGCGGGCGGCGCCCTGGCCCTGGTGAACGCCGACTTCATTCAGGACGCCACCTTCTTCACAGGTGGCTTCCCGGTGCGCTACGGCGATGCCCTCTCCAGCGTCCTACTGATAGAGAACCGGCCCGGAACCAGGGACGGAATCGCAGGGGATGTGACCCTTGGGGCCAGCGAGGCCGGCATCACCCTCGATGGCCCTCTGGGGGATGAGACGACCTGGCTCCTGAGCGTCCGACGTTCCTATCTCCAGTTCCTCTTCGAAGCCCTGGACCTCCCGATTCGGCCCGACTACTGGGACGGACAGGTGAGCCTGGTCTGGGAGCCCACGGGCCGGGATCGAGTCACCTTCACCGGGATCGGGGCCATCGACGAGTTCGGCATTGTCGAACCCGATGGTGGCGATGACTTCGAGAAGCGCGAGATCTTTCAGAGAGTCCTCGACAACGACCAGAAGAGCTACACCGTGGGGGGGACCTATCGCCGCCTGTTTGGCGACGATGGCCTCGCCAGGTTCCGGGCGAGTCACTCCTTCACCGACTATCGCTTCGCCGACGAGGATGCCCTGGGCTCCACTCTCCTGACGAACAGGAGTCTGGAACGGGAAACCCGACTGGAGGCGGAGGGGGAGATGGGGGTGGGGGCGGGCCTCCGGGCTGGAGTCGGGGTCGAGTTGGTGAGAGCATCCATCGATTCGGATGTCTTCCAGCGGGCCATCCCTGGTGGACTGCTCCCGGACGATGTCCGGTACGGGACGGAGATCGGGTTCTGGAAACCGGCTGCCTGGGGACAGGTAACCTGGCGTCCGGGCCGCTTGAGCGCGACGGTGGGCCTCCGGACCGCTGGGGTATCCGCCCTGGATGAGGGGTGGAGCCTCAGCCCCCGGGCGAGTCTCCGATACGCGACCCGGACGAACGTCAATCTGACGCTGGCCGGGGGGCTCTTTCACCAGGCACCCTCGAAGCTGGCCCTCGGCGTGGAAGATGATGGGGAACGCGTAAACGCTGGTTTGGGGCAGTTGAGGAACTGGCAGCTGGTGACGGGGGCGGACTGGCGTGTGAATCCTGGCCTGCGAATCAGGGGAGAGGCCTTCTTCAAATCCTATGACCGGATGCCGGTCCTGGCTTCGGACCCCCGGATCAACCTCGCCAACCTGGGGGATGACTACGGGTTTGTCGGCGCCGAGAGGCTCCGCCCTGACGGAACTGGGAAGGCTTACGGGGGTGAGCTCTTCCTTCAGCAGAAGCTCACCGGGTCCCTGTACCTCCTGGGGGCCTACACCCTGTCCTGGTCCGAATACGCCGGGGCGGACGGAGTCCTCGAGCCGTCGGCCTGGGATCGCCGGCACTCCCTGGACCTCACCGGTGGTTATCGCATCGGGGAAGCCTGGGAGATCGGGGCCAAGCTCCGGGTCCTCTCGGGATTGGCTTACACCCCCTGGGACCTGGAGGCCAGCGCCCTCACCTATCCCCTCACGGGTCGTGGCGTCCGGGATTGGAGCCGGGCTGGCGCCGAACGCTCGCCAGCCTACGCACGCTTCGATATCCGGGTCGAGCGAGAGTGGTTCCTGGGCGGGTGGGACGCCGTGGTTTACCTGGATTTCCAGAACGTCCTGAACCGCGCAAACACTGTGGGCTTCCAATATACCCAGGACCCGGCTTACCCGGACCGCCTCCGTCCCGTGGAGAGCGTGGCCTTTCTCCCCACCTTCGGATTCAGCGTGGAGTTTTGAGGGCTTGGCGCCGCCTCGACCTGGATGCGGTCAGGACCCCACCAGCGCCACCAGGTGGCCCAGTTCCTCGTCCCAACCTCGATCGTTCTCACCCTGGTGCTTATCCGTCAGGAACCCTGATTCCTTGAGCTGGAGAGTCGTACCCCCGTCCGCCCTTTCGGTGAGGATCCACTCCACCGTGGTGAACGGGGCGTCCTCGAAGGGCACGTCGGGTTCGTGAACCCAGCTCCACACCAGCCTGTGGGGTGGCTCGACCTCGTCGATGCGCATGGCGTAGCGACCATGGTTCTCCCACGTCATGGCTGCGTCCCCCCCGGGCCTCAGGTCGACTTCCGCTTCGTCTCCGAACCATTGGGATAGCTCCCCGGCATCGGTGATTGCCGTCCACACCCGCTCCACGGGGGTGTCCAGCTGCAGAACCTTCTCAACGGTGCGTCCGGTCATGGTCTTCTCCATTCAGGTGGTGCCTCAGCCGATCCAACCGCTCATCCCATGCCTCGGAGTACGGTGCGAGCCAATCCTCCATCGCCTTCAATGGCTCCGGGTGGAGGCTGTGGATCCGCTCCCTACCCCTGGGAGTCACTACGATTAGCCCGGCCTCATGCAGCACGGCGAGATGCTTCGTGACCGCCTGCCGACTCATGGAGAACGGCTCGCTAAGGGCGGTGATGGAGAGAGGTCCGTTCGCCCTCAGGTGTCCCAGCAGGGAGCGCCGTGTGGGGTCGGCGACCGCAGTGAATACGTCCATCATGAAGATAATGATATGCAACCTATGGGTTGCGTGTCAAGAAAAGAAAAAGCTGGCGGAGTGGATGACGATGCCCCACGCATTAAATGATGGGTCATGGTTGAGGCCCAGCCCGCCTTCCAGGTAAGGAGGTCCGCCATGCGGCGCCGACTCCCCCTCCTCCTGCTGGCCGTCCTTCCCGCAGTTGCTTGTCAGGACTCCACAGGAATCGAAGAACAGAACTCTCCGCCATCCTCGCTTTCCGAGAGTGCTTGGTCCACGGCAGAAATGCTCCAGCAGGCCGCCGATCCCCGGGTTCAGGCGATCCCGAACCGGTACATCCTCCAGTTGGGGAAGGCCGTCCGAAATGTCCCAGCCTTCGCCCGGGCGGCGACGTCTACGCCCGGAGCCAAGCTCCACCACGTATACACAGCTGCCTTGAGTGGTTTCGCAGCCACTCTTCCGCCCCAGGCCGTTCAGGCCCTCCAGCGTAACCCGAATGTGGAGAGCATCCAGCCGGACATCCTGGTTCGAGCTGTGGGGTCGGGGTCGAGTCCTGCCGGGTCCTGGGGGCTGGATCGGATCGACCAACGCCCCCTCCCCCTGGATGGCCATTACAGCTGGGCCACCTCCGGGCAAGGGGTGCACGTCTACATCCTGGACACGGGGATCCGCCCAACCCACGCGGAGTTCGAAGACCGGGCCTCCGTGGCCTTCGACGCCCTCGGGGACGGGCAGGCCGGGATCGACTGCAACGGACATGGTACGCATGTGGCGGGGACTGTCGGCGGAGCCACCTACGGGGTGGCCAAGGACGCGGAGATCCACGGAGTAAGGGTCTTGGGTTGTGACGGGGTGGGTGCCAGCAGCGACATCGTCGCCGGGATAGACTGGGTCACCTCGAACCACGTCAAACCGGCCGTCGCCAACATGTCCCTGGCGGGATACTGGATCTGGGGGCTCTTCGGCCTGGACTCGGCCCTGGACATCGCGGTCCGGAATTCAGTCAGTGCGGGCGTGTCCTATGCCCTGGCCGCGGCCAACGAAACCGACGACGCCTGCCTGTATACGCCGGCTCGGACCCTCGAGGGGATGACCGTGGGGGCTACCTCCGACACGGATGCCCGGGCCTACTTCTCCAATTGGGGTCCCTGTGTGGACTGGTTCGCACCTGGGGTGGCAATCACCTCGGCGTGGAACGACAGTGACACGGGGATTCGCACCGCCAACGGGACGTCCATGGCTGCACCCCATACCGCGGGGGTCGCGGCCCTCTATCTGGAGGCGAACCCGGGCGCCACGCCCGCACAGGTAACACAGGCGCTCTTCGACAACGCCACGAAGGGGGTCGTCACCGACGCGAGATCGGGGAACAACCATCTCCTTCACTCCCTCTTCTCGGCTCCGTCCAACTATCCGCCGGTGGCG
>JBDHCH010000228.1:0-6232 GCA_039592115.1 Gemmatimonadota bacterium | reverse complement strand
CGGCGTCAGAACTCCTCTCCGATGCTTTGGCATCGCTTTCGTCGTCCTTCCTTGTCTGGCACTCGCAAGACCCCTGTGCGCGGCCGCACCCCACTTGTGCAGACCTTCCCTAGGAGCACCCGCACCGCCGGTGGAGGCCGTCCATCGCGAATCGTCAGGATGGAACCCGCTGCTTGCCCCGGACCAGGAGCTCGAAGGTCGCCCGCTGCGCAGTGGACGGATTGGGAGGGAGAGAGACCAGGGTCGCCTGTTTTCCCCGCTCCTCGGGGATGTGAAGAACCAGATGGTCCATCGGACAATCAGGAGAGAAAGGCTGAGCTCGACCCGTCTCGTCGACTCCGACCGCTCTGCCAGGGCCAGCCAGCTCGGCCAGGAGCCTCCCGTACTCCCGCCAGGCCTCGAGGGGTTGCACTCTTCCTGATGCGATGGATGGAACGAGGACCTCCTGGAAATGGGTCACCGCCCGACCGTACCCCTCGGGGTTGATCTCTTTCAACTCCCGAAGCGCCTTCCGATAGAAGTCCCTCGGGTCTCGGGCACCCGTAGCCTCTATCGCCTCTTCGAACAGCCTGCCCGCTTCCGCCTTAACAGCCTCGTCCATTCCGTCTCCTAAGGTTGGAAGGAGGATGGCGGAGGGGGCTTAGAGCGTCAACCTCTTGGCACCAGGGGGCCGGTTTTCCTACCTTGAAGCTCCCAAACCAGGGAGGATCTCATGCCATTCCCGGATCCCGAGGACACGAGCGCCCGGCTGCAACCGGGGGAATACCTCGACCTTTCGTGGGAGATGTTCGGTGAGCTCTGCAGGGCTCTCGCCCACAGGGTCGCTCGAGATTTCGACCCTGACCTGGTGGTGGGAATCGCCAGAGCAGGGGTAATCCCCGGGGCCATTGTAGCCTCGATCCTCCGAAAGGACTTCTACTCCCTTACGATTTCGAGGCGTGAGGGGGGCGAAGTAGTGAGGGATCGGCCCGCCGTTCTTTCTGCGGCTCCTCTCCAATGCCAGGGAAAGAACGTCCTCCTTGTGGACGAAATCACCTCCTCCGGGGAAACCCTTCGAATGGGATTGGCATCCATTCGGGACCTCGGTCCCAGCGAAGTTCGCTCTGCCACCAGTTTCTGCCGGCACGGTGGCTTCCGCCCCGATTTCACGGCCCTGGAAACGGATGCAACCATCATCTTTCCCTGGGATCGGAAGATCTATGACGGTGAGGAGCTGGTGGTGAACCCACGCTACGAGGATGTAGTCGAGGACTGATGCGGATGATTCCGAGGGTCTGCCGGATCGTGAAAGATGGTACAGAAAATGCTATGTTTGCCCCGGTGATTTTGGCGATCATTCCCATCTTCGGAGCTGATGAAGCGGAATAGGTGTCTTATGAACCGCGCTAGGTTTTCCCCGTCCGATCTCGGACTGTTGAGCGGGTCAACTCGATGGGTATCTCTCATCCTTTTCGGAGTAGGATCGGTTTCGGGATGTGACCTCGGCTATCCTACCTCCCAATGGGACGATCCCGATGTCGATCATACCGTTCTTTCGGGTGGATTCGAGCTCACCGGAGCTCATCAGGGAGCGGCCTGTTCGGGGTGTCATTCTGCCGGCAATTACGAGCTGAAGTACGAGCCTGCAAGCAACCAGGATTGTCAGGCCTGCCACTTGGCCCAGCACCAGTCGAAACATGGTGCTCAGGGGTACCCGACGACGTGTACGCTCTGCCACACCCCAACCGACTGGGAGGATGGGAGCTTCAACCACGCAGCCAGCTCAGGAGGGTTCGAGTTGTCCGGTGCCCACACCAGCTTGCCCTGCACGGCCTGCCACGTTCCGGGCACCTTCGAGCCCAGGTTCGAGCCCGCAGGTTCTACGGACTGTGCCGGCTGCCACCACCTGGCCGACTCCGGCGGCTTCGACCTCTGGGGCCCGCATGTCAGCTTGCCCTGTACCGCCTGCCATTTCCCCGAGACCTTCGAGCCCAGGTTCGAGCCGTCGAACTCAGGCGATTGTGCCGCCTGCCATTCCTGATTCTCGAACCGGGGAACAATAGCCCAGCGCCGTCGGAAGGTCCGCCTCCCGACGGCGTTTTTTCTTTTCTGTCGGGCCGGATGGCCCCAACATTGCATACGGAAGATGTGGGATGGGGTGAGCCGGTTCCCGCCGCAGCGTTCTCCTCAGTGCTTCGATCCAGTAGTCTCTCGCCCTTTCGGGGGCCGAGGATCAACGGAGTGGTCCGTCCATGAAACAGGGAACGGAGAGGAGCTATTGAACAAGGTCACGAAATGGCAGAGCGGAGTACCAATTCGGTACGGCGTCCTGATCCGATGTGGCTTCCTCCCTGGAGTCCTCGGGCCCCTGGCCGCCTGCGACGCCGATTATCCCCCTACTACCTGGGAGGACCCCAGCTATGATCACGCGGCGTTCTCCGGAGGGTTCCAGCTGTTGGGGGCCCACGTAGACGCCCCGTGTACCGGCTGTCACGCCCCCACCGATTTCACACTACTCTTCCAACCGTCCGACGGCAGTGACTGCGTTGCCTGTCATCGAGCGCAGTATGAGGCCCAACACGGCACCCGGGGGTACCCCACCTCCTGTGTCACCTGCCATACGCCCACGGTCTGGACGGACGCCTCTTTCGATCACCAGGAGGTTTCTGGCGGGTTCGACCTCCTGGGCTCCCACGCGGACTTGGGCTGCTTGGCCTGCCACGCGGCCCAGACGTTCGAACCGTTGTTCGATGGTGCTGAACCGTCGGACTGCGCCGTCTGTCACACACCGGACTTTCCGTCGGGCCATGAGCAGCGGGGCTTCCCCACCGCGTGCGGTTTTTGTCACACTCCGACGAGGTGGTCAGACGGCCTTTTCGATCACCAGGTCGCCAGTGGGGGGTTCGAGCTCCTGGGGATCCACAACAGCCTGCCATGCGTCTTCTGCCATGTTCCCGAGACCTTCCAGCCACGGTTCGATCCCGAGTCCGCGACGGATTGTGTGACGTGCCATCAGTCCAGGTACGATCTGGCTCATCAGGGTACGGGCTTCCCCACGACCTGCGTAGCTTGCCACACACCCACCTCCTGGGGTGACGGCAAGTTCGACCATGTTTCGATCTCGGGTGGATTCGATCTTGTCGGAGTGCACGCTGAGAAGCCCTGCGTCAGTTGTCATGATCCGGAGAGTTTCGAACCCTTCTTTGACCCGGACGGTGCTGGCGACTGTGTGAGTTGTCATCAGGCAGACTACGACGGCCAGCATGGTGGACAGGGATTTCCGACCGTCTGCACAGAGTGTCACACACCAACACGGTGGACGGACGTTTCCTTCAGCCACGAGGTCGCCTCGGGGGGATTCCGGCTGTTGGGGATCCACGGAGCGGTCACCTGTGAGAGCTGCCACGACGAGGCGACGTTCGAGCCCCTCTTCGATCCAGCCGGCGATGGCGACTGCTTGAGCTGTCATCAGGCAGACTACGACGGAGAGCATGCGGGTTCGGGGTACCCGACAACCTGTCTTTCCTGTCACACGCCCACCACTTGGACCGCTACGAGCTTCGACCACGACACTGACTTCTTCCCGATCTTCACGGGGGATCACGCTCCGAGGTGGTCCGACTGCGCCACCTGCCACACCGATTCCGACGACTTCACCCTGTTCACCTGCTTCAACTGCCATGCCCACAACCAGGCTGCGATGGATAATAAGCACGAGGAGAGAGCCGGATACTCCTATGTCTCCTCTGCGTGCCTGAGCTGCCACCCGGACGGGACTTCATGAGGCGGGTTCAGGTGGCAGTTTTTGGATGAACAAGGGGATTGATGAAAAGAAGGCGGGGGCGATCCGGAAATTCCGGACCGCCCCCACTCTTTCGCCGACTGGCCGGCTGACGGCGCAGGAAAAAGGAGAGGGACTTCTCGTTGGCTTACGCCCCAGCCGCCATGCTGTCCAGGAACTCCTGGTTCGTCTTCGCCCGCTTCATCCGCTCCATCAGGAACTCGATCGCCTCGGCCGACGGCATATCCGAGAGGAAGTTCCGGAGCAGGTAGACCCTGTTCAACTCCTGATCCGTTAGGAGAAGCTCTTCCTTTCGTGTGCTGGAGCGGTTCAGGTCGATGGCTGGGAACACCCGCTTGTCGGCGATATGCCGGTCGAGGACCAACTCCATATTCCCCGTTCCCTTGAACTCCTCGAAGATCACCTCATCCATTCGGCTGCCGGTCTCGATGAGGGCCGTAGCGATGATGGACAGGGACCCACCGGAGTCGATGTTTCTGGCAGCGCCGAAGAAGCGCTTGGGCTTGTGAAGGGCATTGGCGTCCACGCCCCCGGAGAGGATCTTGCCCGAGTGGGGCACGGTAACGTTGTAGGCACGAGCCAACCGCGTGATCGAGTCCAGGAGGATGACCACGTCCTTGCCGTGCTCCACCAGGCGCTTCGCCTTCTCCAGCACCATCTCCGCCACCTGGGTGTGCCGATCCGCCGGCTCATCAAACGTGGATGAGATGACCTCCGCGTCCACGTGTTCTTCCATGTCCGTGACCTCCTCAGGGCGCTCATCGATGAGGAGGACGATCATATGCACGTCGGGGTGATTCGCTGTTATAGAGTTGGCCATCTTCTGGAGGAGGATGGTCTTACCCGCCTTTGGCGGGGAAGTGATGAGTCCCCGTTGGCCCATCCCAACCGGGGTGACCAGGTCCATGACCCGCATGGAAATGTCACCCTTCTTGGTCTCCAGGTGGAGTCGGTTCTCAGGGAATCTGGGCTTCAGGTTGTCGAAGGCGATCCGGTGCTTTGCCTTCTCTGGCTCGTCCCCGTTTACACTCTCCACTTTGAGAAGAGCCAGATACCGCTCCCCCTCCTTTGGGGGTCTGACCTGGCCCAGAATCGTGTCTCCGGTTCGCAGGTCGAAGCGTTTTATCTGCGACGGGCTGACATAAATGTCGTCCGGGCCGTAGAGGTAATTCCAATCTTGTGACCGGAGAAACCCATAGCCCTCCGGGAGGATCTCCAACACGCCTTCTCCCCTCAGGACCACATCGCTGTCCAACAGGTTCTGCTCGATCCGAAAGATCAGATCCTGTTTCCGGAGGCCGGAGTAGTTGGAGATCTTCAACTCCTCCGCGAGGTCATGAAGGTCGGTTACGCTCTTGCTTTTCAGTTCCGCGATGTCCACGAGGGGCTCCAGGGGGGGCTTGTACCCAGTACGTTCGTTTCAGGTGGGGGTTTGTCTTGAATCGGTCCGCCGTAGGCTACTCGGACTTTGAGTGCGGGATCTAGTGCGCGCGGGGCGGATCGGGGAAAAGCCCTGAATCGGGCTGAATGCTCAGTTGGTAGCAATAAAACGTTAACGCGGTGGAAGAAGGGTGGCAAGGCCCATGGCTGTTGGGGACTGCTTTGCCGCATGGGCCTGGGGTGGCAAGAAAAGCATCGAAATCCGGACTCGACCCGAGCAAGCGTAAGGCAAAAAAACACATTTGAAAGATGCCGGAATACCTCATGTGGTGTTTGAGTTTTCTCGAATCGAAGACGAGAATTTCTTGACAAATTCTGATTGCCGGTAAACATTCGTTTACGAACTAATTTGGAGGTTCTCCTTTGGGGAGGCAGGAATGGCGAGGCATAACCGGGAGGGGCAGGGGGTAGATCAGCGGGGCTACCAGTATGGGATCAGCTACCAGCCTGACTGGCTTCGTCATGTAAAGGTGACCAGAGACCTGGAAACCGGACGCCAGTCGACCAAGACGCTATTCCGGAACCCGGCCGATCGGGGGGAGGCCGAGCCCGGGGACCGGGTCAGAACTCGAGTCAAATCAAGAGATCAGGACATCGATTTCGAGATCATGATCGGAGACCCCAATCGAGCGGTGAAACGTGTTCGAGTGGTCTACGAGATCCCCGGGGAGGATGGGGGGAGGGGAGAGGAGATCGAGTTTACCCTCGAGAACGGAATGAGTCGGGGCTAACCTGACCTCGGGCAGCACCCCTTTCAGCGCTCCGCCCTTCGGCGGGGTGCTTTTTCTTGTCCCGTAACCTTGATCCTTCCAGCGCTTTGAGTGTATTCCTTTTTCGGGTCGTTTCGGACAGAACCCGTCAGGGTGGCGACCTCCTTCCCTCCACGGCTATACTCCACTGAATGAGACCCAGATTCCTTCTCGATCCCTTCGGAATGGTAGGCCGCTCGGCCCTGGATACGGCTGCCCAGATCGGGCGGTGGGGAGCCCTGGGCGCGGACACGGTTCGAGC
>JBDHCH010000227.1:0-6264 GCA_039592115.1 Gemmatimonadota bacterium | reverse complement strand
AGAAACCTGAACACCACGGGCCCGGCCCTCCGGGACCTCGCCGGGCGGTAGCAGCAGGATGGATGCGATCAGGTAGACGCCCGGCTCCGGCCGGGAACCGAATGGTTCGTTACATCACACGCCGTAGGTAAGATTAGGGATAACGGCCCATTTCTCCCCAACGAACATCCTCCAGTTCCTTGATTCTCATCCCACTCCGCCGAATCTTGACCCGGGTAACCGATCCGCCATACGGAGGCCTGCTGTGTCCTCTCTCTTTGCACGGCTCAGGGAACGGAAGATCGTCCAATGGGCGCTGGCCTATTTGGCGGGTGCTTGGATCGTCGTCCAACTCCTCGATGCCGTAAGCGAACCGCTCTCTCTCTCCCCGAATCTTCACCGCGCAATTCTGATTCTCCTTGGGATCGGATTCTTCATCGCGTTGGTGGTGGCCTGGTATCACGGCGAGAAGGGGCGCCAGAGAGTAAGTGGCCCCGAGTTGTTGATGGTGGCTGCGCTCTTGGTGGTTGCGGGGGTGGCGATCTCCTTCTTGGGAGGACCCGCGCCACCGCCTGGATCCACCAATCAAACAATCGTGCCCCCGACTGACGGTCGGCCGCGAGTAGCCGTCCTTCCCTGTACAAACGAGAGTCCCGACCCCGAAGACACCTATCGTGCAGGGGGACTCCACGACGAGATCCTCCTGCGACTTCAGAAGATTTCCTCCCTGGCATCGATCGGGCGGCAATCTGTTCTCCGCTACGGAGCTGAACAAACCCCACCGTCGGAGGTAGCTGCGGCCCTAAGCGCTGGATGGATCGGCCAGTGCACCGTGCAGCGGGAAAGCAGCCGCTTCCGTGTCATCTTCCAGCTCCTCGACGCCAGCGGTGTGCAGGTACTAGCCGAGGTTTATGATCAGGAGCTCGGCATCAACATCCTCGATATTCAGGTGCAGATCGCCGAGAGAATTGCCGATGCCATCGGAGTCGTGGTCCTGCCTGAAGAATCCGGCCGGCTGGCCGCCCGCCCAACCCAGGACTTTCGAGCATGGAACCTCTATCGGCGTGGCCAGAACCGGTGGATGATGAGGCAGGAGGGCTGGGCTCAGGCCAATAGTGAGGCGATAGAGTACTTCGAAGCGGCTGTTGCCGAGGACCCTTCATTTGCATTGGCACATGCGGGCCTTTCCCAGGCCCTCATGACCAGCCCGGGGTATGGGGGGGCAGCTCCACATGAAGTGGTTGCGGCAGCAAGGAAGGCAGCGGCCGATGCATTATCCCTGGACCCGGACCTACCCGAGGCCCACGCTGCCCGTGGGTATATCGCATACGCCTACGACTGGGACTGGTCAGAGGCAGAGCGGCGATTTCTACGAGCGATTGCGCTCAACCCGGGGGACGCAGAAACGAGGGCCCGGTACAGCCTGCTGCTGCGGACGCTCCAGCGAGAGGAGGAAGCCCACGAGCAGGCCTCAATCGCCCTGGATCTCGATCCGCTCTCCTGGAGTGCGACCCTCGCGATGGCATGGGCTCAAGGCGGGGATGGATCTGAGGACGGCATCCGTGCCGTGCGGCAATTCCTTCGGCACTTCCCGAACTCTCCCGGGGGCCATCTCAACCTATCTCTTCTACTTCTTCAGCGGTCCCGGTTCGAGGAAGCGGGGGATGAGGCAGCCCTGTATGCCGAGCCTTTCTCAAGCGTCCTGCCACCGGACAGCCTTCGGGTTCTTTATCAGGCGATGGCTGATCCAGCTACATGGGGGCATGCGGAAGGCCTTCTCCAGTTCTTCCAAGACCATATTCCCGGCCCACAAAACGAGGTTGTCTTCTACTACGCCATGATCGGAAATTCCGAGAAGGTACTCGAGCTGGCCAGGCGGTTGATGACTGATCGATCCTTGTGGGTGCCTTGGTTGGGATATTCCTGGTTCTCCTCCCTGTTTGATGATCCTCGCTACCTGGCTCTTTTGGACGAGATAGGCCTTCCCCGTCCCAAGAGTGGTGGCTAGGGCAGACTGTGGTCTTCACTTCGCCGGTGGTCGACGATGTGATGTAACGCCCGGTTCTCGGGCCCTCAGGTCTCGCTTTCGCTCTGAGTTCGCGTGACAGTATCCTGAATACCACGGGCCCGGCCCTCCGGGGCCTCGCCGGGCAGCATCTGCAGGATAGAGGTAATCCGGCTGGCGCCCGGCTCCGGCCGGGAACCGAATGGTTCGTTACACGAAAGGCCGGTGGGCAGTAGATCGAGGGTAGTGGAACCTGGGCTGATCCCGACTTGCGAGCCCTTCCAGACCGCGCGGAAGGGAGAATAAGAAGAGACACTATGAGCTTTTCACGCCTCAACGGGACAGTCACCATTCTCCTGGCGTTCCTCCTCCTCTGCCTGGGCTTCCTTCCGTCCGTTCTTCTGGATGGAGACGCCCGCATGGTGTCCTGGGTATTGAACCCAGCGTGGGCCGCCTTATCCGTGATGGCGTACCTCGCCGCGATCCTCACTCCGTTCGTTATGATCGGCCTCTTTGCCCATCAGCGGCACCAGCTCGGCTGGGTCGGCGTGGGAGGGCTTCTCCTGTCCGTCGCGGGGATGCTCCTGTATCTCGGCTTCCAGTTCGACCTCGCCTTCGTGTGGCCGGTGCTAGCGCAGGAGGTACCTGGACTATTGGATTTCGAGGGGCCCATGTTCCGGGCACCCTCCTATTCGTTTGTGCATTTCTGGATGGGGCCGGTGACGACGGTTGGAGTCCTGGTTTTCGGAATCGCCACGTATCGCGCCCGCGTCTTTCCCCGATGGTCAGCAGTTCTACTAATCATCGGGATGATCCTGACCCAGGGCATGCTATTCCCGCCTTTGATTCTGCGCCTCATCGGATCGATTCCGGCCGCACTTGCGCTCACCGCTATGGGCTACAGACAAGCCAAGGGGTCCAGCGCTCCAGCTAACGTACTGGGTTGAATAACCCAGACGACATCGGGCTGCTACACCCCCACTCTCAAGGTGAATCTACGGATTCATCGATATATAAGACGGTCCCTTGGCCCAGAAAGCGGTATTGCCAGCCATCGGATCGGCCTTTCGCTGTAACGCGGGGTTCCCGCACGGGCCCTCAGCCCTCGCTTTCGCTCTGAACTTGTGTGGCAGTATCCTGAACACCACGGGCCCGGCCCTCCGGGACCTCGCCGGGCGGTGACAGCAGGATATGGGCGATCAGGTAGACGCCCGGCTCCGGCCGGGAACCGAATGGTTCGTTACAGGAAACGCCGGTCTATAGATGACCTGAGGGTTGTCCCGTCAGCTGCGTGACCAAGTGGAGGAAATGGTAAATGGCCAAGTTCCTTTTCACGACTCTCCCCTCCAACGACCTTGGGCTTCTCACTCGGTCTCTCCCCATTGCCCGAGGTCTAAGAGACCGTGGGCATGAAATTGCCTTCTGCAGCCCAGGACGAGCCCCAAGAAAACTCCTTTCCGCGGCGGGTTTCGAGAACGTCCTTCCGCCACACCCCATTTACCAGTTGAGGACAAAGTATCTGAGTCCCTGGGGGATTATGCGGTTGGCGAGAGACAGGCCGTGGAAGGATGCCGGAACCGGTCCAGTCAGGTTCGTTTCGCAGCTTCTTTCCGCGATCCCCCTCCGATTTGCCCCTCGGACACCCGAGGTTTGGAACATGGATCACGCTGCAGCGATGACCGGGATGTTGAACAGCGGTTTTGTCCGGGCAAACTGCCAGGCTTTCATGTCCCTAATCCAAGACCATGATCCCGCTGTGATCGTTGATTTCTGGAATCCTTTCGCAGGCATGGCGGCCAGAGTCTTGGACAAGACGCTCGCCACTGTGATTCAAGCGGATGGCCATCCTGCCGCGAAGGGCTTCATCTGGTGGAAGGAACCGCCTGAGGGGCTTCCGACTGTGGTTCCAACGATCAACAAGGTTCTGGCAGAACAAGGAGTGGCCCCCCTATCGAAGTTGGATGACCTGAACCTTGGCACCCTCACACTCATCCTTGGTGCCCCGGAGACCGATCCCCTTCCTCCAGGTTCAGAGGGCCAATACATCGGACCCATTTTGTGGGAGGATTCGGAGGCGACACTCCCATCCTGGATGGAAGATCTCGAATCTTCTAGACCGTTGGTGTGGGCGTACTCTGGCAACCCACGCTATGCGAAGAAAAGCACCGTCGTGGACTCCGAGGTGATCCTGGGAGCGTGCATCGAGGCCTTGGGGGGGGAAGATGTCCAGGTGATCCTGACTACAGGTCATCATCCCATTCCCAAGCGGTACCTCCCCCTTCCAAAGAACTTCCGTTTCGAGCGGTTCTTGCCGGGCCTCTCCCTTGCTGCGCGGTGTGACCTGATGGTTCACCACGGAGGATACGGATCTTGCCAAACCGGCCTCTTCACGGGTACGCCGGCGGTGATCATTCCCACCTTCTCGGAGAGGGAGTCAAATGCCCGGCGAGTTGCTTCTGTGGGAGCGGGGGAGTTCATCCTGCCGGAGTCGAACGCTGAGGGCCAGAAGACCATCGATGCCGCTACCCTCAGGAATACGGTGAGAAAGGTACTGGAGAAGCCGGGTTACCGGGAGAACGCCGAGAAGCACGGGGAGATTCTGAGATCGTACGGTGGCATCGACCGAGCCGTGGTTCTCATTGAGGATTTGGCCCAAGCGAGATGAAAAGAAGACACCACTTCCGGCTCCTGGGCCTGGCCACCCTTGTGTGGGTCGGATTCCTGCTAGCCGGGCTCCCAGAGTACTACCGGCAGTACTCCACAGAATTCATGGTTGCTTTCGACCTCGTTCTACTTCTTCCCATCTCTGTCGTCTTTCGTCGGGTGCTACGCCGGGTTCCCACCAGCAGGCGGATGCAGGTCGCACTCTGGATAGCCTTCTATTTCACGGTTCCACTGGCGGTGTATGACTATGTGTATTGCGGTCTGATACTCGGTTCTGGCTTTCGGTTCCTCTGGGAGTACTGGTATCTGACCGTGTATTACGCCATCCCCTGGATACTGGCTCCAGTCCTTGTTTGGAGAGTCGACAAACGACGCCATGAAGCTGTGGGCTAATCCAATCCAAATCACATCTCCACTCAACGCTTTGGCATAGCTGGTTGGGAAGTCCGTGGCCTTTGGATCGGCGTTTCTCTGTAACGCCCGTTTCCCGCTGATATGAAAGGGCTGTTGTCAAACAGCAGGTGGGACCCGAGGACAGCTTCGACGATGATCCTACTGATATTCGCCGGTTGAGCTGGGTCAGCTCAGAGCGGCACAAAGAGAATTCGTCAGGAGCGTGCTCATTCTCGGACGAGTCGGGTTAGGCCACGAGGGCCGTACCGAATGCGGGAAACGAGCGTAGCTCCGATCGTGCCTCGGGTCCCAGGAATGCATCAGGCGGCCGAGGGAAGTTGTGCCGCATTCTGGGCCTCGAGATCCTGCATGACAGCCCAAAGAAAGCCGACGAGCTCGCGGGCGGCTGCGACGACGGCGATTTGAGAAGGTTTCTTAGCATTCAAGCGGTGGAAGAGCTTGAAGAGACGATGCTGAGCCTTCCAAGCATGAGCGATGACGTGGGGCGGTTGGCCCATCTGGCGTTTCTTGAGCTGAGCAGAGACGGCAGGCCGATATCGATATTTCCATGCAGCCTGAACGAGGACGTGGCGACAGCGACTGTTGCCGGCCTTGGTAATGGGGCCCTTGCGGATGCGATCCCCGGTGGAGTCTTCGGACGGGACAAGGCCGAGGAAAGCCATGAGTTGAGACGGCCGCTCAAAACGCCGCCAGTCTCCGATCTCGGTAACGAGGGTCATGGCGGCCAGCGTGCTGATGCCCCGGAAACAGGTGAGCCGTTGGACGAAGGGCCGGTACAAGGAGGAGAAGGCGATGGTCTCGATCTGTTCGTCGAGGTCGTCACGGCGGCTGGTCTTGTAGTCGAGGAGAGCGAGATACTCGGCGAAGACGGTGCGATCCTCTGGGGCGAGGGCGCCGGGCTTGAGGAGGCGCTGCAGCCATTTACGGTGAAGCTGGCCCCAGTGACACGCCTCGCGGAAGACGAAATCACGTCGGCGCAGGAACTTGAGGATGTAGTGGCGAGAGCGGAGGATCTCGCGTTGGAAGCACTGACGACAACGCACGAGATCCCGGACCCGCTCTTCGGCAGGCGAGGGGATACGAATGGGGGTGAGCTCACCGACTCGGTAGAGCCGGCCAAGCTGGGTGGCATCGTAGCGATCGTGCTTACGCCGTTCGCCGGGCCGGGTGGGAATGAGGGAAGGAGCGATGACGTCACAGTG
>JBDHCH010000226.1:0-9814 GCA_039592115.1 Gemmatimonadota bacterium | reverse complement strand
TCCAGGTTGACCCCTTGGACTCTGAAAAATTGCTGAGGCCCTGATGCATCGGGCCCTCCGATCGAGATCGTAGGAACAGAATCGAGCTGGGCGAATTGCTTCGGCTCATCCGCCGAAATGGTGAGGTGAATCCCGGCGCTATCGGTTACTACCACTTCTGGGGGCACGCCCGCTTCACAGGCCACTTGGAGCAGGAGAATGAAGCCCGAAGTAACAACCGACTCGACGCTTGTCCGTTTTCGTGTTTCCGATGAACCCATCTCTGTTCCACTCAACTTCCAGAGTTTCTCGGAATCCGATCGAGAGGCACCTGTCCTATAACGTTCAGCGAGTGCCGAACCGGCCCAACCCAGCGGGTTTTTGGCACAGCCTTCGCTCCCCCGGCCCATCCGCCCCCAGACCCTGTCAGCAACTCGGCCGGTTGGCTCGGAGGCCGCCGCCAGGCGGCCGCAGGCGGCACTCGTTTTGTTAAAAGATGGCCGAGCAAAGAACCTATCGGTTGGCCACCTCCCCCGCTGTTCCCACTCCACTCGTCGAAGCTCCGGCTCACGTCCGTTTCCTTGTCTTCCTCCTCCTGCCCCGCGACGGCCGATTCAGCCCTGGCCTCGGCCCAACCGGTCCACCCCCTTTAGAGAGGACGGCGGGCTCCACCTGGAGCCTGCCTGGGTGGCCCCCGGAGACAAGCCACCGCTTGGATCCGGGGGCCTCCCAGGCTGAAAAGCCTGCGGCCGCGACCCCTTTTCAACTCCGGTCCTGATCGCTGCACCGCGACGCCGCTGGCTTGGCGTCTTCCCGAACCGGCGAAAGGAGGAGGGAGGCAAAACAACCTCATGTGCCGCGAACAGGAGCTGAGCCGGTCTTTTCCGCACGTCCGTCCAGCGAAGGCTGTGCTTTTAACGCCTCAGAAGTTGCCGGCGCGGCTCTCCTGAGCCGTGCTCTCCGGAGCGAGCGTAGCGAGCGAAGGCGGCAACTTTGTTGTTAGCCGATGGGTGCCGGAGTTCCCCGAAAGCACCGTGAATCAACGAATCAGTCTGGAGCGAACCACCGCTTCCCGGCTGAGTCAGGGCGTCGCCACGGTCTCTGGACGCCACTCGAGGTTCAGCTCCTTCTTCGACTCGGCGCAGTCCCTCAGATAGAGGTTGATCAGAGTCTGATAGGGAATGCCGGTCTCCTCAGCGAGTCCTTTGAAGTACTCCACCGTGGGATCGTCCAGCCTGATCGTTACCCTTCGCTTCAATCTCTTGGCATAGGGGTTCTTTTTCGCCTTCGAGAAATCGTATTCACTCTTCATAGCTCGTTACCTCAATCGGATCTCGTATTCCCGTGTCTCCAGGCGGGTCGCTTTCCGCGCGGAGATGATCCGGATCACATCCCTCTCTCGTACCGCGTGAACAACCACGAGAAGCCGAAGGGAGGCGCTCAGTCCAAGGAGGATGAACCGTTCCTCCTCACGGAGGGGTCGGGGGTCCTCCAGAAGCAAGGCTTGCTCGTCGAAGAAAACGGACCGCGCCTCCTCGAAGGATACGCCGTGTTTCTTCTCGTTGGACTTGGCCTTTCGTGAGTCCCACTCAAACCGGATCTTGCTCATGTCGGAATGTACACACCCCATATGTACACATGCAATTATCTCGAGATCCCCTCTTCTTCCATTCCCGAACCTTTAGGTACCTGTCGGCTAACGCTCCGGCTGTTTCCGAACCGGCCAAAACCCTACTGCTGAAATACTGCTGTTCTCGTAATTAGGCTTCCTATGCTCTGTTCCCCACCCTGGTCCTGGCCGGTTGGGTCGGAGGCCGCGTATGCGGCCGCAGCCGGAAACAGCTTTGTTATGGGATGTCGGCTTCCCAAGGTCCGGACAGGTCTGCAATCGGAAGAGCGTCCTTTCCGGGTCCGAGGACCTCAAGGCCTGCAAACCGAAACTCATCCTCTTCGGCAAAGGTCCCGATCTGCCCCCCTGGTCAACCGGTACTGGCCGATCACCTCCAGGCCCAACTCATTCGGCATCACCCCCAAGAGGTAGTCCAAACCCACATCTAGGACCTCAAGATCACGGGGAAGGGCGACTCTGGAGAGGACAATCCCGGAGTGGGAGAAGATCGTCCATGTAGGCACCCAGTCTCCCGATCGGCGATACTCCTCGACCCAGAGGCAGCCCTCGGAATCCGTCAGGAAACGACCGTAGGCAGGCATGCGATCCAGGGGCGGGATTTCGCGATAACGCCTTCGCAGCCCCTCTTCCGATTCGGGATCTTCTGAGATCCACTCCTCCAACACCGAGTCGATGTCCGCGGGGGAGATGGGCATCGACTCCTGATCCAGGAGGATGATTCGTATCAAGGACCCCTTGATGTCCCATACCTGGATCTCATATCGATCCGCAGTCCCGATGTAGACGCGATCCCCCCACACGCCCCCGGCTGGGGTCTTCGCAAACGGCATGTGCCACATCTCCAGGTCCGCCTCCACATTCGCGGCATACAATTCCGCTCCAGGAAGCTCCGCCACCGTGACATCCAGACTTCCATCCAGGGCCGCGATCGCGAAACGAGTGGGCATTCGGTTGATTCCATTCGCGAGTTGCCCGACGCTCTCGGCCGTCGGGCCGCCCCCAAAGAGAAGCCGCCCATCGCTAAGGTTCCCCTTGGGCAGGAGAGCCAATCCCACATTGAGGTCCACTGGAGTTGAGCGGAGAAAACCCCCATCTGCGTCGAAGTACGAGATACGACGCAAGCCGCGGTCGAGGACGACGAGAGAGTCTTCACCGAAGCGCCCGACATAGCTGACGGCCCGGAACTCACCCGGACCCAATCCCTGCCCCCCGACCGCGGTCCGGAACCCACCCCGTCCATCGAAGAAGAGGATTTCCGAGTTCCCCGAGTTCGCCACCACCACGCGCCGATCGGAGAGGCGCCTCGCACCCCTCACATCGTAGAAAGTGTACGACCCTCCCTCACCCTCGGCGCCGATGGTGAAGAGCGGGTCGGGATTCACAGACCACCCACCGGCGTTGAACTCGGGGGCGAGCATATTCTCGACGATCTCTATTCCCAGCGAGTCGGTGACTGTGAATAGGGCGTCGGAGGGGGGCTGCGTTTCGCATGCCAGGAGAACGGCAACAAGCAACGCCGTGGTCGGCAGACCCCTCTTGAGATTCCTCATTTCCTGTGGCCCGAAGAGAGGGCTGAAGATTCGGAACAGTGAAGTGTGCACCGACGCTGCCTTTCTCACCCCTCTGCCCTGTCCTTGACGGGCCCGGATTCCAAGGCCGAATGTGGTCTCACCCCAGAGGGATACTTCCGTGGGCTTCGTTGGGAGATGTTCCACTCCATATCATACATGCTATGATGCGGGCCGCTCGGGTCACCGTTGCCAGATATCGGCGTGAGATCCGGCCAGATCTTCAGCTTTCATGGCATTGCAGAGATCGAGGGCCATACTCAGGCTATCAACGTCCGAATCATGCACTGAGGTAGGGTGCCGTTCAGGAAATTTCAGTCTTGAACGCCTGCTTCGATGTTCAGGAAATTTCAGTCTTGAACGCCTGCTTCGATGGGTTCGTTCCAGGCATTTCCTCCATATTCCTTTTCCGGCCCTTCGTACCACCTACGCTCCCGCCGATTTCCCATAACGTTCAGAAGTTGCCGGCGCGGCTCTCTGAGCCGTGCTCTCTGAAGCGAGCTCCGCGAGCGAAAGCGGCAACTCTTTTGATACTGATGCAGGCCCCTCCTGGACCTCCCGACCTTCGGGAGGAACGATGAGAGTGCCAACAACTCATCGAACCCAGGAGGGTACCCATGCGCTTTTACACTGGCCACCATCGATACTACTGCGGAATCGACCTCCACGCTCGTACCATGTACCTCTGCATCCTCGACCACGAGTCCGGCAAGATCCTCTTGCATCGCAACCTGCGCTCGGAGCCCGAACTCTTCCTCCGCACCATCGAGCCCTATCGCGACGACCTCGTCGTTGGCGTCGAGTGCATCTTCTGCTGGTACTGGCTCGCCGACCTCTGCGCGCGTGAGAGCATTCCCTTCGTCTTGGGCCATGCCCTCTACATGAAGGCCATCCACGGAGGGAAGGCCAAGAACGATCGTGTCGACGCCCACAAGATCTCCGTGCTCCTGAGGGGCGGTGCCTTTCCCATGGCCTATGTATACCCCCGGGGCATGCGGGCCACCCGAGACCTACTACGCCGCCGCCTTCTCTTCGTCCGTCGGCGTAGCGAGCTCTTCACCCACATCCGTATGACCTTCCATCAACTCAACCTGCCTGCCCCGGGCGGCCCGTTCCGGCAGCCCCGCAGTCGGGTCGGTCTTTCTGAAGCGATCCCCGATCCCGTGGTGCGCGCCAACGTCGAGGCCGACCTCGCCCTGGCCGATCGCCTCGACGAGATCATCCGATCCCTCGAACACACCATCCGCCAGCGGGCCAAGATCGATGACCCGGAGACCTTCGAGCGCCTCCAGACCATCCCCGGTGTCGGGCGTATCCTCGCCCTCACCATGCTCTACGAACTCCATGACGTCACTCGGTTTCCACGCGTCCAGGACTTCCTCTCCTACGCTCGCTTGGTGAAGAGCCAGAAGGCCTCAGCCGGAAAGGTGACCGGCACCTCCGGTGCCAAGATCGGCAACGCCCATCTCAAGTGGGCCTACAGCGAGGCCGCCGTCCTCTTCCTTCAGAAGAACCCTCGCGGCCAGCGACTCATCAATCGCCTCCGTTCCAAGCACGGAAGGGGCAAGGCTCTCAGCGTCCTCGCCGCCCGTCTCGGGCGTGCGTCCTACTACATGCTTCGCCGCTCCACCGCCTTCGATATGGATCGCTTCATGAACTGAGCCTACGGAGGGGAGGGGGCGAGCCCTGCAGATAACTCGAGCCGGCCAACGTTCGGCAGCCGCTCTTTTTGATTGGACGCCTCCTCCCGCTCCTCACACATACCGGATCCTCGTATGCAGCTCTGCCCCTCACCCGAGCCCGCATATAACTGGCCACGGCGCCTGGTACGCCCTGAGCCCGCAGCTTTTGAGTCGGCCGGCACGAGGGCACAGATCGATTTCTAGGGCGCAGTTGAGGCCCTGCCTCTCCTGCGCCGGCGTCTCTACGCCGGGCGACCCTCGATAGGTGTTTGGTGCAGGGCTCTTAGACCCCGCACCCCGCAATGAGAAATGAAGTCAGAGTCACGAGGACCCGACCGATTCATGCCTTGCCGCGCTGTGCCGTAGCGCGGCTGGGGAAAGTTGCGCGCTCTTGACTCGGGGGGGCCTGATAGGTGTTATGTGTCGTCGCGGCTAGCGGCGTAAGGCGATGCCACTCTCGTCTCAGGAGAAGCCTGGCAGCGCCTCGGCTGCCTACCGTTTGAACTCCTCGACGAACCCGAGTAACGCACCGTCGACCTCGTCTGCTCGCTCCCAGATGCTGCCCAGGTGGTTTACTCCTCCAAGGACATGTACGGCGAAGCCGGGCGCATAGCGCTGCCAGGCGTCTACAGTCGTGGGGATACGGTCGGAATTGATGGCCCTGATCGGCACGGAGATCTCCGTGACTCTCTGTCTCAGTTCGTTTCGTTCCCACAGAAAGAGATTCCGGAACGAATCCCACCAATGGTCTGGGACGGCGGCAGGTGTCCGCGACAGATACCGTCGGATCAGCGTCTCGGAAGCTCGATGGGATCGTGGTCGGCCTCGGCCTCGGGAATGCCCTGGCCCACGCCCTGGCCCAGGGTGACGAGGGTGCGCAACGAGGACTTCAGGGAAATGCGAACGGCTCCGGGAGAGTGGACCCCGGAAGATGGACGGAAGGCCCCAACGGGGGAAACCGTCCACCCCCCTTGATGAAAGCGTCTGGGTTCGCGATCTTTTTTCAGGACCCCTCCCCCCAGGGGGGGGTAATAGACACAGGAGACCAGCCATGACCGACGACCGGAATCAGGCCATCGTCCGCCGCCTCAAGAGCGTGGAGGGGCACGTGCGTGGCATCGAGCGCATGGTGGAGGAGAACGCCTACTGCGTGGACGTGGTGAACCAGATCCTTGCCGTGCAGCGGGCCCTGAGAAAGGTCAGCGGCCTGGTGTTTGACCGGCACCTCCACTCCTGCGTCACCCACGCCATCCAGGGCGACGACAAGAACGCCAAGGAACGGGTCCTCGAGGAACTCCTGGAGGTCTTCGAGGCCCAGGGCAAGGCGTAAGACGAACAGAGAAACCATCAACTCTGAACACGGGAGAGATCCATGGAGACCAAGACCGTGACCGTGCCCAACATCACCTGTGGCCACTGCGTCATGACCATCGAGCGCGAGGTCGGCGAAGTGCCCGGCGTCGCGTCGGTGAAGGGCGAGAGGGAGACGAAACGCGTCAACATCTCGTGGGACCCCGGCGCCACCGACTGGGTCGTCATCGAGAACACCATGAAGGAAATCAACTACCCGCCGGCCGGTTGAGGCCGTCGCAGCCCAGGAACCCCGCACCAAGCTGGACCACAACCATGCCCACACTGAGAGAGATCCAACTCCCCATCACGGGAATGACCTGCACCAACTGCTCCGCCACGGTGGAGCGCACCCTGCGGAAGACCGAGGGCGTGGACGACGCGTCGGTGAACTATGCGTCGGAGCGCGCCACGGTGCGCTTCGACCCGGTGAAGGTGCGGGAGGGTGAATTGTTGGCGCTGGTGCAAGGCGCCGGGTACGGCGTGGCGACCCAGCGCATCGAGATTCCCGTCACGGGCATGACGTGCGCCAACTGCGCGGTCAGCATCGAGCGGGCGCTGCAGTCGCGCCTCCCCGGTGTGGTGTCGGCGTCGGTAAACTTCGCCACGGAGAAGGCGGTGCTGGAGGTGGTGGCGGGCGCCGTGGGGTGGAAGGACATCGCCCGTACCATCGAGGCCGTAGGGTACGGCGTGGTGGATGCCGCGCCCGAGGACATGGAGGACGCCGAGGCCGAGGCGCGTCGCGCCGAGATCTCCGACCAGACCCGGAAGTTCTGGGCCGGCGTTCTGTTCGCCCTCCCGCTCTTCGTGCTGAGCATGGCCCGGGACTTCGGCCTGGTGGGGCACTGGGCCCACGCCCCGTGGGTGAACTGGTCCATGTTTCTTCTGGCGGCGCCGGTCCAGTTCTACGTGGGGTGGGACTACTACGTGGGCGGGTGGAAGTCGCTCAGGAACGGCTCCGCCAACATGGACGTGCTGGTGGCCATGGGTTCTTCGGTGGCCTTCGTGTACTCCGTGGTCGTGGCCCTGGCCCTGACCCTGGGCAGCACCGCCGCGGGCGAGCACGTCTATTTCGAAACCGCGGCCCTCATCATCACCCTCATCAAGCTGGGCAAGCTCCTAGAGGTGAAGGCCAAGGGGGAGACCAGCGAAGCCATCAAGGAGCTCATGGGGCTCCGACCCAAGACGGCGCGGGTCATCCGTGACGGCCAGGAGGTGGACGTGCCCGTGGACGACGTCCAGGTGGACGACCTGGTTCTGGTGCGCCCGGGCGAGCGCATCCCGGTCGATGGCGTCGTGGCTGAAGGACGCTCGGCGGTGGACGAGAGCATGCTCACCGGTGAGAGCATGCCGGTGGAGAAGAAGCCTGGCGACGAGGTGGTGGGCGCCACCATCAACAAGGAGGGGGCGCTCCGCTTCCGTGCGACCCGGGTGGGAGCCGCTACGGCGCTGGCCCAGATCATCCGCCTGGTCCAGCAAGCCCAGGGCAGCAAGGCACCCATCCAGCGGCTCGCCGACCGGGTGGCGGCGGTCTTCGTGCCCACGGTCATCGTCCTGGCCCTGGCGACCTTCGCGACCTGGTTCTTCGTGGTGGGCGCAGGCTTCACTCCTGCCCTTATCCGCCTGGTGGCGGTGCTGGTCATCGCGTGTCCCTGTGCGCTGGGCCTGGCCACGCCCACGGCTGTCATGGTGGGGACGGGGAAGGGCGCCAAGCTGGGCATCCTCTTCCGCAGTTCCGTCGCCCTGGAGCGGGCGCACCAACTCAAGGTGATCGTGCTGGACAAGACCGGCACGGTGACCCGGGGCGAGCCCGTGGTGCAGGAGGTCCTGGCAGTGCCGCAGGCAGGGGTCCTGGCCGCGGGAGACGATGCCGAGTCGTGGCTGCTTCGCCTTGCGGCGTCGGCTGAACGCCACAGTGAGCACCCCCTCGCGGCGGCGGTGGTCGGCGAGGCGCGGGCGCGGTCCCTGGAGTTGTCCGAACCCGCCGGCTTCAGCGCGATTCCGGGACGAGGCGTCTCCGCCCAGGTCCAGGGTCTCGCGGTGGTCGTCGGCACGCGCCGCTTCATGGAAGAGCAGGGTATCGGAACGGCGGGTCTCAAGGCCGACGCGCGCCGCATGGAGGAGATGGCGCGCAGCCCTCTTTGGGTGGCCGCCGACGACGCGGCCGTCGGGCTCATCGCGGTGGCCGACGGCGTGAAGGACGGGTCCGCCGAGGCCGTGGCGAAGCTCCATCGCCAGGGGCTCCGGGTGGTGATGCTCACCGGGGACAACCGCCGCACGGCGGAGGCCATCGCCCGGGAGGTGGGGATCCGCGAGGTGCGCGCCGAAGTACTGCCGGACCAGAAGGCCCAGGTGGTGCGCGACCTGCAGGCGGACGGTGTACTGGTGGCCATGGTGGGTGACGGCATCAACGACGCGCCCGCCCTGGTCCAGGCCGACGTGGGCATCGCCATCGGCACCGGCGCCGACGTGGCCATGGAGGCCGCCGACGTCACGCTCATGCGGGGGGACCTGCGTTCGGTGCCCCAGGCCTTGGCGCTGTCCCGAGCCACCATGCGTACCATCAAGGAGAACCTGTTCTGGGCGTTCTTCTACAACGTGGTGCTCATTCCGGTGGCTGCCGGGGCGCTGTATCCCATGGCATCGCTCCCCATGATGCTGCGGCAGCTCCACCCCATTCTGGCGGCGCTGGCCATGGCCTTCAGCTCGGTGAGCGTGGTGGGCAACAGCCTCCGACTGAGGCGCGTCCGGATCTAGCTCAGCCCGCGGCCACCTGGGCGAGGGTGTTGCGGAGGCGCTGGGTGAGCATGCGGTAGATGCCCCGGGCCACCGACGGATTCTGTTCGATGAGGCGATCGAAGGAGTCCCGGTCGATGCGCAGCAGGGTGGTGGCTTCGGTGGCCGTGGCCGACCGCGTCTCCTGGTCCAGGATGGCCATCTCGCCGAAGCCCTCCCGTGGGCCCAGCTGCGCCAGTTCGGTGCTCCCCCGCATGATGCGGATGTTGCCCCGCACCACCATGTAGAAGGCGTCGCCGGGCTGGCCCTGTTCGAACACCACCTGGTCCTTTTCCAGATGGACCACCTCGGACGGGGCCGCGCTGTCCCCTATTCATTTCCATTTGGAGAAACCAGAGCTCTGCGGCGATGACACATAACGTTTCGAGGTTTCCGAACCGGCCCCACCACTCCTGCTAGAAACCTCCGCTTTTCCTAACCAGGCTATTCAGTTCTGTGCCTCACCCTGCTCGCGGCCGGTTGGGTCGAAGGCCGCCTCCGGCGGCCTGAGCCGGAAGCCTTGTTGTTATGAGGAGCGGGACAGCGCACGCCCCGAGTGCCTCCTTCCCCGTGTTTCTCTCGGCACCGCGAACTCCGACCGAGAGGAGCCGATGGCGGGATTGTCCCAATGCAAGGTCCCGCCGATTTCGTTAGCCCGCCCCGGTTTCGCCTGCCGACTTCCCGGCCACCCTCCGCTTCCGGGATTCGGGGAGGAGGGGCGCCCCTCAAAATGTGGGGGGCGGGGCGGGGATTCCCTTCTCCACTCCTCTCACCTGAAAGGCTTCACTCGGTGCCACCCATCCAGCGGCGCTGACCTGTTTCGCATAACG
>JBDHCH010000225.1:0-6317 GCA_039592115.1 Gemmatimonadota bacterium | reverse complement strand
TTCGAGAGCTCCCAGGAGGCCGAGAAGGCCATCCGGGCCGACTGTCCGGACCTTCTCATCACCGATCTCCTGATGCCGGAGCCGGACGGTCTCGCGCTGGCCCGGATCGCCCTCGAAGAAGACCCCGACCTTCCGGTGGTGGTCCTCACCGGCGCCGGGGATGTTTCCTCAGCCGCCGAGGGATTGAGAATCGGACTCGCTGACTATCTCCTGAAACCGATGGATTTCCTGACGCTGGAGAGAACTGTCTGGCGGTCCCTACTCCAACGGACACAGGTGGACTTTCACCGGGAGTCTGAGGCCTGGATGCGGGAGGAGCTGGAAGCTCGAACCCAGGACGCGATCAGGAAGGCCCAGCAGCTGGAGGATGTCACCGTCGGTGCTTTTTCAGCCCTCATGGGCGCCCTGGAAGGCCGTACCCCGCACTTCAAGGGCCACAGCAAGGCCGTGGCCACCCTCTCGGAGGCCGTGGCCACCGGGTGCCGGTTGCCGCAGAAGGAGGTGAACCTCATCCAGGCGGCCGCATTCGTGCACGACATCGGGATGATCGGGGTCCCCGACCAGTTGCTGGACAAGCCGTCCGACCTGACGCCGGAGGAGACCAAGAAGGTCCAGGAGCACTGCGTGATCGGCGCCGGGATTCTTCGGCCCTTCACCCATTTGGGGCCACTGTCGGAGTACGTTCTACATCACCACGAACGTGCGGACGGATCCGGATATCCCAATCGCCTCATCGGGGACGACATCCCACTGGGTGCCCAGGTCATCGGCGTGGCGGAGATGTACTGTGCCATGACTGAAGCCCGGCCCCACCGGCCCCCAATGACTCCCGGAGCGGCCCTCGGGAAGATTGTCGAGGCAAGGGACCGGTGGTTTTCGGGGCAGGTAACGGATGCCCTGGAGGCCGCGCTCTCCTCAGTCCTCGGGAACGACTGAACCTGACCCCAACAACCCGCGTCGTTGGCCTCCCGGTAGAGCTGGATGGCTTGTTCGCATCGCCCCAGCGCACCGGGAATGGCGGCCTGGTAGCGGAGATTGCCGCCTACTGGGCAAAGGCCGGCAAGACGTACCCCTCGAGCCATTCCACCACCGGATCCATGCGCCCGAAATACCCGGCGGTGAAGACCACCACCAGGTCCAGTTCTTCGAAGACCCAGATGGACTGCCCCCCGTGCCCGTGGGCGAAGTACCCCCGGGCCAATCTCGTCCCTGCATCGAGGGTCTTCACCCACCAGAGGAAACCGTACCCCCCGTCGAACGGCGCCTGCCAGGGGGAGGTGAAGTAGCTTTGCGTGGACTGTTGAATCCACTCCGCCGAGAGGATGCGGGTGCCCTTCCAGACACCGCCGTTGAGGAAGAGGTATCCGAACTTCGCCATGTCCCGGGGAAGAACGAAATCGACGTAGGGGAATCCGTTCTGGCGCCGGCTCTCCATCTTGAGGAAGAGCTGGGTATCGACGAAGTCCACGGCGCTGGTCCCGGTCGTCCGGTCCAGGATGTCCTTGATGAGGAAGGTCAGGCCGGAGCTGTAGTTCCACTCGGTTCCCGGAGGATCCGCCATGGGCCGCTGGAAGATGTAGCCGGGCCACTCCGATCTGGACCGCTGATAGAGCTGCCAGAGCGGGTTCCGGGGATCGGGGTAGGGATTTTGCGTCTCCGGCCAGTCCAGGCCCGAGGACATGGTCAGAACGTGCCGAAGGGTGATCTCACTCTTCTCGCCGACGTTCAGAGCGGCCAGTTCGGGGAAGAAGGAGAGAATGGGCTCGTCTACACTCTCGATGAACCCCTGATCGATGGCGATACCCAGCGCCGCTGATCGGAACGACTTGGTGGCGGACTGGCACTCGTGCTTCACCTCCCGGCCGTACTCGATCCAGGCGCCTTCATTTCGTCCACTGCTGGACCGATACCCAGGGAAGTACTCTTCGAACACGAGATTCCCCCCCTGAACGATCAGAACCCCATGCAGGGCGTCATACGTGCCGTCCCGAGCGGCGTTCACGAGATCCACCAACCCCTGGAGATCGACGCCCGAGCCCTCGAGCGAGGCCGTCGACCAACCGTCGCCGGTCTCAGGCGGTGGAGTGTAGGCGTACGGCTGATCGGGCTCGGTGGGGCTTCCGCAGCCAGCGAGCAGGAGCCCAAAACCGAGGCCAGCCGCGCGAGCGAACCTTGCCGTTTTGGTCGTCCTCATGCGAGAGCCCCCGAGGAGGGATCGTGATGTCCTGCGGAAGTCCTGCGGGTGCAGGGCGGCCCCATCTGGCTTGTGCAGACCTTCCTTAAGGGTTTCTACGCTCGACGGGACGGGAGGTTGCCGCCTCATCCCTCCATGCCGAACGATCGCCGGCTGGGTCTGAGATTCCTGGCAATCCACACGAAGCAGACTACTGCGACAAGGAGTAGGCCGAGGCCCGACCTCGTATGGCCGAAAAGGACCCGGCCCACGCCGAAGAGCGAGGCATAGACACAGCCGACCCCTGCCACCCAGTTCGTCCAGTTCAGGGGGCCCCCGTCCATGGGTTCGCCGCCCAACCCCATGATTTCGGAAACCCGGCGCCAGCCCCTGCCTCCCGGTCGGACCCGAGCGTAGAAACTCCGCAGAACCTCGTCGTCTTCCGGAGACGTCAAGAAGGTGACGGTGAGCCAGACCCCCGTCGACGCACCGACCGTGCAGAGCATGATCCACGCCCACTGGGAGGGGTCGTCGGGATCGAGGCCCACGCCGAACCAGAGAACGAGGCTCACCACCAGGGAGGCGATCATGGCGCTGATCTCCGACCAGGCGTTGATGCGCCACCAGTACCACCGGAGAATCAGCACGAGGCCGGTGCCGGCGCCGATGGCCAGGAGGAAACGCCAGGCCCCCTCGATGCTGCCCAGGAGGGAGGTGACCACCAGGGAGGAGACCATGATCAGGATGGTGGCGAACCGGGATATCCGCACCAGGCCTCTCGCGTCCAGGTCCGGGCGGACGAAGCGTCCGTACAGATCGTTCACGAGGTAGCTGGCGCCCCAGTTGAGCTGCGTGGAGATGGTGGACATGTAGGCGGCGGCGAAACCGGCCAGGACCAGACCGGTGAGACCGGGAGGGAGGAGGTCCATGACGACCAGCACATACCCCTCCCGAGGGTTCTCCAGGCCGGGATAGAGGATCGTGGAGGCCAGTGCCACCAGGATCCAGGGCCATGGCCGGACCGCGTAGTGGGCGATGTTGAACCAGAGGGTCGCCAGGACCCCGTCCCTCTCGGACCGTGCGGAGAAGATCCGCTGGGCCACATACCCGCCACCGCCGGGCTCGGCCCCGGGATACCAGGAGGCCCACCAATTCACGCCGAGGTAGACCGTCAGGGTGATGGCGGGCATCCACGCGGCTCCCTGAGCCGGGAGGAGGGAGAGAGCCGCATCGCTGGAGCCGTACACCTCGGCGAGCCCGGACTCCATCCCGGAGATGCCTCCCACCGCTTCCACGGCAAAGACGGCCAGGATCACCGCACCGCCCACGGCCAGGATGAACTGAAAGAGGTCGGTGACCACGACACCCCAAAGGCCGGCCAGGATCGAGTAGCTCGCTGCCAGGACGAAGCAAACACCCAGCGCCACGGCCTCTGGGATGTCCAGGGCGGTGGAGACGATCTCCATCATGGCCAGGTTCACCCATCCCATGACGATGAGGTTGATGGGAAGGGCGAGGTAGGCCGCCCGGAAGCCTCGGAGGATGGCCGCAGGCCGCCCCCCGTAACGGAGCTCCGTGAACTCCACGTCGGTGAGGACCCCGGCTCGCCGCCAGAGGCGGGCGTAGAAGAACACGGTCAGGATCCCGCTCATCACCATGTTCCACCACAGCCAGTTCCCGGCCACCCCGTGCCGCGCCACCAATTCCGTCACCGCCAAGGGGGTGTCGGCCGCGAAGGTCGTGGCCACCATGGAGGTTCCTGCAAGCCACCAGGGCAGGGTGCGCCCTCCCACGAAGTACTCCTTCACCGACGAGCCAGCCCGACGGGAAAAGGCCATGCCGATCACCGCGGCGAATGCGAAGTACAGCGCGATGATGCCCCAATCCAGAGTGGTCAAACCAGGACTCCCGGGAAGGAAGGTCTGAGTGAGCGGTACGACTACGGATCAGCCCGCTCCTTGAGGTGCGGCGTGCCCGAGCCTACTCTCCTGCCATGAGGCCAGCAAGTGGAGAAATGACGTCCAGGGAACGGATGGCCGTGGCCATGGCCGGAGGGGAGCCGGACCGCACGCCCCTCATGTGTCAACTCGCCCTGGGCCACTACTTCCTGAACACCGATCTGGACGAGATCGAGGTTTGGCATGACACGGAAGCCTTCGCCCAGGCTCTGGTGACCCTTCAACGGCGCTACGGCTTCGATGGGATCCTGGTGAATCTGCCAGGGCGGGATCCCGGGTGGCGAGAGCACATCCGCGAGATCGGGGCGGACGGGAGGGGCAACCGGGTAGTGACCTGGTCGGATGGATCGGTGACCGTGGTCCCCCCCGACGACAACCCCCACGTATTCGCCGCAGGAGGGCACCGACGGAACGTTCCGTTCGACGCAGTGGACCCGGAGGCGCTCTTCTACGTCGAACCCCACGACCTGTCCGGCGTGTCGTATCCGTATTCCTGGGGGTTCGGCAGGGAGGTCGCCCCAGTCGGCGGGCCCGACTTCTTTCCGCCCTGGCACCTCGACACGCTGCGGCGGGTCCGGGATCTCGGCGGGCCGGACATCTCCGTGCATGCCGAGCTCTTCAGCCCTTTCACCCAGTTCATGGAGCTGGTGGGCTATGCGGAAGGCCTCCAGCGCCTCCTCCTCGACGAGGAGAAGTCCCTGGCCATCCTGGAGCGGCTCGCGGAAGGGGCAGCATGCCTGGGCGGTCTCTTCGCCAGGGAAGACGTGGACGCCATCCTGGTCTCTTCCGCCTTCGCCGGCGCCGGATTCATCTCCCGGACGCACTACGAGACGTTCGAGCTTCCCTTCCTGACCCGGGTGGTGAAGGGCATACGGTCGGTCCGCCCCGATCTGCCGGTGTACCTTCACACCTGCGGTGCCATTGGAGACCGATTGGACCTCATGGAAGCCTCCGGCGTGGACGGAATCGACACGCTGGATCCCCCGCCCCTGGGCACAATCGATCTGCCGGAGGCACTGCAACAGCTCTGTAAGCGGCTCTTCATCAAGGGAAATCTGGACCCGGTCAACACCGTTCTGAGGGGTACGCCTGCTGCGGTCCGGACCGCCGCCGGGGAACGGCTTCGGCTCGCCGCCCCGGGGGGCGCCTACATCCTGTCCACGGCGTGTTCCGTTCCTCCCACCGCACCCCCGGAGAACGTCCTCGCCTTGAGAGAGGCCTTGGAGGACTTCCACCCGTCATGAACGGAGCAGGGGTTACCCCCCCTCACACACCCCCGGCCGCTTCGGGGGGCAGGGCTCGATTGCCTGGTAGGAGATCGTAGGCAGGCGTACCTTCCTCCCATCCCCGGTCCGTGGGGACCTCTTGTACCGGAGACGATGGAGAGTCGGGAAGATGGAATGGTGGCCCATCGAACATCGAATCATCCGCTGCGGTTTGACCCTGGTGGCGCCGTTCCTAGCCGCCATCCCCTCACTACCGCGGGTTCTGGAAGCACAGGACTCCATTCGGACCCAGTGGGAGCACTCACCTCACGCGGGTTCCATGGATACCGCGGCCGAGGGGGAGAGGATGAACCGGACCGGATGCGCCCACTGCCACACGGCTCAAGGGTTTCACGAGGTCACCCTGGCTGGTGAGACGTCTTCCGCCCCCTACGACGAGGCCGAGGGCCTGACCTGCAGGGCATGTCACCTGCCGGGGAATGGCGCTGTCCGGGTAGGGCCAATCCGGACGGGCAGTCCCCGGGATTTGTGCCGCGGTTGTCACGCCGAACTCGTGGTGAGTAATGCTGAGGAGCTCTCCTGGTGTTCCCAGTGGGGCCTCTACGTCGGGTCGCGTGGGGCAGAAGTGCCGGGAATGGAATACCCGGTGTCGGCCCACTCGACCTTCCAGGACGGCTGTGTGACGTGTCATATGGCACCCGTGGCGACCGGACTGGATCCCGTGCGCGTCGGCGGGCACACCTTCCGGGTGAAGACGAAGGGAGAGGGCCCCCTCCTCTTCAACCCGGAGCCCTGCCGATCTTGCCATGGGGACATCACCCTCGAGTGGTTGAGTGAGAGCCAGGCCGAGGTTCGAAGCCTCCTCGATACTCTGGCCGAGATCCTTCCCCGGAAACCTGTTCCCGGCGACCCCCATACCGACGAACCGCGGTATCCGGCGGACCCCTCGCTGGACGAAGC
>JBDHCH010000224.1:0-9738 GCA_039592115.1 Gemmatimonadota bacterium | reverse complement strand
CCTCCCCTCTCGGTTGGGGATGGCCGATGTTCGCCAGCAACGCATTGCAGAGACATTGCCGTCCTACGGTCTCGGCCTCGTTTCCCCCCTTCTTGAGGAAAGTGGAAACAGGCTCCGCGGGGCAGCGGTACCCGATACCACCGGACTCCATCTTGTACGGGATCCTCAGGTATCCCAGGTCACAGACCCTCTGCCGTTTCTCGTAGCTCTCACGGGCTGTGAGGCTCGCTTCGATCTGCACCGTCTTGAATGGGAACCCGGTGGGAGAGACCCGATCCGCCGTGTGGACATCCACCTCTCCCCGACGGCAGAGATCCAAAACGGTGGCCTTGAGCTTCTCAATCAGGCCGGACTCCCGGCAGTAGGCGAAAAGTGTACCCACCTGGATCCCTATCCCGCCTTCTTTCCTGGCTTCCTCGATTTGGCCCGGCCGTCCGGTCCCGCCGGCAACCCAGAAGGGAAGCTCCAGCTTTTTCAGCCCCTTCAGATCGACTCGATCCCGCTCTCCATAGACCGGTTCGCCCCGTTCGTTCAGGCGCTTTTCGCCGCGGGGAGGGGCATTGTGTCCACCTGCGGTAGGCCCTTCGACGACAAAGCCGTCAACCCGGCCATTGGCCTTTCTCGCAAGCATGGACGCCAACGAGTTGGAGGCGATGATGGGAACGAACCTGGGGCGGGTGAGATCCGGCCGCCGTCCGTTCAGAGCTTCGCGAGGGTTGAAGTGGAGCTTCTCACCCTCCCCTTTTGCATCCTGGACGTCGAACCGAATGGATACGGGCTCGTGATCGGCCATGCGGTCCAACGCTCCCGGAATTTCTCTGGGAATCCCAGCACCCATCAGCACGTAGTCCACACCGGCGAGCATGGCCCCGTACAGGGAGGGGAGCGTCGGCATCTGGACCTTTGAAAGGAAATTGATCCCTACCTTACCATCGTGGCCCTCTTTGGCCAGCCACACCTCGACGAAATTCGCCAACACGGTGAGCTGGTTGCGAAAGGAGTCCACGGCCTGCCGGTACATCGGCGCTAGGGCATAGGGCTCACCCTCGGTGCGGCCATCCGGATTGAAGAACCGTCGGAGGGTTTCCGAGGCAACTTCAGGGGAGGGAAATGCCTCCATGGCCCGTCGGATGTGCGCGCCGAGGTCCCCGTCTTGAAGGCGTCGAACGAGGAGGTTGTCCAGCGCCGTACCCGAGACTACACCCAATTGCCCGGTCATGGCCACGGCCTTGGCCAGGGGCCAGCTGGATACACCAATTCCCATTCCTCCCTGAATGATCACCGGGAGAGTCTCTGCGTCCATACCTCACCGAACCTGTAGGGGAAGCTCAATGTCCCAATCTAGCCCTCGGCGGGGAAGGGGCAAAGGGAAACCTCCGTGGCCCGATCCTGAACCGGTTGGTCGCCCTTCGACCACGAGGAAAGGACCCGCCTATCGGATCGCCATGCTTCCCGGGGTGGTTTGCGGACCAAGGGGTGCGACGGTAGGTCCATCTGGACGAGAGGCAGGAGGAGGGGCTAGGATCGTGCCTCCATCGTCTCCCCAGCCTGGAATGCGATCATGAAGAAGCTCACAGTATTCATCGCTCTCGGCCTCGTCGGCACCATCGTCGGGCCTCCGGACGCATCGGCCCAGTCCGCCGATGAAGACGTCCTGGCGGTGGTCAGTCAGATGTTCGAGGGCATGCGGACCCGAGACGCCGAGCTGCTGACATCCCTCTTCCATCCCGACGCGTTGATGACGGGCACTGGAATGAGAGAGGGGAGCTACAGAGTGACCATGAACCCCCCCACTGGGTGGATCCGGTCCATCACTTCCTTCGAAGGGGGAGAGATCGACGAGCGATTCTACAACCCCAAGGTGGAGGTGTCCGGGCCTCTGGCGTCGGTGTGGACGGAGTACGATCTCTATGTCGGAGGTGAGTTTCGACACTGCGGTGTCGATGCCTTCCACCTGGCTCTCACGGACGACGGTTGGAGGATCGTTCACCTGGCGGATACCCGGGTGCCGGACGCGTGCCCCACCCGCTGATGCCCTTTGCATCGCAACGTGCCTCGCCCCACTCTTTTTGACCCCTCTGAGAAACCCCCGAGGATAGGTCGATGAAATCAATCAGGATCCTATTGGCTCTGGCTGTTGTCGCGGTCGCACTGCTGTCGTTCTTCTGGAGCCCTATCTTCAAGAGGCACCTGACTACACCCGGCCTCGGCGAACCCGGAGAGGTGGCCCAGGGGTTCGTCTTCCATGATCGAAATGGTAACGGAGTCAGGGACGAGGGGGAGCGGGGGATCCGGGGCGTACGGGTGTCGGATCAGCGGTCGGTCACGGAGACCGACAAGCACGGTAGGTGGATGCTTCCAAGGCATACCGAGGCCATCTACTTCGTGGTAAAACCCCGGGGGTACATGACGACGCTCTCGGAGGAGAACCTCCCGCGTTTCTACTACATCCACAAAGAGCACGAACCCCTCGAGCTCGAAGGGCCGACCGTGCAGCCCACCGGACCTTTACCCGGATCCATCGACTTCCCGCTGGTCCGGCAGGCGGAGCCGGATAGCTTCCAGGCCATTATCATGGGCGACCCCCAACCCAGAAACCTGGAGGAAGTGAACTTCCTGGCCCACGACGTTCTGGAGGAGTTGGTCGGTACGTCGGCGGCTTTCGCCGTCACGCTGGGTGACATCACCTTCGACCGCCCGGGCCTGTACCCGGACATCAACCGGGCTGCCGGAACGGTGGGAATACCGTTCTACAACACTCACGGGAATCACGACGCCAACTACGACGGCCTGGACACCTATCAGCACTACGAGACATGGCGCACCGTATTCGGCCCCCGGTACTACTCGTTCGACTACGGCCCGGTTCACTTCGTCATCCTGAGTGACGTCATCTTCCCGGAGCAGGGAACGCGGTACGTGGCCGGATTGGGCCAGCAGCAGCTGGAGTGGTTGGAGCAGGATCTCTCCTTCGTACCCGAAGAGAGCCTGGTCGTGTTGGCCATGCACATCCCCCTTCAACCCGCCGACCGCAATGCCGACTTCGCCCAGCTGTACGAGCTGCTCGAAGGTCGTCCGTACACCCTCTCCTTCAGCGCCCATTCCCACACCGTCAGCCAGGGATTCCTCACGGAAGAGCATGGTTGGGATGGATTGACCCCCCATCACCACATCGTCGCCGGCGCGTCCTGCGGGCGCTGGTGGGAAGGAGCCAGGGACGAGACGGATATCCCACATGCTACCGGTTCCGACGGGACGCCCAACGGCTATTTCGTGGTGACGTTCGACGGAACCCACAGGCCGGCAGATTATCAGATGCAGATCCAGGGTCCGGACGAGGTGGCGCTGGCAGACCTGGCGAACACGCCGGTCCTGGTGAACGTCTTCAACGGAAATGAGAAATCCATCGTCAAGATGGCGGTGGGAGAGGCCGGAGAGTGGGTCACGATGGAATACGCTCCCCAGGTCGACCCCCTCTACGAGCGTGTGACTCAACGAGAGAGTGGTCAGGACGGATCGGTGGCGACACACATCTGGGAGGGCCGGCTGCCGGCAAGTCTACCGGTTGGCGGGCACCTGATCCGGGTGCGGACAACCGACATGCACGGGCGGGAGTTCAGCGGGGCTCGGATTATCCGCGTTCTCCAAGAGGTTCCGATTCCTGAGAGTTCTCCGGTAGCAGGGCCTGAAACCTAGGATCCTCTCGCAGAGAATCGAGCCGGAAATCGCCGTTCAGGAATTCGGGGGAAACCCAGGACGGGACTTCCAGGAGTTGCTCGATCCCACGGATCGCCTCGTCTGCGTTCCCAAGGGCGGCATGTACCGCCGCCAGGTCCCACAGGTAGGGAAGGCCGTAGTACGCATCTTCGGAAGTGGGGAGGAGACTCACCGCCAACTCCCCTTCACGGATCGCGTCATCGCGGTAGCCGAGTCCGGCTAGGGCAAGTGCCAGAGAGCTGCGGTAGCGGGGGTCGTTGGGATCATCGGCTGCTGCCTCTTCGAGGATCCGCCGGGCCTCTCCGAAAGAACGGGCGGCGTCCTCCGTGCGACCCATGGCCAGAAGGACGTAGGCCTCCAGAAGGGGTTTCGGCCTCGCCCACATCTTCACCCGTACCCACTCGAAATCCGGATCGGAAAGGACGGAGAGGGCTTCCTCGTACCGATCTTCCAACATCCGCTGCCAGAAGCGGGCCCAGATGACCCAGTCCAGGGTGTGCGGAAGCCTCTCGATGAGGCGCTCCGATTCCTCGGTGGGACCCTGTGCACCCCAGATCGCCAGGGCCTGAGTCAGGTTCGGCCACATTTGGTCCGGGGCCTGATTCACGGCTTCCTGACCGTACGCGAGTGCCGAATCGAACTGCCGGAGGTTGGTGAAGTTCCAGCTCAGCGATGTCAGGACGGAGGGGTCGCCGGGACTGAGATGCAAGGCCTTTCGAAGCTCCGCAACGGCATCTCCGTATCGTCCCCATAGCTCGAAGACAGTGCTTTTGGCTTCGTAGACATCCGGGTTGTTCGGGAGGCCCTCCTCGGCCTGGACGATTTCCTCCATGGCCAGGTCGCCATTTCGGTCCAGTCGAAGATGGTACATGGCCAGAGCCAATCGCACTTCAGGAGAGGGAGATTCCAGGGCCAGGGCCGTTTGGGCGGCAGCCCGGGCCAGGCTCTTTCGCTCCTCGGATGCGTCGGTCAAAAAGAAGACCTGCTGGGCGTGGGCGTTAGCCGATTCCATCCAGGCCAGGGCAAAATCCGGATCCAGCTCCACCGCACGCTGGAACTCCTCAGAGGCTCTTGCTACGTCGGCCTGGGTGTAGTGGGGGAGGTGCTGGAAATACCGTCCTCGCAGATACGCCTGATAAGCATCAAGGCTCTCGGTATGCCTGACGGCGATCAGTGCCTCCTCCTCAGCCGTCAACTCCGCTTCCAGGGAGCCGGCGATCTGGACGGCCACTTCGCCCTGGATGTCCAGGAGGTTCTCGACGGTGATCTCCCGATCGAAGCGGTTGGACCAGAGCTCTTCGTCGCTCCGTGCGTCGATGAGAAGCGCATTGACCCGGACCCGGTTCAGGACTTTCTGGACGCTCCCCTCTACAACGGTTCCCACACCCAGCTCCGCGGCGATTTCCCGGACGTTCTTATCCGCCTCGCGGTACCCCATCACCGAAGTGCGGGAGACGACCCTGAGGCCCGCAATCTTCGCGAGCTGGGCGATGACCTCCTCGTGAATCCCGGCGGTGAGGTACGCGTCTTCCGGGTCACTACTCCGGTTGTCGAAGGGAAGAACCGCCACCGAGGGGCGGTCATCGTCGCCCTGGGGATAAGCGATGGAAGAGGGTGCCGGAGCCATGCCTGCCTCGGCCCGGGTCCTCAGCCAGGAGAGGGAGAATCCAGCCACGACGAGGAGTGTCGTGAGGATCAGCAGCTCCAGGCCCCCGATACGCTGGCGGCCCTTTTCGCCGTGGTACCAGGCGAGGACCAGGACGATCAGCAGCCCGAATGCGGCCAGCACCGTGAGGGTCTGTCCAACCAGGACCGGCCATCCGAACTGGTCTCCGACATATCCCGCGGTCTCGAGGATCGCCCAGGCAGCCGCGAGATACGCCAGCCCCCACTGAACGATCTTCCGCTTCTTGAATCGATCCGGTAAGGTGGGTTCGTCCATCACGCGGTCCTCAGGAGAGAGGACTGCCGGGCCTGTACTGTCCGGCTGCCATAGAGCCAAGATGCTGCAGGGTTTGCGCCGGGGTCAAGCCGATGCTCGGGCTCCAGGCTTTGGTTCCCCGCCTACTGGACGGCGGGCAGCACATAGTCCATGAGCATCCTGTCGGCGGACAGGAGGACCGGGGTGTAATAGTTCCCCGCAGTGGACACGAAGACGAGGTTGTGCCGAGGAATCACCACGATCCACTGCCCTCCCCATCCAGAGGCGAGGTATGCCGGGTGATTTTCCCCTCCTGAGCTCAGGTCCCAGTGCCACCACCCGTACCCGTAGCCGTCGGCCCATGCGTGAGGCCCAGTGGTGACCACATGTCTTCCGGTGGCAACCTGGATCCAACCCTCCGAAACGACGGTGTCCCCTGCCCAGGTCCCGGATTGGAGGAAGAGCAATCCGATTTTGGCCATGTCCCTGGGTCGGAGACGGAGATCTCCCGAAGCGAACACCACTTGATTGGGCATCATCTGCCACTCGAACGCCGTGATCCCCAATGGACCGAACAGGCTCTCGGCCGCGAACACGTCCAGTCCTCGTCCGGTGGCTCTCTTGATGATTTCCCCCAGGATATTGGTGTTCGCGTTGCAGTAGTCGAACACGGTCCCCGGAGCTGCGTAGAGGGGCTTGGAGAGGGCATACCCGATGGGGTCACTGACGTTGAACATCCGTGCCAGATCGTTGTTCGGATCGGAATAGGGGATCTCTTCGTCGTTCCACACGATACCGGACCTCATGAGGAGCAGGTCTGCGAGGGTCATTAGCCCTCGGCGGGGGTCTTCGTCCACAAGGTCCGTGTGCTCCGGGAAGAAGTCGAACACACGCTGGTGAACGGATTGGATGTGGCCCTGATCCACGGCAATTCCGAAGAGGGTTGTGGTGATGCTCTTGGTGACAGAAGCCAGGTTGTGCGTGTCGGAAGGGCCGAAACCGGCCTCTCCGGTGGGTTGAGCAAGACTGAACTTGGGTCCGTCGAAGTACTCCTCGAACGCCAGCCGGTTCTCCCTTGCCAGCAGGATGCTGTGAACGTGGTGGTCCCCCAGGTCGTTCAGAGCGAACATCAAATCCTCAAAACGATCCGGGTCCAGGCCGATCCCCGAAAGGGAGGAGGGTTCCCAGCCATCCCCCATCTCCTCGGGGACTTCGTACGTGTAGCTGAAGGAGTCTTCCTGACCGGCAGGGGAAGAGTCGCAAGCCAGAGAGAGGACCAGAAGATGAAGGAGCATGAGGGAGTTCAGGCGGTGCATGGTCCCCTCCGTTTCCTCTGTGCTCTGACCCTGGTGTGGGTGGAGAATCCTCGTCCACGCCGGCTTCCCTTGAACGGTAATGTCGGACATGGGAGGCCGCTACGACACTCCTTTTCCGGTACTGCTCGGAACCCTACACTTTGGTGAGTCAACTACCTCGTCTATTCCAGGGGAAGGATCGCCTCATGTTGAAGAGAGCCGCTGTCCTGGTCGGGATCATCCTGCTGATGGGGAACCTGCCGGCGTACGCTCAGGAGTACATGTATGGCGCTCGACGAGAGGCCCTTATGAGGTCCATTGATGGAGGTGTAGCGATCCTCTTTTCGGACGCCTCTCCGGGGCAATTCGACAAGGGGTTCTACTATCTGACGGGCCTGAAGACGCCGGGGGCAGCGTTGGTGCTCCTTCCTGGGAGGGAGGTGGAGGAGGTCCTCTTCAACGCATCAGGGGAGTGGGACTGGGCGGCTCGAACTCCCACCGCCCGTGCTCACCCGATAGAAGAGTTTTCCACGCGGCTCTCGGCCTATGGGCGAGGCCTCGATACGGCGTACGTCTCCTTCCAGGACCTGCAGCGCCTCACAGCGTTTGGTCGGGGTCTCGGCCGCCTGTCCACGCTCGAGAACGTGGACGCCGCCATCGCCGGGATGAGAGTGATCAAGGACGAGAGCGAGATCGAATTCCTTCGGAGGGCCTGTCAGACCACTGCCGAGGGATTGAACGACGTCTTCATGGCGGTGGAATCAGGAATGCAGGAGGAAGACCTTTCGGTCCTCCTCGAGTTCGGCTTCAAGAGGCGGAAATCACCAGGGTACTCCTTCCTTCAGGCTGCGTCGGGCCCGAATGCGACCAACGTCCACTTTGGTGCGGGGGAACGGGTCCTGGAGGATGGAGACGTGATCGTCTTCGATGTCGGTGCGGTTTGGGAGGACTATACCGCCGACATCAGCCGTACCATCCCCGTGAGCGGAAGGTTTTCCGAGGAGCAGCGGGAGATCTACACCGTGGTGTTGAACTCCCAGAAGGCGGCCATCCGGTTGATGAAGCCGGGGGCCCTCATGAGTGACGTACGCGCAGCCGCCGAGGACGCCCTCATCGACGGCCTCTCCGAGCTGGGCCTTGTCCTGGACAAGGAAAACCAATCCCAACGACGCTTCTTCATCGCCCACGGGTATTACCACTTTATCGGCCTCGACATCCACGATGTGTGGTCGGAATTCAGCCGCAGCTCCGGGGAGAAGGTGTATGAACCGGGCATGGTCATGACCATGGAGCCGGGGCTCTATTTCCCCCGGGACCGGTTGGACCTGGTCCTCGCTCGCCTGGGAGCAAGCCCGGGGGAGGCCGAGCTGAGGGCGTTCATCGAGGAGATCCGACCCACGTACGAGAAATACATCGACATCGGGGTCCGGATCGAGGACGACGTGCTGATCACCGATACCGGGAATGAAGTCCTGACCGCCGCGGTACCGAAGGAGATCGACGAGATCGAGGAAATGATGGGAAGGGAGAGCCCATTCTACAGGCTTCGCTGACAGCTGCCCCGCTGAACGGGGGCGGCCCGATCGTCCTCTCCAGGCTCCTGAGGGGGATGGCCTCAGGGGTTGAGACCGTCCCCGACCTGCGGCACGGCCCTCTCCTGTACGCTTTCGAGCTGGAAATAGGTTTGGGCCTGGATGGAAAGTAGACCGGCGACGAGATTGGTGGGCACGCTCTCTCGGAGGGCGTTGAGGGTCCGAACATTACCGTTGTAGAAGCGCCGCGCAGCGGCAATCCGGTCCTCGGTCCTGGCCAATTCTCGCTGAAGCTCCAGGAAGTGTTGGTCTGCCTTCAGGTCAGGGTAGCCCTCCGCCAGCGCGAAGACCTGCTTCAACCCCAGGAGGAGCTGGGACTCCTCTCCACCCTGAGACCCCGGGCTGCCGGTGTTGGCCATGGCCCGGTTCCGGAGCTCCACCACCCGCTCCAGCACCTCGCGTTCATGACTGGCATACCCTTTGACCGTTTCCACGAGGTTCGGGATCAGGTCGTATCTCCGCTTCAACTCCACATCGATATCGGACCAGCTCTCCCGAATGTGCTGCCGCAAACGGACGAACCGATTGACCGTGGCGATCCCCCAGATGAGGACGATCGCGAGTATCACGAGAAGGAAGATCATCCCACCGCTCATGATTTCTCCTCCCATCTGTTTTCGAGCTCGTGGGTGAGGTGCTCAGGCCATCGATCCAGGAAGGCCTCGAACCAGCCTGGTGCCCCCTCGAAGGTGTCGGGATCCCATCGGCCCCAGCCTTCGAGGATCAGGCAAACGTCCCGGACGATCTCCACGTGTGGAGTAGGTCCCTTCAGGAGGAATTCCATCATTTCAGGGTGGATCACGTCGTAGGCGTATCGTTTATTCCCGCTTTTCACCCAGTAGGCCCGGCTGAACTCTTCCGACTCGAAGTCGATGTCGTCGAAGCCGATGCCGCCGATGAGTTTGTCTCCGATGTTTTCTCGGCGGATGAGGAGATCCGGAGTGCCTATCCAGGGAAGTTGAAAGGTGGCGTACGAGATCCGGTGCGTTTGTTGGTGTTTTCCGTGCCCGGTTGTGTACTGGTAGTCCCCCATTCGGACGCGGATTCGTCTGCCGGCCAGAATCACCCCTCCGTAGATGGAGTTGTACCCCTTCCTGGATCGCCCCTTGTCGAACACCGCGTGGCCGTAGTCCCTGTGCAGGGTGTGATCGTTGGCGGGCTCGAAGCTCAGCCCGAGACGATCCGCCACGGCCCGGAGGGCCTCTCTCCGCTT
>JBDHCH010000223.1:0-6447 GCA_039592115.1 Gemmatimonadota bacterium | reverse complement strand
CCGCCGACCACCATTGGGAGCCCGAGGGCGCGGATCCCCTCGAGGCCTTTCTCTGCTCCGATCTTCCCGGGGCCGAGCGTGAGGAAACCGACAAGCGCCAGGGCGAGCAGGTCGACGCGAAGCGGAATGTCCACCGCAACCGATGGGTTGATCCAGGGGCCCAGGGCCCCGTAGGTCCCTACCGCCGACAGAGACGTCCTGGTTACCGTCTTCGTGGGAGCTCGCATGTGCCGATCCCTCCCGTCGCTTTGGTCGATTCGCCGGGCCCCACACCTGGTTCGGAGGGTCCCCGACGGTATAAAGAAAGGGAATCATCGCCCCTTGCCGAACAGGAATCGTTCGAACGGGCCAAAGCGGGGAGCGTGTGGTCCGTGGAAGCGGCGAATGGCGAAAACGTCCTCCCTGCCTCCCCGCCACTCAGGACCGTTTCGTCCCGATCATCGCGGTGGGGGGGCCGTTGGGAGGTGAGGAATTGCATCCAGACGCAGGTGAGCAGCAGTTTGTCAGCAGGAGGAGCCCGTGATCATCAGTGAAAACGGCAAGCACCGCGGGGATCGGAGCTTCTGGATCCTGTTCTCCGCCGGTTGGGTCGTATATGCAGGCCTCATGTTCCTCACCGCCCTGCTGGAGGAGGAAGTTGTCCTCCCTCGCCTCGCCACCGTCCTCCCGCCTCTGGCCTTCTCCATTCTGGTCGCATCAAACCGACGTCACTTCCTGCGGCCCGAGTGGCGCATCTGGAGGACCGCCGGGGCCCACCTGGGGGTCGGCCTCGCCTATGCGGTATCGTCGTCCCTGGGAACCGTTGGATTGACCCTCGCTCTCGGCGCATTCGAAACGGCCTTCGCCGGAGAAACACCCGCGGTCGCGGTCATCTACTTCTCCTTCTACTACTTCATCATCTACGCCGTTCTGGCCGGGTTCATGATGTGGTCGGAATCCCTCCACCGGGTCGAGGAAAGCCGAGCCCTGGCGGCCAGGGAATCGGTGCTCAGGGCCGAGGCCGAGGCGAAGGCCGTGAGGGCCCAGTTCAACCCTCACTTCGTCTTCAACACCCTTCACTCCCTCATGCTACTGGTCCGAGCCGATCCGAAGGCAGCCGAGCGAGCGATCGAGGACGTGGCCTCGCTGATCCGCTACGCGTCGGTGTTGGAGCGGAGAGATCAGGACGTCGTCCCCTTGGGGGAGGAGCTGGAAATCGCCCGGCGCTACATCGGACTGGAATCCCTCCGGTTGTCGGATCGGCTGGCAGTCGAATGGAACGTCGACTCGGAGTTGGAGCGGGTCGAGGTTCCGCCCTTCTCCCTACAGACGCTCCTCGAGAATGCCATCAAACACGGTATCTCCCCGAAACCGGAGGGAGGAGCCGTCCTGGTCAGGATCCTGAAGGACTCGAATCAGGTCGTGATTTCGGTCGAGGACGACGGGATGGGCGCAGAGGGAGAGCACGTTCAGCAGGCGGAAGGAAAAGGATTGCACCTCCTCCAACGCCGGGTGTCGACTCTCTTCGGCGACGCCGCTTCCCTGACCTGGAAGACATCTCCCGGCGGCGGTTTCTCGGCCCTCCTTCGACTGCCTGTCTCGGAGGCTACGGGGGCCCCTCGAGGAGAGGGCTCCCCAGATCCGAGTCGGAGGATCCCGTGAGGAGCCCGCCCGAGTTCGGAATCGCCCGGGTCCTGATCTGCGAGGACGAGCCACTGGCCGTGAGGGCCCTGCGCGAATACCTGAAAGACGTGGACTGGATCCAGGTGGTGGGAGACGCGAGGAACGGCTCGGAGGCGGTCCGGCTCATTCAGAAGTTGGAGCCGGACCTGGTCTTCCTGGATGTGCGGATGCCCGGGCTGACTGGCTTGGAGGTGCTGGAAACCATCACCCATCACACCGCGGTCATATTCACCACCGCGTTCGACGAATACGCTCTTTCCGCGTTCGAGTTCGGGGCCCTGGACTACCTGGTGAAGCCCTTCGGCAAGGACCGGCTCTTGGAGAGCCTGGACCGGGTGAGGGTGCGCCTGGTGGGCGAGGGGCTGACCCGGAAGAGGGGGGAGGCACAGCCGAGCTCCTACCATGCGTCTCGCCTGTTCGCCCGGCACCGGGGTGGGATCGTTCCCATCCCCGTGGATCAAATCGTGCGGATCGATGCCACGTCGGGGGGCGTCTCCCTGGTCACATCGGGTGCGACGTTTTCCTCGGATGCTTCCCTGGGGGAGGTCCAGGAGCGGCTGAACCCGAAGGAGTTTGTCCGGATTCACCGGGGCCACCTGGTCAACCTCTCCCACGTATCCAAGATCGAGAAGTACGACGAGCGTCGGTTCCTTCTTCGGCTCGACGACGGAAGCCGGCTGGTGGCGAGCCGGAGGGGCTCCCAGGCGTTGCGGGAGCTGATGGGGTAGGGGCTGACTACGCCCAGAGACGAGGCTCGATGGGGACCTTCACCACCCTCCGGCAGGAGCCGGATCGTTCATCGAGAGCAGGAGGGGGTTTGTACGTATTTGGCAGCGGCCTTCGCGGTGTGGTCTGGGACTGGGGGGACACCCTAATGAGGGACATTCCTGGGCAGGCTGGCCCCATGGCGGAATGGCCGCGGGTCGAAGCCATGCCTGGTGCCCTCGCGGCCTTGGAAGCCCTGTCCGTTCTTCCGGTGCAATGCGTCGCGACGAACGCGACCGACTCCGATGGAATCAAGGTCGCGGAAGCCTTGGAGAGGGTCGGTCTGAGGAGCAGGCTGACCCACTTCTTCACCTCGTTGGAGCTCGGTCACAGCAAGCCCGATCCCGAGTTCTTCGTGGACGTGTCTCGTAAGCTTCGGATCCCGCCTGAAGCTCTGATGGCAATCGGAAACGACCTTCAGAAGGACATCGTCCCGGCGAAGGCCGTGGGGATGAGGACGGTGCTGGTGTTGCCGGAGTCGACGCCACTCTCACACGAGAAGGCAGACCTCATCGTAACGAGTCTCACTCGATTGGCTGAGTGCCTTCGGAACACGCCTGGGGAGAATCTCTGAAGCCGGTAAGGGAATCCTGATCATCGAGAAGGCCAGGTACTGGGCTCAGGGTGATTCCTTCCTGACTATCGGGGCTTCACACTGCCCGCAAGCCCTTGTAGTGCTCCCGCAAAGCATCTCGTAACACATCTTCGAACACCAGGAGGTCGAAGGAGAGTTGGCCGGCGAGAGATTCGGCGAACCGGGTCCGATGGAAGCAACGTGCGAACACCTTCGGCCCTTCCGAGCGATTCCGCAGGAGCATGGCCGCTCTGAAATTCACGACCTCCTCCTGAGATGCCAGAAGGTAGACCGGCTCGGCACCGGATTCTTCCAGGATTCCCTCCACTTCGATCCAGGTCCCTGGATCTGTCAGGTCTCCGTCAACCGTCGAAAACTTGAGTGCTTCGAGATGGACATCGGCCTGGAACTGACGGAGCTTCCGAGCAGCATCTCTGTCCACCACCACTACTCTCTCCAACTCCTCCGCAGCCATTACGCCGAGGAGCTCCAGGATCGTTTGCCCGAACCGGCCGAACCCCCCGATTACCAGGACATCGAGCTGACCGGTCTCTTGAAAATGTGGATAAAGGTGTTGGTCGAAGAGATTGAGGGCAGCGATGCGAGCGGTGTTGAAGATCAGGGGGGACGACGGACCGTCCATATCCCGGTGTTCTTTGATGATCCTATTCACCGGACGCAGGAGTGTTAAATCCGCTACGTGAACGGCGATGGGGAGGTCAGGGGCCCGTTCTTTCCCGCCCCAGGCCATCTCCAGGTTGGCCATGTCGTCTTCCGTGAGCACGATCATCCGGTCGGCTCGATCCAGTCGGAGCGCATCCAGTGTGCCCGGTCGCCGGATATCACCATGCAGGATCTCTGTCCGTCCAAGCTTCAGGACCTCCGCCTCGGTGGCCAAACCCTCGCCTGAGTCCACCAAGGCGACGATCCGACTCGGCTCCACCGCACGAATAGCCTCCAGGTAGGCGAGTCCGACCCGGCCTGTCCCAGCGAGGATGATATGGTCCTTGAGCGCCTGGCGTTGGATCCAGTCCGGCCGCACCAACCGAAGGAGGGCCTCGACCACGGCGGTAGTAGTGATGAGCGGCGCAAGGAAGTACGCGATCCAGAGTGCTGCGCGGCCAACAACAGGCCCTCCCGTTGGGGCCCCTAGATCCAGCCCGCCGAAGACAAAGAGTCCGGCCGTTTGGTAAAGCCAGGCCAGGAAATGCTGATCCTGGGGGTCTGTGACGCCGGTGGTTCCTACCCCGGTTAGAAAAGCCCCTATGCCCAGCAGGAAGACCAACAGAATGCCCACGATCCGAAGCTGGTTGATCCGGCTTCCACGGGTTCTGGTCTGAGCCGCCGTGTTCAAAGCTCCGGCTCCAACGAAGCCCCGGCGATCCTGCATACCGTCTCGCGGCCGCTTTCCGACAGCCCCGCCACGAACGGTCCACTGTGCCGGAGCGTGTCTATCGGGGCGCCCTCCAGATCCACGACCTCCCCTCCGGCCCTACGGACGATCTCGACTCCACCAACCAGGTCCCAGGGTTCAGCTGGCCTACGGTCCCATCGATTCACGTAGATGAAATGGCCTTTTGCCGCTTCCACCAGGGCCCACGCAGGAGAGCCTCCGGGGCTGCGCACCATCGAGACTTCCCCATTTGCCCAGGCTCGATAGAACCCGCCAGCCAGAGATCCGCCCCTGGGATTGGGGTGGAGATGTACAAGCGTCTGTTGCTCCCGAGAAGGTTTGAGGGGAAGATCCGTCGACGCGGCATCCTGGTTGAGAAAGCCCAAACGAATGAGGCGCGGTGGTCCGTCCGGACCGTGGTACGCCACCTCTCCCGTGGCCGGATTGGCGATCACTCCCACGGCAGGCACTTCGTCCTGGAATACGTTTACTGTGACTGTGTGGCTCTCTGTCTGGCTGAGGAAGGCCCAAGTGCCATCGATGGGATCCACTGCCACAGAAAACCCCGAGGGTCTCATCTCACCACCACTCTCCTCGCCCACCATGCGAGCGTCCGGAGCGAATTTGCCCAGGTCGGCTCGAACTCTCTCCTCAATCTCCCTCTCAAGTTCGGTCGCAGGGGACCCATCGGCCTTGAGCTCGGCGCTGATCCCGACGGCGTGGGTCAGGTCACGGACCCGAATCGCAGCCAGGAGGGCGGAGTGTAGACTGAACTCGAGCCACCCCTCCAGATCCTCGGGGTTTTCCGAGGTGAAGGAGCGCCCTGCCAATAACCGATCCAGACAGCGCCGCTCAAGAAGGTTCAGTTCCATGCCCTTAACCTGTCTTCGACAACAGATCATCCGCCAGTTTCTCATTCAGCTGACCAGCGTCCTTCAGCTGTTCGAGAGCGTCCCGGATCATAGACGCCTGTCCGGACGGGATCCTGTTGACGGTCTCAGCATCGAGGGGCCACCAGCCAACCTCTTCGAAGTACTCGGTCGGGGTGAACAGGTCAGGTGCCTCTCCGCCATCAACCTTCACCAGGTAGGCCCGGCTCTCGACCCAGGCATGATCGGTCTGTCGCGAGTCGTACACGTATCCTTCGGAAACCACCTGGCCCACAACGGAGCTGACCCATCCCGTTTCAGCTTCCAAGATCCTCCGCAGCCCCGTCTCCCCATCCTCTTCTGACCTGGCAAACCCTTTGGGGAGTTCGAGGGTCTGGGACTCATCCGTCGTGCCCAGAAGAATCTCGGGCGCTCCCGTTACGGTACCTTCCCGAAGGACCACAGCAGCGATAGAGAGATTCGGACCCCAGAGACCGAGGAGCCCTCGTCCAGCGATTCCGGTGCGTCCCCGAGGATTAAGGGGGACCCCATCTTCGTCCCGAGACTTCGCCTCCCTGGTCTCGAGTATGCCGACCATAGCTTCCAGATCCTCCGGATCCGCCCAACCCCCCTCAACCTTCGTCCTGTCCTGCTCCAACACCTCCGGGTCTACATGGTGCGGCGGATCATACTCCTCGCAGTCCAAGAGCCAGGGGGCCTGGTCGATGGAGATTCGTTGCCTTGGTGGATAGGACGCCGGGCGCTCCGCACGAATCTTCAGGTGGAAGTCGTCGGAAACCAAATCGTGGAGGAGGGCTTCAACGAAATGGTAGGCAAACATGAGCTGGATCTCGTGGCACTCGCCCCTTCCGCGCCGCTTGTCGAAACTCAGGTTGTGGGTGGCGTACCTGAGCATTCCGATCCGATACACGAGCCAGTCATCGCCCTTCTTTAGGGCAAAACAAGCCTTCCTGATCCTCCTCACCGCCCCCAACATCTTTCGGAAGCGGAGATCCCACTTCGCGAATTGGAGCTCATCGGGAAGCTCGTCCACCTCGCCCGGGATTCGTTGACTCAGGAGGTAGTCCCCGAACTTCCTCAGCCTCGGGAGGTCTTCGATCTCGAAGGCCTTGCTCATGACGAACTTCACGTCGTTTTCCAGCTTGCAGAAGTCCAGCTCGATT
>JBDHCH010000222.1:0-6448 GCA_039592115.1 Gemmatimonadota bacterium | reverse complement strand
GAGGTCGACGATGCTGTTGGAAAGCCATAGAGAGAACAGTCGGACTCGGGACCGTGCGCGGAGGGTCCAGCAAAAATGGGCCCTCCTGACAGCCGCGGCGGTTTTGATCCTGGGAATGGTCTGGTTCTTCTTCCCCCAAGGGCCCCGGGGGCCTCGGGGAGTGCCATGGGAGTACTGGCCCGACGCGAAGAGCGCCGGGTTTTCGGCAGCGGGCCTGGAGGAGGTTATCTCCTACACGCGGACCATTGGGACCACAGGCTTGAAGGTGGTGAAGGGCGGGAAGGTGGTTCTGGAGTACGGCGATATCGAAGCTCGTGGGTTCATGGCGGAGGGCAGGGCCTCGGTGATGGCCATGGTTTTTGGGAAGCCGGTGCTGGACGGCACCATCGACTTGAGCCTGACCCTCGAAGATCTGGGGATCGACGACCGGGGCGGGCTCCTTCCGAGAGAGAAAAAAGCCACAATCGAACACCTTCTCACGAACCGATCGGGGGTCTATCACGCCACCGAGTTCATCGATCCGACTCGAGGACTTCCTCCCAGAGGCTCCGTGGAGCCGGGCAGTTACTTCTATTTCCACTCCTGGGGAGGACTGGCGGCCCGTGAGATCTTCACGATGCTCACCGGCCGGGACCTCTTCCAGGCCATCGGGGAAGATTTGGGTGAGCCCCTGGGTCTGCAGGACTTCGACTGGAGGAGGCAGAGACCGAGCCGTGACCGTTCCCGCTCCGTATTCCCCCTCTTTCACCTCTACGTGTCCACCCGGGACGTGGCCCGCTTCGGCCAGCTCATGCTCCAGGAGGGGGAGTGGGAGGGGGAGCAGTTGATCCCCCGAGCGTGGGTGGAGCGGATGACCACTGTCGTGACGCCGCCGGAAGAGGTGCAACCCGAGCGGTACCGGGGCCGTGGATTGGGATTCGGCTATCACTGGTGGGTCTGGCACGAGCCGGACCCCGAGGGCCCCTATGACGGTGCGTACACGTACATCGCAGATTGGGGGCAGTTCCTCACCGTGCTCCCGAAACTGGACATGGTGGTGGCCCATCAGGTTTTCGCCGGGTGGTACGGCGCGCCTGAGCGTAGCGTCAGTTTTGAAGATTATCTGGGGGTCCTGGAGCGGATCGTCGCGGCTCGTGGCGGCCCGGAATAGTCCAAACCGCCGAGCGGGCCAGCATCCGCTCGAGAGCTTCCACCGTGGTCTCGGCCTGCGAGGGGCTCTACGCAGCCCTGTTCCTCTCGTCCCCGCCGACCTGTTGGGTGCGTCGAACGGTCGCCGGTATCTACCGGATGTCCACCCTCCAGACATCGGCCTCGGTTATCCGTCGTGAGTAGTAGACTGTACGGCCGTCGTGCGTGAGGCGCGGCGGACCGAGGACATCCCTTCCGGAAGCGTAGATCTGCCGAACCTCCCCAGTCTCACGGTCTACCACGTAGAAGCCGTTCCCACCCGACACGAACAGAATGCGCCGGCTGTCCGGCAGCCATACGGGCCACTGCCCGAAGTCCGTGAGGCGGGTGTACGTCTGCGACCGCAGGGAATAGACCAAGATCCCCTGGTCGAGGTATCCGATATCAGCTGCCATCCACTCACCGTCCGGGGACCACCCGTTGGGCCGGAAACCCGCCAGCGCGTTGTCCAGCGCGGTGTCCGGCGCGGGGAATGCCACAGGTTCCTGTTCCGCCCAAGCTAGGTCGGCGTCCAGGATGCACACCCCGAGTTCCCCGACATTAACCGCATATCGGGTGCCGGTTGGAGCCCATGCTGTCGCTCCTGCGGCTTGTTCTGTGAGCTGACGGAGATCACTTCCGTCCGGACGGATCTTCCAAAGCTGAAATCCTGGCTTACGATTCGAAAAGAATGCGATCCATTCGCCGTCCGGCGACCAACGCGGCACCCTGTCGTTGGCCGAATCCCCTGTCACCCGTCGCAAGTAACTGCCATCTGCCCCGATCAGGAAGAGGTCGCCCTCGGGCTCGGTGAGCGAGTAGAACGCGACGGTGGCGCCGTCGGGCGAGGGGTCTGGCGACGACCAGCGCCGGGATCCGGTGGTGAGCCACGAGGGTTCGCCCATGAGCGTTCCCGTGCGAGGATCCATCGTGGCGCGCTGGATGTTTGCGGTCACGAGCACCGAACTGTACACGATCCGCTGCCCGTTCCCGGCCACGCTGATGTGGGCCAGGGACGTTGCTGGTGTGGTCACGGGCTCCGGTTCGCGGAGGGGTGAACCCGAGCGCTCGTTGATGCGCACGCGCCAGAGGTTCATGCTGCCACTGCGGTTGCTTGCGAAGTAGAGATACCGGCCGTCGGGTGACCACGCCGGGTTCCAATCGGAGACGACGTTCTGTGTCACCGGCACGGCCCCGTTACCCTCGGGGGTCACCGTCCAAACGTCCGACTGGGCGTTGCCTACCCCAAGTCTCCGAGTGAACGCGATCCGATGGCCATTTGGAGACCAGTTGGGCATGGCCATGTCTTCGTCGCTGATCTGTCGTGCCGCCCCCGACTCTACCTCGACAACCCAAAGTCCCTTCCGCCCCTCGGAGTTCTGTGGATCCAACTCGATCCGTTCCCACGCGAAGGCGAGGTGTGTCCCGTCTGGGGACCAGGTAGGGCTAAACCCGTCCCGCGTTACGCGCCGAACGGCCTCACCCGTCCGGCCCATCACGAAGATGCCGCCGCCGTCCCGCTCGGACCTGAAGGCGATGCGCTCCCCATCCGGCGAGAACACCGGCTGATCGTCGTCCGCCGGGGAACCCTCCGTGAGGTTGATGGCGTTCTCTCCCTCTACCCGTCGGAGGAAGATGTCGCGATTGCCAGCCGTCTCCCCTGCATACACGATCCACTCGCCATCCGGCGAGATACTGGGAAACAACTCCTGACCCGGATCGGTGGTCAGGCGCTCGAACGACGACACCGCAACACCAGCCGAGGATCCTCCACCACTCAACGCCAGTGCCAGGTACGATACAGCGGCAATCACCACGATCGCTGAAGCCACCATAACGAACCGGTCGGGTCGCCACTTAGCCGCGCGGCGCGTCGTCCGGACGGCGGCCCCGCCACCCGACAGGGCATTCGCGAAATCCCGTGCACTTTCGTAGCGGTCGGCGGGCACCTTGGCGAGAGCACGCATGACCCCAGCTTCCACCGCCGCGGGCACGGTGTCCCTCACCACCCGGATGCTCGGTACCGGATCGACAGCCTTTCGAGCGATGACCGCCTGTGGTGTGGGACCCGTATACGGTGGTTCACCCGTCAGCATCTCATACAACACACAGCCAAGGCTGTAGATATCGGCGCGCCCATCTACGGCATCCGTGCCCAGCGCCTGCTCCGGACTCATGTAAGCGGGTGTCCCGATCGCTAGACCGGTTTCGGTGAGCCGCTCCCCACCGGCCTCACTCAACGCATTCGCGATCCCGAAATCCGTGACCACGGCGTGGCCCGATTCGAATAGGATGTTCTCCGGCTTGATGTCGCGGTGCACGACCCCCTTGCTGTCCGCATAGGCCAAAGCGTCGGCAACTTCCCGGGTGATACGCAGCGCGTCGTCGATGGACAGGTTGCGCTCCCGCGTCAGGCGATCCCGCAGTGACTCGCCTTCCACGAACGGCAGCACGTAAAACATGAAACCGTCGGCGCTGCCGGAGTCGATGAGCGTCAGGATGTGGGGGTGATTGAGCTGGGCAGAGACACGGATCTCCCGAAGGAATCGATCGGCCCCCAGCGACTGCGCGAGCTCGGGTCGGAGCACCTTTAGCGCGACCATCCGGCCGTGCTTGAGGTCCTCGGCGAGAAACACCACGCCCATTCCGCCGCGGCCCAGCTCGCGCTCGATCCGGTAGCGAGTCCTCAGCGCTGACCGCACCCGCTCCAGGATGGTCCCGGTGTCTGGTTCCATGGCCGTGGTTCCTGCAGTGGCTGGGTCTTTCGTTTCCCGTGTGCAACCGACCCGGAAGTGCCCAGCCGGATAGCCATCTTCACCTCAGGGCAGCACCAGGCGCACCTCGCCCAGGAAGCAAAGAGTTAGGGGTTCCCTGTGCCCTTCTGCCCGGTGGCGGTTGATTGAATCTGCCTGAGGAAGGTCGAATCGGGCAAGGAGCTTATGGGCCGGGGAAGAGGAAGGGTTGAGGAAAGGCCCTCGGCGGTCGAATCCGGTGCGCCGGGGGGGACCTGGGGGCCTGAAGTGGAATCTCGATTCGCCGACCACCGGGCCTTCCGGGCAGCTCCACCCTGATCCCGTCTCTCGGGCGGCCGCCCAAAAGAGGCGGTGACTTCCATGGCTACCCGGCAGCTGGAATACTAGACTGGGATCGGGTGATGAGTTCGAGGGCACCGAAGCCTCTCGGGATCCAGGCCAACCCGGAGACGATATGAGAAGCAACCCTGAGGGGATGACGGGAGAAGGCCTGGGGATGGGAGATCGCCTCAGAACCATCCTCCTCCTGATTCTCCTGGCAGGGCACATGGTCTGGGTGCTTTCCCATTTTGTGCCCGTCTATGTGGGTCCGGACGCGGGGGGACTCTTCGTTCAGGCCCGCCTCCTGGCCACCGAGCTCTCGACGGGTTTCAGGCCGGAAAGCCCCCTCCAGTTCCTGGGCAACCATTGGCTGGAGACACCAGATGGGGATTTCCACTCCCGATTTCCTCCGGGCCTTCCCACGGCTCTGGCGGTCTTCTGGCTCCCGGGGGGAGCGCTCGCTCCCTTCATCCTGACCCCTCTCCTGGCCACGGGAGTGGTGGGGCTGACCTATCTGGTGGGACGCCGGTGGATCGGAGCCCCCTTCGCCCTCTGGGCCGCTCTTCTGGTGGCGACGCTGCCTCCTCTGAACCTCCTGGCGCTCCATGGCGATGCCCATGTGGCCGTCACGGCCCTTCTCCTCATGGGCATCTTCCTCCTCTTCCGGTGGGAGGACGGCCCGACCTGGGGGAGAGCCACCGTTGCTGGGCTGGCTCTCGGCCTCATCCCCGCCGTGCGGTACCCGGAAGCGGTGGTGGGGGTAGGGGTGGTGGCTTTCTTTCTCTCCCAGCGTGGAGAAAAAGCCTCCCCCCGTGGACTCCTCCCTGCCGGAGTGGCCGCAGCAATCCCGATCCTCCTGTTGGCATTCCACAACGCCGCTTCGTACGGAGCTCCCTGGCAGACGGGATATGGCCTCACCAACGAACAGACGGCCTTTGCGTGGAGCCACCTTTCCGACAACCTGATGCCCTACTTGAGAGCCCTGACCCTGGGGGGCGCGGGGCCTTTCTTCCTCCTGGGTGTGGCGGGTGTGGCCTGGATGTGTGTGCGGAAGGGCAGCCGGCCCCGAGGCTTGCTTCTCCTGGGCGCTCTGGCACCTCTTACCCTGCTCTATTCCGCCTACTACTGGGGCACCCTGGAAGAACCGTCCCTGACCCTCAGATACTTCCTCCCGACACTTCCTCTCTACTTCATCGCTTCCTTCTGGTTGGCGAGGCAAGTCCCGTTCAGGAGAGTGGCCGTGGGAGGGATGCTCCTTCTCAGCCTGCTCCAACTCGGTAGATCGGTCCCCGAAGGCACCCGCTTCCTCCTGAGGGAATGGTTGGGGCTGGCACGGGGCCGAGCCGTGGTGGTGGCGGTCCAAGAGAGGGTTCCCCCCGGATCCGTGATCATCGCCCGGCGGGAGGTTCAAGAGATCCTGGACTACTTCGGTGATTGGAAATTGGTGGACGATCGCATGGTCCCCGGCACCCCGGCGCGGGGAGAAGTCCTGCTTGGATGGGAGCTTCCGGATGACGTGCGCTCCCGCCTGGCCACCCTGCCCAGCCCGACCCAGATCGGCAAGGCGGTGGAGGAAAGGGCCCGATACGCCGGGCTAGCGGACCGGGACCTGGCCGGGGTCGTTATCGACGATCTCTGGAATTGGGCCGGAAACGAAGGGGAGGTGTTCTGGTTGGGGTCCCCTCACACGGTCGCGGCCTTCCAGGAACTGGCGGGTGGAAGACTCCGTGCTCAACCTCTGGGAGAGGTCGCCCTCCCGGGCGAAAACGGAGGAGGGGGACTTCCCTATTGGGTACCCAGCGGCCCTCTGGTCCTCTTCCACCTGGATCTCACACCGGATGAGGCAGGGGCGTCCATTCCAGACGCGGAGTCCGGATCCAGGTAAGGAAACGGGAGATAGCGCCGATGCCTGCGCTCTAATCACCGGAAAACGGGAGTATTCAAGGCCGCCAGAAGGCAAGTCCCTCCCAGGGGTCCTTCTCCCTTCCTTGATCGCCGTGGGTATCGCTCTTCGGCGCGGGTGAATGGCCCCTGCTGCAACGTCCGGCAGCGAACCCCGTATCATACGCAACCACAATCAGAATAAGGGGACAGCCATGAAAAGGGCCTTCTGCATCTTGCTGTTTGCTACCCTCCCTCTCTCTGCTCAGGAGGTCTGGCCAACTCCCGACTGGGCGGTTGATGTCCCCGAGTCACAGGGATTGAAT
>JBDHCH010000221.1:0-6482 GCA_039592115.1 Gemmatimonadota bacterium | reverse complement strand
AAGCTGATGTTCATCGTCGACTCGTCCTTGGCTGCATTCGATACCCCTGGCAGGAGCCGGCGGGAAGCTCCCCACCGGCACCCCATGGGCCGATCCTCACCCGGGCAGCTGTGCCCGGAGCTCCACCAGGTTCTCCCATCCCCGCTTCCTGGTGCCCTCCTCGATCTCATGGATCTGTCGGATGAGGGCGGCGGTGAGCGCAACCGGCAAACCCGCGTCCGACCCCAACTTAACCACCGGCCCGAGCTGGGCGTCCACCTCCGTCCGCCGTTTCCTCACAGCCAGGTCCCGCCAGATCCCGCTGTGGGTTTTGGCCGAAGCCCGATTGAAGTCCACCAGGTCGTCCAGGGAAGCCTCCGCCTCCCCGTCCGATGCGTCGCCTCCAAAAGCCAGGGGGTTGAATCCGTCGAACCCCAACAGACGCACACCCTGGCTCTCCCCCACCGCCACCACCTCCCGGGCCAGGGCCTTCAAGAGGGAGCGGTGGGGCGAAGAGGCAAGCACGTCTGCGATGGATTCGTCCGTCAGGGCAGTGGCGAAGAGGAGGGCCGCATAACCCAGCTTCCCCCATAAGTACCCGAAGATGTTGTCGGAGAGAAGGGCGTCGGGTTCGAAGAGACGGAGCAGCCGGTGGATTTTCCGGACCCGGTGTGTCAGTTGCCCGTCCAACTCCCCCACCACCACGGCACCCCTGTTCCCCCGGTGGACCAACCCGGGCTCCAGGAAGTCAGCACCAAAGTTCACGAAAGCCCCCAGGGTGCGCTTCCGCCCCACCACATCTGCGATCTCCAGCTCGCAAAGGCCGTTCTGGATTGAGACGACCACCCCGTCGTCGGCCAGGACCGGGGCCAGCTGGGTCACGGCCTCCCTGGTGTGGTGAGCTTTCACGCAGAGGAAGACGGTGGAGAAGGGTACAGGGTGGAAGGCAGCCACTTCAGAGGGAAGGGTCGCCGCCGCGGGAACATGGAGTTCCGTGACCGGACCCGTGATTCGAAGACCCCTCTCATCCATGGCGCGTACGTGCTGGGCATCCCGGTCCACGAAGATCACCGGCCTGCCCGCCTCCACCAGGGCCGCGCCAATGCTTCCCCCCATGGCGCCCGCCCCCCAGATCAGCAGGGCTTCGTCCATCAAGCCCACCCGTCCTGGAGCGCCTCCGTGGCCTCCGCCTTCGCCACATCCCAGACAGCCTTCATCTCCTCGTCCGACCGCTGGTAGACCCCTCCGTAGTTTCCGTCCCCCAGATACGCCTTGAAACCCTCACCATCCAGCACGGACTTCATGGCCGTGTCGATGGGCGCCTTCTGCCCTTCGGGGAGCTCCACCCCCGGGAGGCGGGTCCATGGGAAGTTCTCCATCCAGGAGGCGTGGGATCCCACGGGATCGATCTCACGGATCTTCTCCAGGGTTCGCGGCGCGATCCACCAGTTGTGCAGCTTCACCTGGTGCCCGGGGTGATCCGCCATCCATTCCAGCGCCACCGATCCTGCCGGAGCGTTCCCCCCGTGACCGTTCAAGAGCACGATCCGCTTGAACCCGGCCCTGGTCAGACTGTCCAGGACGTCCCGGATGACCCGTGCATAGGTCTCCACCCTCAGCGTTACCGTTCCGGGAAAGGCGGAAAAGTACGGCGAGAGGCCGTACGGCATCACCGGGAAGACGGGAATCCCCAGGGGATCCGCCACCTCCCGGGCCAACCGCTCAGGGATGATCGCGTCCACCAGGAGGCTCAGGTATGCGTGCTGCTCCGTGCTCCCCAGGGGGACTACCGCACGGTCATCGTTCTCCAGGTATTCTTCCACCTGCATCCAGTTCATCTCAGCGATCAGCATGGCGTCCTCCCGGGGTTCTTCTCTCTGACCGGATAAAAGTGCCGGTCTGGCAGCGGACCCGCCACTTTGCCCAGCCCCTCTGTTCCGGTGAGCCCAGCCTGAGCGAGGCCCCTCCGTGCGCCTCCCATATCCGAAGATTTCCCTGAGCTGATGCAGAATATTGTGCCGTTCCAGGGGAGCGGGGTCCTTTTTGATACAGATGCCAGCATCGGCCCTTCATTCATCAATGCCGCATAAGATCAAGTCCGACCGTTAGTTAAGTCCCAAGTAACGATTCGAAGCATCCTGGGCACAAATACTGCAAGATGGAAAATAGATCGGGTCGAAAACATATGGAGGTTCAAAAGATGAGAACACTCTTTGCCCTGCTCATCGGGGTGATCACCCTCGCCGCGTGCGACTCGAGCACCGGGCCCGGATCCCAGGATGTGGTGGAGGTGAGGTTCCAAGCAGTCTCCGCCGGAGCCATGGCGGCACCCGTGTCCGGTCCTTCCCGTTCCGCGAACGCCTGGAAGCAGGTGTCCGTCCCGGGTTCCAACGGGACTCTGGAGATTGACGGCGTGTGGATGATCGTGGCCGAATTCGAGCTGGAAAGCGACGGCGACGGGGAGGACGACATGTGCCCCGGGATGGAGGATGACGACTGCCACGAGTTCGAGGCCCCACCCTTCTTCGCCGAGCTTCCCCTGGACCAGGGATACGTCTCAGTCGCCACCGACGAGGTGCCTCCCGGAGTCTACGAGGAGTTCGAGTTCGAGGTGGAGGACCTGGACGACGACGACGAGGACGATGGGATGGGCGCCTCCCAGCTTCTCTCCGACATAAGGGCCTCCTTCCCCAACTGGCCCACCGAGGCGAGCCTCAGGATCGTAGGAACGTTCACGCCGAACGGCGGTGACGCCCAGCCCTTCGAGGTCTACGTGGACGCCGAGATCGAGGTAGAACGGGAGCTCGACCAGCCGCTGGTGGTGGAAGAAGACACGCCGGGCGCAGAGGCCATCGTGGTAGAGGTGGACCCTCGTGCCTGGTTCCAGCGGGGCGACGGCACCGTGTGGGACCTTTCCCAGTTCGACTGGGAGCAGACCGGGATCCTGCTGGACTTCGAGGTGGAGCTGGATGATGGGTTCATGCAGATCGAAGTGGAGGACATTGACTGACGGCCCGACTCCGGAGGCCGCTGGCATCCAAGCGTCGTTGCGCCGCTCCGGGAACGCCAACGGATTTCAGACTGGGGCCGCCAGCAGCCCAATGGAATAGACCAATAAAGAGAACCGGGAGGTGGGTTGTTCGTTCCGCCTCCCGGTCTCTTCTTGTTCATCCGGTCCCACCGGGGGGAGCCGGGTTCTCTGTCACACGTGCTTATCTCCATACTACCCTTACACGCCCCTGGGGAAACCGAAGCCCTACGTCCACCCGCGTCCGGCCTCGGCGGAATTCGATGCGCCCATGGACCCGGGGGATCACGCGGGTCCGATAGACCTGACGGTACCGGTCACGGGGCATCCTGTTTCTCTTGGCCACACCCCTGCTGTAGGGGTCGTAGCCGAGGTGTCGATCCAGCTGATGGAAGGCCTGCTCCAGTTTCCGGAAGTCCTTGTGGACATGCCGGCTCGTGGGCACCCTGTTCAGCCACCATGCGGCATTGAAGAAGGCCTCCGCCAGGATATCGAAGTCCTCAGCGACCCTGTACGGATCCCTCTCGTACCTCACCTGATCGCTGAAATAGGTGGCCACATAGGTAAGCTCCTGGAAGGCCTCGAAGCCGCCATCCCGACCACCTGCGAAGAACCGCCGGTCGCGAGCCGCTTCGTCCAGCACCTGGTAGGCCCTGTCCTCAAACTTGTGGGCCAGCCTCACCAGGTCGTTACTGCGTCCCCTGTTCCCCTCCCCAGCCACCGGCATGACCCCTGCGAGGAGACCCGCCAGAACCAGCAATCCGGTTGACTTTCTCATTTTCCCCCTCCTTTCCGGGTTCGATCTCCGGGCCTTTTGCGTCGGAGCTCAGGCCCGGTCTGCAGGCCAGGAAGGGCAGGGGGCATGCCAAAAGGGGAAATACTGCTCCCAAGTTGTGTATTGAAAGGAGGTTAGAAGCAAGAAAGAGGCAGTCACCGTGAGAGAGAGTGTCCCCTGTAGAGGACACTCCTCCGGTGATGGTTCGAGGGAATGAGAGAGAAGGAGAACCGACCGGCGAGATTACCGGTCCAGCATCCAGACCCGGGCAGTCGCCAGGATCTTCCCCTGGGCGGTGGGGAGTGGAATCCTCTCCAGCTCGTTGGCGAATAGCCAGATTCCCTCCTCGGGGGCAGCTTCGGATTTGGCCCGGGAGACCTCTGTTTCCGGTACCAGGAGGAGGACCGGCCAATACTGGACCTTCAGGTGGGTGAAGAGGTGGGTGACGGGGTCCAGGGGCGACGGACCAAATCGCGGTCCTGCCCTCTTGGAAGATCCCGGCACCGCCTCCGAAGATGGAATCAGGCCCAGGTCCCCGGCCAGCCTGGCGGCGGCCCTGACCGCCCGGCCCTCGCTCACACCTCCCTCCACCTCCACCCCCGGAAATTCCCACATCCTGGCCAGGAGGCCCCGGTCCGGCCGGCGCCGAAGGAAGAACCTGACCGCGTCGGGATCGGGGAAGGCCCCCTTCCCCCCCAGGGAGGCGGACACTCCCACCACCACAGCCATGGACACCTCTTTCGGCGCGTTCCTGTTCTTCCCTCTCGGCCGGTATTCCACCGTGCCTCGACCCAGGGCCAGACAGTGGCCGGAAAGTGGGCAATTTCCGCACGCGGGTGCCCGAGGCCTGCAGACCAGCGCTCCCAGCTCCATGAGGGCTTGATTGAAGTCTCCCGGGCGAGCAGGATCCACCAGTTGACCAGCCAGATCCCGCAGCTCCGGACCGCCCGGATCGACTAGATCGAACAGGCGCGCGAGGACCCTGCGCACGTTCCCGTCCACCGCCGGCACTGCCTCACCGTAGGCGATGGAGGCCACCGCTCCGGCGGTGTACTCCCCAACTCCGGGCAGGGACCGGAGTTCCGACGCCGACTTCGGCAGTACCCCTTCAGACCTCTCCCGGACCAGCCTCGCCGCGCTGTGGAGATTTCTCGCCCGGGAATAGTACCCCAGCCCCTGCCAGCTCCTCAGGACTTCCTCCTCGTCTGCCGAGGCCAACGCGTTCAGGTCTGGGAACCGCTCCATCCACTCCATGTAATAGGGGATGACGGTTTCCACCCGTGTCTGCTGGAGCATGATCTCGGAGATCCAGATCTTGTACGGATCCCGGTCCCGCCTCCACGGTAGGGCCCGCTTGTTTCGGTCGTAGGCTTCCAGCAGGAGCCTGCGGATCTCCGGAGCGCTCCCCGACGCCGAGGAAGGACGGATGCCGGGGTCGGTCTCAGGGGGGCTCAGGTGTCCAATCTTCCTCTTTCCCATCCATGGAAGGTATAAAGGCCAAATGCGCTTCCACACCTACACCAAGTACAAGGGCACCTGGCTGGACGCCCTCAACCTTGAAAACCTCATGGAGCGACTGGCAGACTTCCTCCTGGACGGCGGATTCGCGGGAGGGCCCAACTTCCACCCCTACTGGGGATGGTCGGGGCTCGACGACCCCAAGTCCCTGGAGTCCCTGAAACAGGCACTCATCCGGGCCTTGATGGAGAGTGGGGACCTCACCCCGGAGATAGTGGAGGAGCTCAGGGGAGAAGGAGAGGGGAACCCGGATGTCCAGGAGGAGATCGCCCAGCTGCTGGACAACCTCATCGAAAAGCTGGTCCAGGAAGGATATCTCAGTCTCGAAGGAGGCCAGCCCCTCATGCCGGCCTCGGCCCAGGACGCGACAGGGAAGGGGAAGGTCGAGGAGCCCCGGGACGCGGCCAGGAAGGTCCACTTCGACCTCACTCAGAAGGGCATGGACTTCCTGGGATATCGAACCCTCCGGCATCTCCTGGGAGCCCTGGGAAAGGCAGACTTCGGCGCACACGACACTGCCGAGCTCTCCACCGGCGTGGCCTCGGACGCCTCCAGCCGCCCTTACGAGTACGGGGACACCTTGAACCTCGACATCCCCGGCACACTGAAGAACGCCCTGGAGAGGGGCGGCTTGAAGGTCCCGTTGGAGCTGGATTACTCGGATCTCATGGTGCACCAGACCGAATACCGGTCGTCCTGCGCCACCGTCCTCATGCTCGACGTCTCCCACTCCATGATCCTCTACGGTGAAGACCGGTTCACTCCGGCCAAGCGGGTGGCCCTCGCCCTCTCCCACCTGATCCGGACCAGCTATCCGGGGGACACGCTGAAGGTGGTGACCTTCGGGGACCGGGCTGAGGAAATCCCCCTTTCCCAGCTGGCCAAGGCCCGAGTGGGCCCATACCACACGAATACCGCAGAGGGGTTCGAACTCTCCCGGAAGATCCTGCGGGCCCAGAGGAAGGAGATGCAGCAGATCATCATGATCACCGACGGGAAGCCCAGCGCCATGACCCTTCCCGACGGGCAGCTCTACCTGAACTCCGGGGGGTTGGACCAGTACATCCTCCAGCGCACCTTCCGTGAGGTGGCCGCGTGCCGGAAGGCTGGCATCCTCATCAACACCTTTATGCTGGCCCAGGACCCCTACCTGGTCCAGTTTGTCCAGAAGGTGAGCGAGAT
>JBDHCH010000220.1:0-6501 GCA_039592115.1 Gemmatimonadota bacterium | reverse complement strand
AACATGGCCTCCGCCCCGTCCGGGTTCAGGCGGGGGAACACGTAAACGGTCCGGGTGCCGAGAAGCTCCCGTACCGCCTCCTCCTCGGAGTTCTCCGCAAGGTAGCGAACCATCCCCAGGGCGAGGTGGCTGCCAACCAGATGATCCCCTTCCAGATTGGCGACCACCAGGACGGCCGGGCGTTCGGTCAGGGGCACCCCGCCTGGATTCCCCACCTCCAGGAGCCAAACCTCCCGACCTTCCAGGGTGGTTCCCTGAGATTCCATTCGGACGGCGTCGGAGCCGTTTGCCAAAGCACGAAGCTCCCGGGTGAGCCCGTCATGGTTCAGATACGATACCTCCTGTCCTGTAGCGGGCCCCGGCATTGCCAGGAGCACCGCTACCAAAGCCAGAAGCCTCGTAGCGAGTTTCGAGTCGCAGATCCTCATTCCCGCGCGTCCTGTCTAAGGTTGATGTTCGGTTCCGGAGAATATCGGTCGGGGAAACCGGGAGCCAGGGGAGCGGCGAGTCCGGGTTCCTCTTGGGTCGGAGGACGAGGGTTCGACTGCCATCAGATCATGGACTCCCGGCCCCGGCTCTTCGTTGAAGAAGAACGAGCCCCTGTCACACGCTTGGGACGGGGGTGTCCCTCGAGGAGGACCGGAAGCCGGGGGGATCACGGCGCCGGCTGGGGAAAGCCCTTGTGGGTAGTGGGATTCAGCGCATCGGTGGTTTGGTACGGAGCTTGCCCCTTAGACAAACTGAGTAACCATCCCAGCACGAATGGAGGGACTCATGAGAAAGCGCAACCTCATTGTTCTGGCTCTCTTCCTGACCGGGTGCGCTACCACCTACCATCTCCCCGAGTCGCGGCGATCCCGTACCTACCGGGCCGAGGCGGAACAGGTGTGGGCCGCAGCCGTTGCATCGGTGGACGATGCGGGGTTGGCTCTGGTCGAGACGGAGCAGGAGCACGGGCGGATCCGAGCCCGGGCCGGGTGGAGCATCTGGGACTTGAAGGGCCATGTCCTGCTAGTGGTGGTCCGATCGACAGAAGATGGCAAAGTCCGGGTTGATGCCAACGCCGAGACGGTCTCCGAAGACGAGCACATCGATTTCGGCCGGTCCGGGAGAATCGTCAGGGACTACCTGGAGGCACTGGACCAGCGGATGGTCGCGGGAACCGGGTAGCGGCCCTCGCCGCTCACTCTGCGACCTTCCGGATCCTGGGATCCGACGGCGAGGGCGGGCCAGTGCGGCTCGCCCTCTACCGCTCCCACCCACTCCGCTCCTCCCTCCTTGCAGGAACTGCCCCGATCCCCGCAGCTTCCTTTCTTCACTCAAGACGAAAGGACCCTCCATGGGGCACAGCGAACTCCAGACCTGTCGGACAACTGTCACGCTCTTCTCGTTCCCCTTCCTGATTCTGATGGGATGTGCCCAGCCCGGTGAGGATAGAGCCGGAGCCGACGCCACGGTCTCTGATGCGTCTGCTGTCGCGTCGAGCGAGGCAGAGCTGGAGGTGGCTCGCCTGGCCCACGACTTCATGGAGGCACTCTCCAGCCGGGACGCCGAGCGCTTGGATGAGCTCCTGGCTCCCCAGGCGGCACTCTTCAGCATTCGAGAGGGCGAGAGCGGGCCGAGATATTCCGTACGGCACCGGGAGGAGTTCCTCGGAGGCATCGCAGAGCGCCAGACGGAGTTCCTCGAGCGGATCTGGGAACCGGTCGTGGAGGTGAGTGGCCGGATCGCCATGGTATGGGCTCCCTACGATTTCCACATGCAGGGATCTTTCAGCCACTGCGGAATCGACGTTCTCGCCTTCCTGAAGATGGAAGAGGGATGGAAGGTGACCAGCATCACCTACAACGTCGTTCAGGAAAGCTGCCCCCCGAGCCCGTTGGGTTCCCCTGGAGGGTGACGGGATCCGTCGACAGGGATGCCGATCAGCCAGCGCCCGAGATCATCCTGAAGAGCGTCCGTGGTCGTTTCCTCTCCCTGCCGCGAGAATACGGTCTCCCCGTCCAACTGGATGATCACCGAGGGCGCGTTGGAGGGGATCTTCACCAGGAACTCGGCGGTGGGACCCTCCGGCTCCACCCTCAAGCTGCCCACGTCCGAGATGAAGGTCGCCTGGCCCACCGCGGCCTCCACCTGAAGCTCCGACGACCCTTCCTCCAAGGTGACGGTGATGGTGCCACCCTCCTTGGGAGATCCGAAGTGGACGGTGAAGTTGGCGCCCGGGGCGACGGCTATCCCCCCGCCGGGGCTTTCTCTTCCCGGTTGCCCGGTCGATGGTGTGCCAGCTTCTTCTTCGGGTTCGGACCGGCCAAGGAGTTCATCGATCCATGCCGGAAGGGGTGATCCCGGAGAGGCGTAGGCAGCCGTAGAGATTCCGAGGGCGGCAATGATACCGGCGGCCCAGCGAAACCGGGAGGCCCGGGTCCGCACTTGCCGGGCTTGGATCCCGGCTACCGTCAGAGGAGGTACTGGGTGGCCCAACCCGGCCAGGAGTCCGAATACCTCCTCTTCTTCCCGTCGGGCGTCCTCGACCAGTGAACTGCACGTCGGGCACGCGTTCAAGTGTTCCTCTGGAGCCCTTACCATCTCAGGCGAAAGCTCACCGTGGAGGAGCCGCTGGATCGTCTCTTCATCGAGGTGCATCGCCGGCCTCCTCATACGCTGCGCGAAACGCCTGTTTGGCCCTGGCCAGAAGGGTTCCGACGCTGGCTTCGTTCAAGTGCAGAGCCCCAGCCATCTCCCGATAGCTGAACCCCTCGACCCGAAGCAGGAGGAGTCTCTGATCTCGGTCGTCCAGGCGGGCCAGTGTGGCCCGAACCCTCTCCCGCGCCTCGCTGAGCTCTGCCGATACGTCCGGTGCCGGCTCACGTTCCGACACGCTTCCTCGGGCGGTGGATGGGGAGAGGAGGGAGGCGCGCCGGGATCTCTTCGCCGTCGCATTCCGGTAGAGGTTGAGGCCGACGGTCAACAGCCATGCTGAGGGTGACTCCGGCATGGACCCCCTGCGCAGGAGCTTCACGAACGTCTCCTGGGAGATATCCGCGGCGAGTTCCGTCTCACCTGACAATCGATCCAGGAACCCGAAGATCCTGGGGTACTGTTCTTCGAAGGTCCTCTCGAAGGCTTCCTGGAAGACAGAATCCGGGCGCTTCACCGAAGCACCACCGAGGTGCCCCGGGGGTCAGGTCCGTTCACGGTTCCTGGACAGCTCACCTGAAGGAAAACATCACGCCGACCTCCGGGGCCCAGTCGGTGGCCTTGGAGGTCACGCCCACAGCATTGTTCAACTTGAGGAAGATGTTCGGACGCAGGAACCATTGTGCCTCGGTGATCAGCTCCCACTCGTCCTGACTGCCTTCCAGGGCGGCGAATACGCGCCACCTTTCTGACAACCGTTTGAGGTACTCCACGGCAATCTCCCCAACTTCCACTTTGGTTTCCGATTTGTCGTACTCCACGGCCGCACGGAAGGTCGCGGTGCCCCATCGGTATGCTCTCACGAACCCAGAGCCGAGCTTGAACTCCCAGTCGGGGGTGCCGATGAGCTTCTTGTCCTTCTGGAGTGGGAGGACGGTCTCGAAATAGGAGAATATCCCCGGTCGGGTCTCCGTCTCTTTCGCCCAACGCCACCTGATTTGTCCTTCGACATCTCCGAGACCCGATTCTTCTACCCTGGAGGGCATGTCGGTTGGATCGTTGGCCGCCTTGTCCAGCCTGGCTGTGATCCAGGCAGCCTCGAACTCCACCGCCAGACGCTCGGAGAACCCGTAGGCGAAGTAGAGGAGTCCCTCGCTCCCTTGATATTTCCCCCGAAAATCCTCATCCAGTCCGTACCCCAGCTCGTTGGGACTGTATTCGGCGTCACTGTCGGTGTAGTACTCGAAGAAGGGGTAGAAGAGGAACTCCCCATGTCGGACATAAGTCCCGAACATGGACATGGGCACGCCATCTCCGCGGTCCCGGAATCGGTCGAACGTCTCTTGCCCCATACACTTCGCGGGGGTGAGGAGGAGTCCGCCGACGCAGGTGACGACGACGAGGCAAAGGCTGAATGGTCGGCGCTGTCGAAGCGCTTGGTGAAAGAAAGACATCTCCGCTCCCCCTGGTCTCGAGTGGGTAAGCCGGAAACTTCGGCCGGCTCCCGCGGGAACCTGTTCCGGAAAGGACCCTCCAGAAGAGGAACCCGCGTCCCTCAGGTTTTGTGACAAGCGCTTGCCGTGGCTCAAAACCTCCAATCCACCCCCAGGACCAGGGGAGACAAAGGACGCATCTCCACGCCGACCCGCCTTCCCGTATGGGGGTCGGTGGCCAGAGTAAGCAGGTTCTTCCGGCTCAGGAGGTTGGTGAAGGTTCCATAGAGGGAGATCAGAACGTCCCGGTTCCCCACCCGCCGGTGCCAGTGTTTCTGGAAACCCAGGTCGAGGCGGAGATATGCGGGCAGGCGTACGCTTCCCAACGACTCCTCACTCAGACGGGGACTTCCACCGAACTCGCAACCTCTGTCCAGGAGATTGCATGATTCCCACTCCAGAGCCCCGTCAACGGCGGTGGTGCGACGGCCTCCGATGGCGGTCAGGCCCAGGCGGGCGGACGTGTTGGTGGAGGGGAAGGCGATGAGCCCACCTTCGAAGGTGTGAGCGGCCCCCCACTCGGGCCTGAATTCGGTGCCTCCGTGTTCGAGGCGTATCCGCTGCCATCCGTAGGTGGCGACGATGCCGTAGCGCGGCCCTCCTGCCGACCCTTCGACACTGATCCCGCGGGAGAGGCCGGAGCCACTGGTTGCGGTGCCGGTGGAGAAGGGATCTCGATCGACTGCTGCGACAAGTAGAAGGCGGTGGAAGCTCTTGACGTAGGCTTGAGCCCCAAGACGGAGGCCCGGAGCTGGTCTGATCTCGGCCGAGAACACGCCTTGGTCACTCCGGGCCACCCCAATCCCGCGTGAACCGGAGGCAGTGAAAAGGTCGACGGGGAAGACATTGCCCACCACGGACTCGGCGTTCCGCAGGGATTGGGCGAACTGGTGAAGTCTCGCGAAGCTAGCCGACAGGGTCAGGGGAGGGAGCGGTGCCCAAGCGAGGCGAAGCCGGGGAGAGAGCCTGGCTCGCCCCTCCGCCAACGGCAGGGAGACTCCCCAATCAGCCGAAATTCTACGAGCAAGTTTGAGACCCTGCTGGACGTAGGGAGAGACGACATGAGAACGAACTTCCAACCGAAAGGAATCCTCCCGGTCCCCTCCATGAGCCACTCTGTACTCGGTACGGATCTCCTGCAGCCTGATTCCGGAAACGGTCCGCCCCCCCCACCGCGCCCGCTCACGTTCAACGAGGAAGCCGAAGTCCCGCCTTCGAGCAGCCATTCCGGTGGCCTGCTCCATCATCCCTTGCCAAGACGCATTGGCCGTCCCCCCAGCCATCCAAACCCTTGCCCGCAAGGTGGCTCCCCCCCTCTCTCGAATCCACTCGCTCCCCAAGGAACGACTCGTCCACTCGAATGAGTTCCTTCCCGGGGTGGGAGGGAGGGAATCAGGGATGGCCGCCGCCGCGGCCGCATCCAGGCCGTTCCAGGCGTCATAGCCCAAGATCAGAAGCCGACCACCAAAGGCCTTGGTTTCCACCTTCCCAAACAAGTCCCCGGACTCCCCACTGAGATAAGAGGACTCGTCGGGTTTCGAGAGACCCCCAGGGAACCCCGCTCTGACACTCAGCAGGTATCCAGTTGCTCCCTCCCCCACCGGCCCATCCAGCGTAAGGCGGACGTGGGAGTTGCTCATCCCACCCTGGGCCCTGAGCGAGGGCCCTGGGTTCCGAGTGGTGGCGACTACGGTTCCGGAGAGGGCATCAGGGAATCCGGCCTCCGGGTAGGAAGATGCCAGATGCAGGGAGGATAGGGCGTCGGGGTTCCATGCGCTGAATAGGCCCGCGACATGGTATGGACTGAATACGGGGATCCCGTCCAACAGATACCCCGTCTGGTCCGAAGCCCCGCCCCGAATATGGACCCCACTGGGGGACTCGGGTCGCAGTGCCACCTCCCCTCCACTCAGGGCCTGAAGGACGTCGGCCTCGGCTAGAAGGGGATGGTTACGGACCGCTGCCATGGTCATTTCCCGCTCGCGGTGATCCGCCTGGTCATCAGGTTCCAAGCCCCTGAGGGCCAGCGCGGACCGGACCTCCAGTCCCCGAACCGGGATCGGCTCCAACGCCAGCCCCACATCGATCCGCAGCTCCCCTGACCGCGGCACGAAGGCGTGGAGGGTTCGGGCCCCATACCCCATCCGTTCGACCCTGAGATGTTGGGGGCCGGGTGGCAAGTGGTGGAACGCATACCGGCCCAGGGAGTCCGTCGTCGAATACCGATCGAGATCCGAGAGGACGACAAGGACACCCGCCAGGGGCAAGCCGGTCTCCCCGTCCCGTACCGTACCAACGATGGAAGCCGACACGGCCTGGAGAACCAGAATGGTTCTTGCTGCAGCGAGAAACAGAGATCCCATATCCAGGG
>JBDHCH010000219.1:0-9503 GCA_039592115.1 Gemmatimonadota bacterium | reverse complement strand
ACCGGTGCGAGGAGCAGAACGACCAACCCGAGCAGGGATGAAAGGGCTCGGTAGAACCGAAGAGAACGCTGTGATGGGATGATGACGTCGTTCATGCCATACCTCCTATGGTCACGGCAAAGTCCGTCAGGTTTCGTTCAGGCGGGCGACCAGAATTCCAACAGGTCCGAGGATCACGGTCCAAGAACCCGCACAGTGCCTTCCAGGGGTTGCTGGCGGGAGGCGACTCGGCGACCCCTGAAAACCTCAGTCAGCCCTTCCCGATCACCATCGAATACGGCCCGGCTCCGGAGTGAAATGAGTGCTGGAGATACCAACCGGTCCCGTCCAGGAGGTCCTCGACCTCCGCCTCCGACGCCAAGAGATAATCGAACCAGGGGGTGGCGAGCATCTTGTAGCGGACTCGGACCCGGACCTGGCCACCCATGCGCCCACGGCGACAGTTCCTCTCGTGGTAGTCCAGATGTCTCTCCTCGTTGGTCTGGTACGGATCCGTACTCTCGGCTACGATGCGACCGGCGTCGTCCGCGAGCCGATGAAACCTCCGAAGCAACCATTTCGCCCGTTTCTCGCTGGCGAAGAGGCCAAAGTTGTTTCCGAAAAGAACGATCGTCCCGAAGGTTCCCAACCTCGGGGACAGTTGAGTGACGGACATCAGCCGTGAGTCCGGCACTCCGCGCCTCTTCGATGTCTCGACCGCTCCGGGCGAGCTGTCTATTGCAGTGACACGATGGCCCAGTCTCTGGAGATGGAGGGAGATTCGCCCGGCACCACACCCGATATCCAGGATCCTTCCTCGAACGTGCTTGAGGGCATCCAACTCGTAGGGAGCCCAGTCGGCCGGCCCGCTGAAGTACGCATCAGGCCCCCCCGAGGGCTCGATATTCCCGTCGTCTCTCTCTACCAACTCCGAGCCACCTCTGCCGTCGAGGAAGTCCAGCATGGCTTGTCCGGGCGCATCCTGATCTCGAGTGAGCGTCATCTACATGCCTTCCGTGGAGGAGGGTGGAGAGGTGATCACCTTGGGACCCGCCCCTTACGCTGAAGCCACCATCGCATGCACTTGTGGCCGAAGTCCACCGGCTCGCAAAACATCAAAGGACACCCCCCGACGATACAGTTGATGCCGAGGGTTCCGCACTCCTGGACGGCCTCCCTGGAGACGCTTCCAGGACCGAAGGACCGATGAAACCAGACCTGGTTGATGCCGAGGGCTCCACACTCTCTCACCAGCTGGGCGGAAGCCGACGCAGGAGTCGCAACCACGACCCCTTCGACGGGTCCGGGTAAGGAGGTGAGGTCGGGGTAGCACTTCACCCCCTCCACTTCAGACGCCTTCGGATTGACCGGCGTCACCTGATACCCGGAGTCCACGAGGCGCCGATAGATGGCGTTGGCAGGTTGCTTCGAATCTCTGGACACACCCGCGACGGCAAGGTGCTCTCCACGGAGGAACTCCTCTACGGACTTGGGGATGTTCTTCACATTGACCCCCTCAGGCGTTATGACGATCACAAGTCCTTCTCATACTTCCGCGCACCCTTCGTCCGGGATGGTGGTTCTTGCCGATTCGCTCAGTCCCGGGGGCGGTCCGGATCCCTCAGGCACGCGATTTCGAACGAACCGACCCAATTCAGCAAGTGAATCCCTCGCCTCCGGCACCATCCTCGCCGCACCCTGAAAAACGTGCCAAAGACCGGGCCACACTTTGAAGTCCACCTCTACTCCTGCATCCGTTGCCCGTCTTGTGAGCCCCTCGGCATCGGATAACAGGACCTCATGGTCTCCAACCTGAATCCACATGGCGGGGAGCCCGGTCAAATCCATCCTCGCGGGCCGAAGGAGTGGGGCGTCCGAGGGATGGTCCCCGACGTACTGGGACGCAGTGAACTCACACTGACGGTGGAAAACCAGGGGATCAACGGTGGCTCGAGATCGATAGGACTCCCCATCGAGTCCGACCCAATCCGTCACAGGCGAGAGGAAGAAAGCAGCCGCCGGCAACGGGACGTTTTCGTTCTTCATGGACAGAAGGGCCTGGAGCGCGAGGCCTCCTCCTGACGACTCCCCGCCCACGACGAGCCGGGAAGGGGGGTACCCCTGGTTCAGGAGCCACCGGTACGCCGAGAGCGTGTCTTCGAGTGCGGCGGGGAACGGGTACTCCGGTGCCAGGCGATAGTCCAGCGAAAAGACCCTCATTCGCGCCGAAGTAGAGATCCGAGCGGCGAGCTCGCGATAGGCCTCGGGAGAGCCCGTGACGAAAGCACCCCCATGGAGGTGCAGGATGGCTCCGTCGGATTTCGCACCAGGGCCTTGAACCCAGTCTCCCGAAAGCCCATTGAGATCCACGGGGAACACTTGCGTCCCACGCGGCGGTCTCTGGCTCCGAATCATGAGATCGTCCAGCTTCCGCAGTGCTGGAATCGACTGCCCAGCCTTCCGGTATTTTCGCCCGATGAAACGCTTCATCAGGAACCGCGTGAATACTGCTCGGTAGGTTGGCATCGGAGCGCCTCCGTTCTCACCACCTCGAGCAAAGTTCTCCTACCCCGCAAGCCTCCCAAATGGGCCAAGGGTCGCCGCTGAGAGCATCTGTTCCCGCCGTCCGGTTCCGAACCGTCAGCGCGCGATGCGAGCCTCGACGTGGCGAACGAGGTCCAACGCAGCGCCCCGGTCGAACACGTTCCGGCCCCCTTCGGTCCGGTAACAGTGAACGCCGACCCAGGCGCCATCAAAGTACAGCTCGGCGCTGGGGATATGGTCAGAGTATGAATCGGGTACCCCATCAAAGCCGAGGAGACCGTGTTCTCGAGTCCACACGGTCACAACAGATCCGCTCCAGTCGCCCTCGTAGCCGACGTCGATTCGTACGATCTCGTCCAGGGGGATCGCTTCGATGAGGGATCGGGCCCCCTTGCATGAGGTTCACCCACTCAGTCCGGCTGGTTCCCACCTGGAATGGCGATGACCACTTTCCCTCGGGCGCGGCCTCTCTCTAAGTACAGGAGGGCGTCGGGAACCTGACTCAACGGGTAGACCCTGTCGATGACCGGCGTCACATCACCTGACTCGACGAGATCTTTGAGGTCGACGAGTACCTCCCTTGTTCGTCTCACCGTGAGCTCGGCCAGCTCCTGGCTGACCCAGGGCGATACCAGATACATCCTGGTGAGCTGGCCGAACGGTCCCAACCATCGGTTCTCCGGCCGTCCGAATGAGGAGAGGTACACCCCTTGAGGTTTCAGCACCCGCCCATACTCGGACAGTGATCGGTTCCCTACGTTGTCGAGGATCAGGTCGAATCGTTGCTCACATTGAGCGAAGTCCTCCCGGGTGTAGTCGATGGCGCGGTTGGCGCCGAGGGATTGAACCAGATCCAGGTTCCTACCGCTGCAAACGCCGGTCACTTCAGCGCCGAGCGATTTCGCAATCTGCACGGCGAATGTTCCGACGCCCCCCGAAGCCCCGTTGATCAACACCTTCTGCCCGGCTCGGATCCGGCCCCGGTCCCGGAGGGCCTGGAGAGCGGTCAGCCCGGCCATGGGCACGGCTGCCGCTTGTTCGAAGGTCAGGTTCCTCGGTTTCGGGGCCACAGAGCGCTCCGAGACGCACACGTATTCGGCGAAGGACCCGAGGTCCAACATCGGCTGACCGGGCACCTCCCCGTCCACCTCTCCGAAAACTTCATCTCCGGGGGTGAACTGCGTCACGTTCCTCCCGACCGCTTCCACCTGCCCGGCGAGGTCCGCACCCAAACCGCTGACACTTGGTCTGAGTAGCCCAAATCGGACACGCCCGATGTACGGCCTCCCGGTCAGGAAATGCCAGTCGTAGGGGTTGACCGACGCCGCTCGGACTCGCACCAGGACGTCATCGTCACCGACGGAGGGGGCATCAACCTCCCGGAGTCTCAGGACATCCGGAGAGCCGTACCGTTGGATGGTGATCGCTTTCATCGCCGGCTCCCCTCCAAAAAGTGTGTTCGGCAGCCAATCACCGGTTGCTCCCCAGGGGTCGGCGCCAGGAGCGGTCCACGCACGGCGATTCACACCCCACATTGCCTGGCCTGGCAGGTGTAGCCCGGCACGTCCACGGAGGGTTACTCGATGCGGACCAGCTTGGACCGAGAGGACCTGGTCCCGATCCAGGTTGCAGGCACCCCGTCACGGGAGAACTCCTCGACCATCGTCATCCAGAGCGTATCACCGGAAATCTGGAATTCAAAGCGGGCCACTCCGCCAACGAAATCAGCAACCCGCGCAACCACGGGGCGGACGATCAGCGAGCCATCCGCGATCTCATACGTGCCGGCGTTGACCGATACCGCGCCGTATCGCGCTAACTTTTCTTCGTCGGTAGGAGTCCAGGGGGTCGCGTATCTCGCTGCGGCCTCGCTGGCCCTCATTCCGACAATGCTGTAGTGGTTTTCGGTGAAGATATAGAGACTCGGACCCGGCTGGGTATCTGTGGTCACCTCTCCCCCCTGAGTCCTCGTGACCTCGCGGCGCTCCCACACTCCTCTGACCTCGTTCGCAGGGCCGCCCGCCGCTGGCTGACAACCGAGAAGAGAGAGGCAGAGGCACGACGAGGACCATCGGAGGATTCGCCTCGAGATAGCTCCTCGTTCGCGTCCTCCGCTCTCAACGACTCGACAGTCGGGGGTCATGTGGAGCCTCCTGATCCTTTGTTGGGGGTCTCGAGTGCCCGCATTTCGACGCGATGCACCCCAAGGCTATCGACGGCCCGAAGAACCACGCGGTTCCCCCTCACGGCAAGAGGAACTCTGCCGTCCGGCAGGACCAACGGGGCCCAGTCGAGGCCCAGGGAGTCCGTCACGATCCAACGATCTCCTCCCGCAGACTCGACCCAGAGGCGCCCTGTAGCCCCATCAACGAGTACGTTCCCGTGCGCCGCCCCGGGGCCGGTCACTGCCGCCTCGAAATCATCGAAGATTTTCCCCATCCGGTCGGCGACTGCAGGGGATGTTTCGGCCAGCCAGGAATCGAGCGTCCGCCGGGTCCTATCTTGCCCCAATTCTGCCTCCTCGGGGAGCGAAAACTCCCTCACCCTGCCTCCATCGCAGGTGAGGATCCGCACGGCTAGATCGCGGGAATCAGAATAGAGGATCGAGCCTTCCCATGTCGCCAGGACCGGTCGGGCGGCAAAGGGGATGCGGTTGGCGCTGTGACCGGTCCCATCGGGAATGACGAGCTGCTCAGAGCCCTCCACTCTCAGTTCCGATCGTCTGGTACCCCGCAGGGAGCTGCAGTACACGGCCGCCGGGCCACGAGCGACCTCAGCGGATCCAGTGAAGGGCGGCGACCGCCATTGGAGATACAAGAAGGTCGAATCGTTCACCGGGCCCGCGATCCCAGGGATCCCCTGATCCGGCTCGTACGTCATCGGCACGGGATCGAGCCGCTCTCCGGTGGAGACCCGGAGGAGGTTGATCCGTCGGAGGAATGAGTCGATCCAATAGATCGTGTCGCCCTGGAGAAACCCTACCTGGCTGATATACCGCCCTTCTCCGGGGCCGTCTCCCTCAGTGAGGTGGATAAGGATCGGACCTCCTCCCGGGGGAAACACCACCAACGCAAAATTCCCAACATCCGCCAGGACGATGGAACCGTCGCCGGAGAAGCCCGCAGAGATGATTCGGAAGAATTCCAGCGGACCTTCATCGCTATCCACTCCCCCAGCCTCGAGAACGGGCGGACTGAGACGAAACGTGGCAGGGTCCCCGCTCGGTTTCGCCGGGCCTGGCTCCCCGCATCCACAAACAGAGAGGGCAGCCAAAAGAAGGGTCCGTCGAATCCTGTTCATTCGCCTTTCGGGAGGGGCCTCATGATTCCCCTGGACCCGTCACCGGGGCACGTCCGTGATCATCCGGATTCCATAAGGGATGAAGGCGACAGAAAGCAGGACGGCGGCTGTCAGGTTGATGATCTCTGCACCGTCGGGCGTGCCCACAAACAACACTCCGATCAGGAAGAGGATGCCCTGCCATCGGGCCAGGTCTCCGGACCGTAAGAGGCCGACGGCTTGGATTCCGAATCCGGCGGGCAGAAGCAGAACGCCCCACAACAACACCAACCATCCTTTTTTCGCGAACATGCTCAGCAAGCCCGGCATCATTGCGGCGAAGTCGGTCTCGGACACCGTATCGAGGGCGCTCATGGTAAGACACAGGGCCCCCTTGTCGGCAGCCAGCATGAGCGCACCCAGCATGGCGGCGGCCCCACCAACGAACCCTGCCCAGGCCGCGGCCCCTCCCTCCAGTACCTTCATGAAGTGAAGAGCAACGATCAGCAGGAGGGCCGTGTTCAGCGTGACGAGAGCGTGTCCGAACTGCAGGAGTGGGGCGTTTCGGGCTCTGAGAATCATCTCTTCGGGCCCCAGCAGCTGCGGACTCAGCAACCCGGGGTGGCCTGCGAACGCAAATACGAACACAAGAGGGAAGATGATGAAGGCGAGTCCGGTCCCGACTCTTTTGAATCGACCCAACCTGGTACTCTCGTCCATTCCGCGCTCTCCTTTCACCCTGGGCCCGATCACCGGAAACTCCACCTCGATCCTGGGGGAATTCACAGCATACGCAGGTGCCCCGGGACAGGCCAGGGAGGGTTCGAGCTTGGGGAGGGGGTAATCGGGAGGGGGGCGTGGGGACCGAGTCCCCGAAGCCCACGGGCGGGTCGGCAGGGAGCCGGGCTCCCTTTCCCCCGAACCCCCACGTTACTCGACCCGTATGGCCTCTGTCGGTGGGATGCGGGTGGCACTCCGGGCCGGGAGAAACGTGGCCAGGGCGGCCACCAGCAACAGGAGGCCCGTGCCGGCTACCATGGTCAGCGGATCCCAGGGCTCTACCTGGTAGAGCAACGTTGCCAGTAGCCTTCCACCGGCCAGGGCCACGGCCAGGCCCACGATGGTGCCCAAAACCACGGGGCCGACGCTCTGGCCGAGGACCAGCCTCACGACCTCCCGGCGACCGGCACCGAGAGCCACCCGGATTCCAATCTCCCGGGTGCGGGTCGACACCAGGTAGGCTACAACGCCGTACAGGCCCACAGCCGAGAGAACCGTGGCCAGGCCAGCCGAAACAGCCAAGAAGAACAAGTAGAACCGGTCGGATGCGAGGTATGCGGAGATCCTGTCTTCCAGGGCCTCCACGTAGTACAGGGGGAGGGTCGGATCGAGCTCGGTCACCGCTTGGCGAATCGTCAGGATCAGGCCTTGGATGTCAGGATCGGCCCGGACCACCGCTGTGACCGTGTTTCGCGGCCACTGAGCCAAAGGGAAATAAGCCTCCGGCCAGGCCTCGGTCGTCACGTCGACCGAGCGAACGTCCCCTACCACCCCCACCACCGTCCATACGGGTGCTTCCGGATCTTCACCATCAAACGTGAACCGGCGTCCGATGGGATCCTGGCCAGGCCAGTAGCGGTTTGCAGCCAGGGTGCTGATGATCGTCACCGGCTCGTTATCCAAGCGGTCGTCGTCCCGGAAGTCCCGACCTCTCAGGAACGGGATATGGAGTGTCTGGAAGTACCCGGGGCCAGTACGACGCACCAACACGACGGGCTCCGCACCCTCCGGAGGTGCCTCCTGATCCACGAACTCGAACCCCATGGTGGTGTGGCTTCGCCCCAGGGGATTCCCATTGATCAGAGCTACGTTCTGGACACCGGGGAGGCGGGCAATTCGGCGCCGGAGCTCGTCCTGGAACTGGATCGCAGAAGCGTCGTCGTACACAGCATCGGGCAGCGTGAGGGTGAACTGCTGGATGTTCTCGGCATCGAACCCCATCTCGACGCCGCGCTCTTCCACGAAACTCCGGAGGAGCAGCCCTGCCCCAAGAAGCAACACGAGTGAGAGGGCGATCTCCACGGACAGCAACCCCGACCGCGTCATCTCCCTTCCGCCGATGCCCAGTCGCCGCTCAGGCCCTTCCCGTATCACCGAGGCGATGGAGGTGTTGGCCAACCGAAAAGCGGGAACCACGCCCACCATCAGGGCAACGAAGCCGACCAGCCCCAGAGCAAAGAGCATCGTGGCACTGTCCAGGGCGATCTCTCCGGTCCTCGGGAGATTTCCGGGCGAGAAGCTCACCACGGCCCGGACTCCCATGTAGGCCAGGAACACGCCCACGCCACCGCCCATGACCGCCAGCAATCCGCTTTCCGCCATCAACAGGCGTAGAATGGCCGGCCGGCCGGCGCCTAGTGTGGCCCGCACTGCCACCTCTCGGGTCCTTGCTGCCCCCCGGACCAGGAGGAGGTTGGCCACATTCGCGCAGGCAATGAGAAGCACCATTCCCACTGCACCGAGGAGGATCAGGAGTGCGACACGGACATCGCCCACCGTCTGGTCCTTCAGGGAGACCATGATGATGCCCCGCGCCTTGTTCGTGTCGGGATGCTCCTCCTCCAGTCGTGCGGCGATTCCCGTGAGCTCAGCCTGTGCCGTTTCCATGGGGACGCCCGGGTTCAGTCGTCCGACGGCCTGGAGAAAGTGGCGTCCCCGGGGATGAGTTTCCTCGGACCACTCTCCTGGTACCCAAAGCGCCGCACCCCTGGGATATGAAAACTCTCGGGGTGCGACACCGACGATCTCGAAAGTCCGGTTCGAGAGATGAAGCGTGCGGTTCAGGACGTTCTCGTCGCCGCCGAGCTTCTCCTGCCAGAACCTGTAGGAAAGGACGGCGACCAGGGGGCCGCCCGGGGCGGTCTCTTCGCTCCGTATGTCCCGGCCCAGGAGCGGGTGAACGCCCAAGGTCGTCATCATCCCGGCGGAAACACCCACGGCATAGAGAATCGACGGGTCGCCCAGTCCGGTGAGTGTAGCATCCACCCATTCCCAGGCCGTGATGGACGTGAAGCTCTGCTGTTCCTGCTGGACGTCGAAGAAGGAGGGATAGGACCAGGGAGTCTCCAGATCACCGTCCTCTTCGTCGGTCATCCAGACGGCGAGGAGGTCCTCCGGTTCTGGATAGGGGAGCGGCCGGAAGACGACTCCGTTCACGACGCTGAAGGTGGACGTGCTGGCCCCAATCCCGAGGCCGAGCACCAGCACCGTGGCCATGGTGAATAGAGGTGCCTTGGTCAGAGTTCGAGCGGCGAAACGCAGATCCTGAAGGAGATCTTCCAGAGACCTTCCTCCTCGGGCCTCCCTGGCCTGGGCTTTGAAGCGCTCCACGCCCCCGAACGCGATCATCGCTTCCCGCCTGGCCTCTTCAGGCGCCATCCCCGCCCGAAGGTTATCCTCGATCTCCATCTCCAGGTGGATCCGCAGCTCATCATCCATCTCCCGCTCGAGGCGGGCCTTCCTGCGGAAAATGGAGAGACGTCTCAGGAGTCTTCGTACGGTCACCATCTCAGCCTCCCTCCTTTACGCCGACCCAAGGACCCGGCCCACGGCCAACGCAAAGGCTTCCCACTGGGCCTCCTCGTTCGCCAGCTGCTTCACCCCTCTTGGTGTGAGGGAGTAGACCTTCGCACGCCTACCGC
>JBDHCH010000218.1:0-6705 GCA_039592115.1 Gemmatimonadota bacterium | reverse complement strand
GCGCCTCGAAGACACTCGTGTCCTCGGTCTGGACGTGGGAGCTGTTTCCATCTCGGCGGTGGAGATCGGCTCCGACGGGGGAGTGCTGCACACCTTCTACGGGCTTCACCACGGGGACATCGACGGCACGCTACGACGTACCCTGGAGAGCGTCGAGCTGTCCAGGATACGAGCCGTGGGTGCTACCAGGTCCACTCCCGAGTTCGTCAGAGCAGACCACCGGTACGACAACCAACTCTGTCTCATCGCTGCCGCTGAGCGGTCCCACCCGGAAGCTCGCTCGATCCTGGTCGTGGGAGGCGAGCGCTTCGGCCTGGTCCGCTTCGACGGGACCGGCCGTTATCTGAGCTTCAGATCGAATCCTTTGTGCGCCGCCGGAACCGGGGCTTTCCTGGATCAGCAGGCTCAGCGCCTCAACCTTGCCAGTGCCCGGGAGCTGGCCGCCCTCGCCCTGGCGAATGGAGGTGCGGCTCCCAAGATCGCATCCCGCTGCGCCGTCTTCGCCAAGACGGATCTGGTCCACGCCCAGCAGGAGGGCTATTCCCTTGAGGCGATCTGCGATGGGCTTTGTAGAGGGGTTGCGAAGAACATCGTGGATACGCTCTTCAAGGGGGAAGCGATCCGAGAGCCGGTTCTCTTCGTTGGAGGCGTGGCCCGAAACGAGGCCGTGGTTCGTCACCTTCGGGATCTCTTGGATCAGGAGATGATCGTAGACGGGGAGTTGCCGTTCGGGGCCGCAGGGGCTGCTCTGAAAGCCCTCCACCAACTCCAGGCCCCCGCATCGGACCTGGCCCCGGTCGCGTGCCCCCTCACCATCCCCGACATCATCCAGCGTCAACCTTCCGCCAAGCCATACGAGTTCGAACCCCTGGAGCTTCGTCTCTCGGAGTACCCTGACTTCGACTCCGTCGAGAGCCGTCTCTTCCGGGGCCGGGTCGTGAAGCACTCCCACTCTCTCGAAGTGGACGTCTACCGGGAACTGACACCCAACGGACCCCACCCGGTATACATCGGGATCGACGTGGGTTCTACCAGCACCAAAGCGGTGGTGGCGGAGACGGACGGAGAGGTGGTGGCCGGTTTCTACACTGCCACGGCTGGGAGACCCCTGGACGCGGTGCAGCTCATCCTGGAATCCGTGGATGACTGGAAAGTCCGGAAGCGGCTGGATCTTCGCGTGGCAGGTGTCGCCGCCACGGGAGCGGGCCGGAAGCTCATCGGTAAGATCCTGAACGCCGATCTGGTACTGGACGAGATCACGGCCCACGCCCGAGCTGCAGTGGAGCTTCATCCTGAGGTAGACACGATTCTCGAGATCGGAGGGCAGGACTCGAAGTTCACCACCCTCCGGGACGGGCGAGTCACACTATCGGTAATGAACAACGTCTGCGCCGCCGGCACAGGCAGCTTCATCGAGGAACAAGCCCGGCGGTTGGACGTGCCCCTCACCGAGTACGGCCAACGCACTGAGGGGTGCGCCTCACCGCTGGCCAGCGAGCGTTGCACGGTCTTCATGGAGAGGGACCTGAACCATTACCTGAGCGAGGGCTACGCCGGGGAAGAAGTGCTTGCGGCGGTGCTGCATTCGGTGAGGGAGAACTACCTGAACAAGGTGGCCGTGGGATCCGCCATCGGAGACAGGGTGGTTTTCCAGGGAGCCACGGCCCGAAACAGAGCCCTGGTTGCGGCCTTTGAGCAGAAATTGGAGAAACCGATCCTGGTCTCCCCCTTCTGCCACCTCACCGGTGCCTTGGGCGCCGCCCTCACGATGAGGGACGACGGGATCACGGCCTCCACCTTCCGGGGCATCGAACTCTTTCGCCAGCGCGTTCCCATCCGCTCCGAGACGTGCGAGCTGTGCACCAATCACTGCAAGCTCAGCGTGGCCGAAGTCCAGGGTGACACCGTGGCCTACGGTTTCCTGTGCGGACGGGATTACCACACCCGGAAGCACGTCCAGGCCAACATCTCGGGCTTCGATCTCATAAAGACCCGGAGACGTATCCTGCGGGAGGTCCGGCCCACGCTGGAGCCCCGGGAAGCTACGCGGACTCTGGATCTACCGAAGTTGGAGCAGATGTCCCGGCCCGATCCCCGTCCGGACAGGTCCGACTTCACCGTCGGCATCCCTGCCGCCCTGCACCTCTACGAAGACCTCCCTTTCTGGAAGGCCTTCTTCCATCGCCTGGGCATCAAGACCGTCACCAGTGAGCGGTATCCCGACGCCGTAAAGCACGGGAGGCTCCTGGCAGGAGCCGAGTTCTGCGCTCCCATCACGGCCCTCCATGGACACGTGAGGCACCTCCTGGACCGCTCGGACGCGGTCTTTCTTCCCTTCTACCTGGAGAGGAAGAACCCGCAGACAGAGGGACGGCGTCAGCTCTGTTACTACACTCAGTTCGCCCCCAGCCTGGGCGCCGCGGTGAGGAACCAGGAGGGAGGTGGGCGAATCCTCACACCCCTGGTCCACTCACTCTACAGCACCCTCTTCACCAAGGCCGAGCTGTACCGAACGCTCCGGTCCGTCCTTCCCGGTGGCATTTCCTTCTTCGAGGTGGCCTCGGCTTTCGACGAAGCGAAGGAGGCCCAGGAGACGGGGGTAGAGCGGCTTCGTGAGGTCTATCGCCGGGAGGTGGAGCGGCGGGAATCCTCCCCTGATCCTACTCTCCACGTGGTCCTGCTGGGCCGGCCGTACACCATACTCTGCGAGTGGATGAACAAGAGGATCCCCCAGATCTTCGGATCGCTGGGGGTTCCCGTCTTCTACCAGGACATGCTCTCCTATGCCAGTGAGGACGTGGCGGCGATCCGGCCCCTGCTGGAGGAAGTTCACTGGAACTACGCCGCTCAGATCCTGGAGGCTGCGGAGGTGGTGGCCCGGACGCCGGGAGCGTACCCGGTCTTCGTAACCTCTTTCAAGTGCTCCCCCGATTCCTTCCTCACGGACTATTTCCGCACGATCCTGGAGTCGCACGGGAAGCCCTACCTCATCCTGGAAATGGACGAGCACGATTCCCGTCTCGGGTACGAGACCCGGATCGAAGCAGCGGTGCGATCTTTCCGAAATCACTATGGAGGAGTCTTTCGGGGATTACGTGAGGAGGGCGATACGAGGGTGGAGGCGGATGCGGAAGTAGTGGTCCAGGGGTCCATCGATGCCATCGTGGCATCAACCCGGGCGGCGTGGGGCCGAGTGACGTCAGCCCTACCGACGGGAATGCGTGCAGGACCGGAGCCTCTTGCGGGAGCGGTCTCAGCGCCGCTCACCTTCCCCGCGCAATCCGAGCCCGTGGACCTCATGGGGAAAACGATCCTCTTCCCCAACTGGGACTCCCTCAGCCTGCCTCTCATCGTTGCGGCACTGCGGAAGAGGGGGATGGACGCCCGGCTTCTGGAGGGTACTGAGAGCTCGATCCGTCGCAGCCTTCGGCACAACTCCGGACAGTGCACGCCCCTCAATATCATCGCCCAGGACTTCATGGACTACGTCCGGGGGCACGATCTGGACCCGGCGGAGTCGGTCCTATGGACTGCAGCCTCCACCATCGCGTGCAACATCCGCCTTTACCCCCATCACATACGGACCATTCTGGAAGGTCGCGGTGGGGGGTTCGAGCATTCGGAGATCTACGTAGGTGCGATCTCCCTGCAGGACATCGCGCCAACTCTGCCGTTCGATGCATACCTCGGGTACATGTTCGGCGGCTTCATTCGCAGGATGGGGTGCCGGACCCGGCCGTACGAGAGGAAGAAGGGAGAAACGGATCGGGTCATCGAGGAAGGGATCGAGCGCCTGGTAGAGGCCTTCGAAGGGGATCGTCCCAAGGAGGATGCCCTCGCTCAGGTCGTGTCCCGCTTCGATTCAATCGAGTGTGTCGCGGGGGAACCCAGGCCCGAGGTGGCGGTCTTCGGAGACCTGTATTCCCGGGACAACGACGTGCTCAACCAGGATCTGATCCACTTCATCGAAGCCCACGGAGGCGAGGTGATCACGACCCCTTACACCTCCTACGTGAAGATGGTCGTGCGCCCCTATTACTGGAAGTGGTTCCTGGAGGGCAAATACAAGACCATGCTTTCCACAGGTGCACTGATGGCAGCGGTCGGGCCCCTGGAGAGGAAGTACTTCCACTACTTCGAGCAGGTGCTGGGGGAGGCGGAGCCGCCCTATGATGCCTCACCCCAGGAGATCCTCGCGGGGTACAACGTACGAGTGGAGCACACGGGCGAGTCCATGGACAACCTCCTGAAGGTTTTCTACACGACTCGGCACCATCCCGAGGTGGCTCTTTTCGTTCAGGCGAGTCCCGCGTTTTGCTGTCCATCTCTCGTCACCGAGGCCATGAGCCGAGAGATCGAGGACCGGACCGGTGTTCCGATGGTATCGGTGACCTACGACGGGACGGGGGGAAGCAAAAACGAGGTGATCCTACCGTACCTCGAGTACCCCCGCGGGAGGGGAGGCGCGGCCAGGAAACTCGGGACGGCGTAGGGGGGCGCCGCGCTGCTTGAGTGTAGGCTCCTTAGCGCTCCCGCCACCCCCTATGCTCGACATGGGCTGGAACGGGATTCCCGTCGGATTCCCGCTCCGCCATCCTCTCGGCCAACCACTGAAACCACTCGAAGTAGGTCTCCCTACCGCTTTCTTCCCGCATTTCCCTTACCAAGGTCTCGAACTTCTCCCAGGACAGCACGATGGGGCCGCTGAAGAAGTCGTCCAGGAGATCCAGGCTTATCTCTCGGCGATAGGTGAGGATCCCCAGGCTCTCCCAGGTGGTCATGAGAAGGCCCACCAGCTTCACATCACTCTCACAACACTTGTGGAGGCCCTCTTTGGTGAGACCTCCGGGGAGCTCGATCAACCGCACGATGGCGTTGGCGAATTCGGGAGTTTGGTACGCGCTAACGAGAGCAAGAGCGGATTCGCGCGTCTTCCGACCTCTGTGCCGCCTGACCTCGCTTACGGCGAAGCCAAACCCCACCAAGACGGCAGCCGCCGACACGATTTCAGCGACACCCACCAGATCCATGAGTCCCTCCAATCCGAAGCCCACCGCAGTCCCACAGTACCAAACCTCCCATCAGAAGTTCACCGGGGCCGGCGCGAGGCGGGATGGCCCGGCCGAATGATGCAGGGATGGGGGGGGTACTTCCTGCTCAGGGACTCGGGGATGTCGCGCCGTTCTTCGTCCTTCCGCCGGAGCGACAGGCTCCTAGTACCGGTAGTGGTCCGGCTTGTACGGTCCTTCAACCGGCACATCGATGTAGTCGGCCTGCTCCGGGGTCAGCTCGGTCAGAATCGTCCCCAGCTTGTCCAGGTGGAGCCGGGCCACCTTTTCGTCCAGCAGCTTCGGGAGGGTATAAACCTGGTTGGCGTACTTGTCCGTGCCCCGGTTCTCCCAGAGCTCGATCTGCGCGATGGTCTGGTTTGTGAAGGAGGCACTCATCACGAAGCTGGGGTGCCCGGTTGCACACCCGAGATTCACCAACCGGCCCTTTGCCAGCAGGATGATGGAGTGCCCGTCGGGCCAGGTGATCAGGTCCACCTGGGGCTTGATTTCGTCCCAGTCCAGATCGTCCAGGGCGGCCACTTCGATCTCGGAGTCGAAGTGCCCGATGTTGCAGACGATGGCTCCATCCTTCATCCGGTCCATGTGCTCTCGGGTGATCACCGAGAGATTCCCCGTCGCGGTCACGAAGATGTCGCCCCACTCGCAGGCATCGTCCATGTGAACGACCGGATACCCCTCCATGGAGGCCTGCAGGGCGTTGATGGGATCGATCTCCGTCACGAAGCACTGAGCCCCGAGCCCCTTGAAGGACTGAATGGATCCCTTGCCGACGTCCCCGTACCCGAGGACCACGCACTTCTTCCCGGCCACCATGATGTCGGTGGCCCGCTTGACTGCGTCCACCAGGGACTCCCGGCATCCGTACAGGTTGTCGAACTTCGACTTGGTGACGGAGTCATTCACGTTGATGGCGGGGAAGGCCAGTGTGCCTTCCGCGGCCATCCTGTAGAGCCGGTGGACCCCGGTCGTCGTCTCCTCGCTCACGCCGAAACAGCGGTCGGCCATCCTCCGCCAAAGTCCCGGGTCTTCATCGAGGGTTTCGTTGAGGAGGCGATCCACCGTCGTGACCTCCTCGTTCTCTTCGGAAATTGCGGGCTTCATACCGGTCCTCTCGTACTCCGCCTCCCTCTGAGCCCCCCGGTGGATGAGGAGTGTGGCGTCGCCTCCATCGTCTACGATCAGGTCCGGTCCAGCCTCCCCGTGCCTCAAGGCCTCCCTGGTACACCACCAGTATTCCTCCAGGGTTTCCCCCTTCCAGGCGAAGACGGGAATACCGCGCTCAGCGATCGCTGCTGCGGCATGGTCCTGGGTGGAGAAGATGTTGCACGAAGCCCACCGGACGTCAGCACCCAGCTCCACCAGAGTTTCGATGAGGACCGCGGTCTGGATGGTCATGTGGAGCGAGCCGGAGATCCTGGCGCCGGAGAGCGGTTTCTGCCCAGCGAATTCCTCCCGCAAGGCCATGAGCCCAGGCATCTCCGCTTCGGCCAGAACGATTTCCTTTCGGCCCCAGGCGGCGAGGCTCAAATCCGCGACCCGGAAAGGGGGCCGGTCCGTGATGGGGGGGGCTGCTGCTAGGGTGGACATGGAATTGGATCCTCGTTGAAGATGGCCGTGGTGGTATCCGCACCGG
>JBDHCH010000217.1:0-6746 GCA_039592115.1 Gemmatimonadota bacterium | reverse complement strand
CGGCGGCAAGGAGAGCAAGCGCTCCGAGGCTTTCCAGGTGGATCTTGAGGCCTTCGTTGAGCAGGCTTCCAAAAAGGATGATCTACCCCCCCTCAATCTGGAGCTGAAAATAGCCCGCGCCAAGCGCCTTCGAACCATCAGGGCCATCGACTTGGACTACCCGGTGGACAGGATAAGGTCCGTTTTACGCCTGACGGACGGCAATATCTGGATATCCAGCAGCTACGGCTGGTTCCTGGTCCTGGATGACCAGCTGAAACTGGTCAGGGCCATCAAGCTTGCAGGTGCTCCGGGCGTCCGTTTCGTCGGGGGAGCAGCCGATTGGCGGGGGATGGCCCTGTCCGAGGACGGGGACATGATCTTCGCCACCTTCGCCGACAATCTGGTGGCCTACGACATGACTGGCAACGTCCTCTGGACGGCCAAGGGGCGGTATCCTGAGGAAGCGGACGACCCGGACCTTTACGCCAGACGACACCCGTCCACCAAGTTCGCCGGCATGGAGATGTCCAACATGTACCTCCGGGACGACGGCCTGCTGTCGGTTCAGCTCATCGGCGGTCCCTGGAGATTGCTCTTTGAGGTTGATTACAGGGGCGCCGAACTTGTCGGCTGGCAGGAGGGTTACGCGCGCGATGGCCAACGTGTCAACGGCGGCGGGGCCCAGATGCGGAAAGCGCCCGACGGGAATTTCCTGGCCCTGGAGGCGGGCCTCAAACGGGTGGTCAAGTTCGACCAGGAGACCAACGAGATCGACCTGATCATCGGTGAGGTCACGGCAGGATTCCTTGGGGGTTTCCTGGGACAGGGGGGAGGGACCATCACCCCCGGCGGCTTCCTGCTCATGGCCGACCCGGCCCTGGGAACCCTCCAGCTGTTCGATCTGGAGACGGGCTCTTACCTCCTGTCCCTCGGGTCTCCAAAGGCAGAGGAGGATCCGGCGCAGCCGGGCCGTGCCATCGCCGAGTGGAGCATGCCCGCCTTCCCGCAGATCGTCAAAGGCGGCAAGAACCTCCTGCTTTACAGCGGGGGCGATGAAGCTTTCGTGGAATATGAATTGCTCGACGACCTGGAAGAGATGGCTGCTCCCATTGCTGATGAGGTTCGGATGAAAGTGCAGGAGTGGATGGCCGGGAAGGAGGCCGGAGACGGCACCTAGGGCAAGCGTTGAAATCCCCGGCGGCTATCTGAGCTAAGATAGTAGTTCAAATAGTAAGGATGATAGTAAGGACTAAGATAAATTGGATAACAGGATGACAGAAGATTATTTTGGAGAAAAGGACATAACCATTTAAAAAGCTCCCGTTAGAAGGAGGTGATGACACCAAACCGGGAAGCCGAAGAACAGGAAACATTTCAACTAACTGAACTTAAAGGAGAACTTCGGTATGAAAAAATTAATCCTGATAATGACTGTCCTGGCGGCGATTGGTCTCATGGCCATGCCTGCCTTGGCGGCAGTCGGACAGACGGCCCATGATGCTGGAACAATGGGTTACGGGTCCGCCTCAGTGACCGGTGGCGTTTGTTCCATGTGCCACCTGCCACACGCTGCTGCCGGTGGTGACAGGCTGTGGCCCTCCCAGCCGCAGAATCCGGGCTCCAAGCCCCTGACGGGAGTCGTGGCCGGTCTGTGCGGCTACTGCCACCTGTCCGGCGGCGGCGCCGCCGGTGCCGGTGAGGCTCCCATGGACGCGGAGGACAGCGATCCATTCGTCTACCACGACAACAGCCACGGTGTGGTGATGAGCGTTGGCGTCAACGGAGCCACCGCACTGCCGCCACAGCAGCTGGCCTCGGGCCTTCCCTACATCGACGATGCAGCTGACGAGGCAATGGAGTGTACCTCCTGTCACGACGTACACAACAACCCCTCCGACAAACGACCCTTCCTGAGGGCCAACATCAACCTCCTGTGCGCCTTGTGCCACGGGGAGAGGATGGTGAACAACAGCTCGACCTGGCTGGACGTTTCCGCCGTTAACGGTATGGCCAATGCCGGTTCCTGGGGAACCGCCCAGATGGGCGTGGATAACCCCGGTTCGCACCCCGTCGGAGCGGACGTCACCGAAGCGACCGGCGACGCCAGCGGCGACAGCCCCATCATCATTCCGGCCGCCATGGGAGTGGGCCTTGAGGGCACCGCTGGTCAGTGGGACCTCGGCGGTCACCTCACCGGCGGCAATACCGGCGGCGTTACCTGCACCACCTGCCACGCTGTCCACGGTGTCATCGAGGACCGCACCGCCGGTACCCATTCCATCGCCTACACCAACTTCCTGCCCAACGAGAATTTCCTCACGGTTACCGGCGGCGGCACCGCCACTCTCGGTGGAAGAACGGTGGCCAACGGTGACGCGGGCGCGCGAAACTACCTGTGCGAGGCCTGTCACCAGGGATCGCCTGTGGCTAATGCCGCCTATGGTGCGGCGTCAGGGTACCCCTGGATAACCACCCAGGGCGGCGGCACCAAGCTGGCCAGTAACCCCAACCCGGGCGCCACCAGCTATACTCACCCTGTCGATCAGATGCCGGCCCGGACCGGCACCGCCTGGGTGGTCACTATCCCCAACGGCGACTGGCCAGTTGGAGTCGGGGGCAGCCCGGTAATTGACCCAGCGATCATCTGTGAGTCCTGTCACGCTCCTCACCTTTACGCCGACAGGGCCAGGTCTGACATCAATATACCGAGTCTGTCCAGCGGCGACTACATCGTGCGTAACGGCGACTCGAATTCTGTCTGTTCCATCTGCCACTCCTCGAGCGCCACCGCGGGCGCTAATCATCACCCTGTTGGTGACACCTTCTACGGTGCAGGCACCGCCAACGGCGTGGCCTTTTCGGTGCAGTATCTGACCAACGTCACGGGCGCCGGCGCAGCTATCGTACAATGTAGCACCTGCCACGTTAGCTCAGGCGGGGGAGGCGCTCACAACTGGACCTCTGATCCCGGAAGCGGCTACAACCTGGATCCCAACTGGATCCCCTACGACAACGCCCGATCGGATGCCAACCGGGTCGCCGACAGCCTGGGTACCACCTGCATGGACTGCCACTACACCCTCGAAAATGCCGACTCCAATGGCCTGAGCCCCACCGACAACGTGGGTACAGGCACCCATGATCTCGGCTACGACGTTATCGGCTCCGGCACCCACTTCATGGGCCTGACAAGCAAGAACGGCGTCGCCTGGACGGATTCGGCCATCGGCGATCTGTGGGCCGAGATCAACCCGGAGACCACAGCCTGGAACGGCCGGCAGACCCAGACCGCTACAGATGCCTACTCCTGGTTCGGAAGCACCGGCGTAAGCGGCTCGGTGGTCATCGTCTGCGAGTCCTGCCACGAGCTGGAGCCGGACAAGAATGACGGTCCGCACCTCCTCCTGGCCGACTACCGTGACGGCACCACTGACGAGGCCGAGAACGAGCTGTGCACCGGCTGTCACTTCCCCAAGGGAACCCACCCCACCACAGGTGTGACCGTGGGAACACAAGGGGACCACACCTTGAGGACCGATTGGAGCACCGCATCTGTCACCTGGTTTAGCCAGCCTAGCGACTCCAACATGACGGATATAGCGGAGGCTAACCCCGGCAACTTCACCTGCGACAACTGTCACCAGCCCCATGACGCGAATACGGCCTCTAGAACCTTCATCCTTGACGCGTCTAACACCACCATCAGCGCCGCCAGCCACGCCACCAATCTGACCACACTGACACCTGGCACCGGTGGAACCTACGCGGCCAAGTACTTCCCCATGAGGTCTGCACCCAGAACAGGCGGTGCAAACCTGGATGTGGGTAAATACTGCAATGAGTGTCACAACTACCAGTAACGGAAGGGGTTTCATTTTTGACACATCACTGGTATGAGTAAAACAGACGGCGCCGCGGGAGCAGCCCGCGGCGCCGTTACTTTTTTCCCTTTTGAGAGATGACAAAAGGAGGTTGCCAAATGAAGAGATTTCCATTAGTGGTCTGTGTTACCATCATAATGGTGTTGACCCTTGTTCTGGGAGTGGCCATGGCCCCGGCCCAGGAGGAGGAGACGGCCCCGGCCGAACCCAAAGCTTACGCGGTCGGTGACGTGGTCACAGAGCCCCTCACGGTCACCAATTCCGAAAGCGGGAAGGAAGTGGACCTGCTTGCTGATCTGTCAAGGCCCACCATCGTGGTGCTGATGCAGATGGCGTGCAGCGCATGCCTGAGCGAGATGAAAGCCGTTCAGGAGTGGATCAACAACAACCCGGGCAAGGCCAGGCTCTACATTCTTTCCGTCGATCTTAACGCTACATCCGAACGTTTCGCCGATTATGCCAACAGGAACAACATCCGGGGGCAGTGGTTCCAGGATCCCATGTTCACCGTGGGCCCCAAATTTGACGTCATCTCCACTCCTGCTCTGATGATCTTTTCCCCGGACAGGATGGTGAAGGTGAAGAGGATCGGCTATGCCTCGGGCGTCAAGCACTTGCTGTTCGAGGACCTGAACAAAGCCCTGCTGTGAACCCAAAGGTCCACGGGGGGGGTCCAAGCGTTACTCCAGCCGGGTCAAATTGATGACCCGGTTTTTTCAAGTCGTCGGCTTTTTCAAATTGAATAGTTTTGACGAAGGAGATGAGAATTGTTCCGTAATACGATTACAGCCCGATCCGCGATTATAGGCCTCGTTCTGGGCCTCATCCTCACCTTGCCCTCCTGCCGGGACAGGGACAATGTTTCTGCTCCTGGGACCGATGCCCGGGACCAGCCGGCCGCACAGGCCGATACGGACGGAGGAGACCACCGGCAGATGGTCCGTCTGACATCCCCGTACACAGGTACTCCGGTGGTGTGGATCAACCAGATCCCCTTCTCGGCAGAGCAGATCGACCGGTTCTTAAAGACCATGGTAAGTCCGAGCCATATGGCTGGCCCCCACGGAGAGCCGGGTTCCCGACAGGGGATCGAGAGGGCTCAGGCCATGGACAGCTTCGCCCGGTTCATCAGCTTGGTGGAGGAAGGGGTTCGTCTCGGGTTGGAGGACGACGCTCGGTTCAAACACGCCTTCGATGTCCACCACCTCTCGGTGTTGGGCGAGGATTATCTGAAACACCTGCTGGCCAACGCTCCTCTCGATCCGGAGGCTCTCAAGGCGAGACTTCCGTCGGACTGGGTGAGGATGAACTTCGAGATCAAGGTTCTGCCTGCGGACCAGGATCCGTTAAAGATAAAAAAACCGGAGACGGAGACCGATTGGCTGGATCTGCCTTGGGTTCCCCTTACTGCGGATCCGGACAAGATCCCCGAAACGGGATGGGTGTTCCCTGATTCCGGGTTTTTCGACCGGGAAATAGACGCCCACCTGTTCACCCTCGGCGAGGGCGACTTGGACGGTCCCATCAGGACGGGGGTTGGAGAGGCCTTCGTCCGGGTCAAGGAGAAACAGGTCCTCGGTCCCGAGGAAATCGACGAAGAGATCCGGAAGATACGGGGATACATGTCCGAGGAGTATCGGGAACGTCAGCTCAAGGAGGCGCGATCGGCCATGCGGGAATTTATCGATCTGGAGACCTTCGAGCAGTGTGCCTGGGAAGAGATAGAAAACGGCCGTCAGCCGGACCGGACCGTGTTCTCCCATGGGGATCTCGAGCTTTCCTACCCGGTTTTCAGGAGCCAGGATCCCTACAACCTGGACTTCAACGCGCAGTTGAGTTCACCAAACGTGGCCGTCGGCCAGCTCGGGCTCCGGCTCCAATACTTCGCAGGCCGCCTGGATCTGGGCAGGAAAGCCCTCGCTGAGGGTTTTGAGCCTGCCTCGAAGTGGCAAAAGGCCATCTTCGACTACTACGTACGCAGCCTGTATTCCCTGGCCATGGAAAGGATGGAGGAGTCCTTCCGGGAGGCCGCCGAATGGCCCACCCGGGATATGGCCCTGTCCTTTTACGAAGAGAGGAAACAGGATCGCTACCGCGTACCCAGCCGGGCCAGGGTCACCTATCTCCAGGGGCCCAACCGGGATCAGCTGAACCGGGTCCAGGAGGACCTCGAACAGGGCCGGTTCACCATGGATGATATTCCCCCCGACCGGCTGATGAGATCCCCCCATGGGCGCCAGATTGTCCGGAAGGCGACAGTCGTGGAAGGGGAGGACGTCCTGGGGGAGATCCAGAATGGGATCTTCAGTATGGCTGAGGGCGAGATTAAACTGCTGGACGGGAGAGCCCAATCCTACCTGGTCAGGTTGGAGGCTCGGCAAACAGGTTCCCTGCTGCCCTTCGAACAGGTGGCCGATCAGGTGGAGGAAGACCTGTACCGCCTCACCTGGGCCACGCGCATGAACCTGAGGCTGGCCGAGATCTACGACGGCCTGGACGTCCGGTTCCACGACCCTTCCTCCGAACTGCCCAAGGGGCAGACGGCTCCGGCCCACATGGATCGTATTTGAAGGGAACTCACTGGTTCCGGGAAGAAAGAGCCCGGATCTTCTGCGCGGCCACTCGCCGGTATTTTTCCTCACCCAGCCAGTACTTGATGAACATATTGTAGTTGTCTATGGCCTTATCCTCCATCCGCAGGTTCTCGTAGGAAAGACCCATGTTGTAGTAGGACATGGCGAAGGTGGGATCGATCCTCAGGGCCTTCTGGTAGAACTCGATGGCGAGCTTGTAGCGCCCCTCCTTGAAATGGATGTTGGCCAGGTTGTTGGCCGCCTCGATGTAGCGTGGGTTGAGCCGGAGAGCGGACAGGTAGGTCTCGAC
>JBDHCH010000216.1:0-9395 GCA_039592115.1 Gemmatimonadota bacterium | reverse complement strand
GTGGAAAGCTGAAGGTTTGGGCCTCGAACCCGGCACGGCGTCGGCGGTGCTGGAGGAGATCCGGGCCGACAGGGACCTGGACTGATCCGTGCCTGGGACCCTCTACCTGGATACCTCAGCCGTTCTCCGGGCCGTCCTGGAAGGCGGAACCACCCCCGAGATGGAGCGGGCCATCGGCGCCGCCGATACCCTCATCACCTCCCGCCTCTCTCTGGTGGAGGCCGAACGGGCCTTCATCCGCCTCAGAGCCAGCGGCGCGGTTCCGGAGGAACGACTGGCGGACGCCGGACGGGAGGTAGGCGGTTCCGGAGGAACGACTGGCGGACGCCGGACGGGAGGTAGACGCCCTATGGGCTCGCTGCGAAATCTGGGAGCTCTCCCCGCGGGTGTGTGATGTGGCCTTGAGCGTGGCTCCCGCGAAGCCCCTCCGGACCCTCGATACTCTTCACCTCGCTACCTATCTTCTCGCCCGGCGCCGGATGTCCGATCTGGAGTTGCTGACGGCGGACCATCGTCTCGAGGAAGCCGCCAGAGCGGTTTGAGGGCGGGATCTGACCCGGACCTCTTTGTCACTCACCGGTGTCGGCGGGCACAGAAAGCTTCTCAGCGATGTGATACAGATGTATTGTTGTCATCATACAGACACATCGCCGGGGGGGACATGTGGCCAGAACAAAGACAATCGGTCACGGATCAGGAGAGAGGATCCGAAGGAAGAACATGAACATCGACCAGGCCAAGCTGGATCGAGCCCGGGAGCTCCTTGGGGTCGATACAGAGACCGAGGCGGTGGACCAGGCCCTCACGGCACTGATTCTGAGAGAGGAACTGATGGCGGGTGTCCGGCGAATCGCCGGGAGCGGTGGGGTTGAGAACGTGTTCGAGGACGATGTGGAACCGTGAGGAAGTTCGTCCTGGACACCAACCTGTACGTGAGGGCCTTCCGGAGTCGGATCGGTGCCGAGGAGCTGGAGCGGTATTTCGGGGAGTTCACTCCCTTCACCTTTCTGAGTTCCATCGTCCTCCATGAGCTCCTGGTGGGAGCGACCACCCTTGCCAAGGCCCGGCAGGTCCGGGAGGGCCTCCTGGGGCCTCTGATCAGAGCCGGGCGATTGGTGACGCCGAGTCACTCGGCGTGGGAGCAGGCGGGATTGGCCATGGCCGCAATGTCCCGGGCGGAAGCCAGAGATCTTCGAAGCATACCCAAGTCCCTCGTCAACGACTTCCTACTGGCTGCGTCGTGTCGGGAATCCGGCGCGACTTTGATCACCGACAACACGGCGGACTTCTCCCTGATCGAGCGGTACCTGAAGCACGAGCACATGGCGCCGTGGCCCGAAGGATAGCCTCCACCTCCCAATCACCCTGAACCATCTCTAATCTGTGCCTGCCGCTCCCGAGCCAGGGGGTGGCGCAGCATATCCAGAGTCAGGCCGAGGTCCAGGGTTTCCCCGTACCACGCGGGCGTGGGAGTCCACGGACCCGGCTCGATCCCCTCCTGGCGGTGGCTCCGGGTCAGGGCCGCCAGAGGGTCGGAGGGAAGGGTGGGAGGATCGGGGACCTCCGGAAGCAGGCGCCCGTCGGGCCGGTAGAACCTGGCCGTGAGGACCCCACCACCCCTGCCTTTCGCCCCGGCCGTTCCAGGGATGCGCCCGGATCTCTCCTGGCAGGCCTCCCGAGACCCCTCGCCCCCATCGGCCCCCAACTCCACCCGGAATCCCTCCTCGTGCACCGCCCGATGGTGCCGACTGCAGAGGAGGACCAGGTTCTGCAGCTTCGTCTCCCCCCCGTCGGCCCAGTGGGTGATGTGGTGGGCGTCCGTGTACCGACATTCGCACCCCGGAAAGCGGCACCCCCCGTCCCGGTGCTCCAGGGCCCGGCGGATGGCTGGCGGCACCGTCCTCCTCCTCCGCCCCACATCGAGGACTTCACCCCGGCTGCCGTGGCGCATCTCCACCACCCCGGCGTCGCACGCCATCCGCCGAGACGTTCCCGCGGGAACGCCTATTCCGCTTTCCGCCAGCACCCCGCCTCCGTCCGGCGCCCCGGGCCCGGACTCGGAATCCGCCTCCAAGGCCCCGGCATCCACGTGGAGCACCACCTGGAACCGCTCGGCCCGGCCCAGGGGACGGGTCCGGGTCGATTCTTCCGACTCGGGAGAGCTGTCTTCTCCCACGCCTGCCTCAGCCAGGGCCCGCTCGGCCAGGAGTCCGAGGGCGTCGGCCTGGCGCTGGCCGGCGGTGGTGGTGACAGCCTCATCTTCGGGGTTGGGTTGGGTGTCGGATCCGGTACCGGCATCGATATCGGGATCGGCATCCGTTCCGTTCTCCGGGCCGGAGCTCGCTTCCTCTCGGTACAGGGACTCGCAGGCCCACTCCAGGGCCTTCTGGAGCAGGGCCCCCACCTCCGGATCCAGCCGACCCCGGAGCACCCAGCTCCCGTCCTCGTCGGGATGGAGCCTCACGTAGCGGTTCAGATGGCGCTCTTTCTCCACTTCGGCTTCCTCCAGCCGGTCCAAACGCCGCCACCCCCGTACCAGTCTTTCGGTCTGGACCGCTGTGGAGTGACGGGCCACCTCCAACAACTCGACCTCGTTCTCCGGCGTGGCTACCCGGGTCAGGGCCCGGACCCTGGAATACGACTGCGCAGGAACGGAAGCCGCAGTTCCACCCCTCCCGCTCATCGAAGTCCCTGATCAGGACCAGGAGTCGGTAAGTGGCGGCGCCTATGTGAGCGGCCAGGCGGGCGATCTCGTCCCCAAGAAGTTCGGTTTCTTCGTTGGGAGCTGGGGGTTTGACGGCGTCGCCTCCTGCCGGTGAAACCAGATCGACTGATGGTGCGAATGTGACCATTGACGGGTCCTCCTCCTCCTCATCCACAGCGGGGGAATGCCTCTCATTCCAATATATGAGGGGGTTTTTCGCCGCCCTGAGCGGGCGTATGGGGACTGAAGTCGGCCTCGGAGGATTCCGCAGGTGCCTACCTGAGAGTCTGGTTTGGAGAGAGGACGCGGGAGGCCCTGAGGCCCGCCTCGAGCGGGTATCCCGGACCTCTTCAACTCGGCATCCTAGAAACTGTCAAGGGTTTCGGTGGGCAGATGCATGCTGGGTTGGGAGGTCGGCACCGGCTCCTGCCCCTGGACCGCCGGGCCCACGAGCGGTCCATGAGCGGTCCATGAGCGTCATCGACGCCGAGCCAAAAGAGACGATCAGGTTACCGCATCACCACTCCCCGGCTCGTTCCTCCAGTCGCTGCCGCCTCAGCCGTAACCAGGATCAGATCAGCAGTGCCCTGGGTGAGTCTCCCCTCGGCCACCAGGCTCTCCAGGTGGTTGATGAGGGCCTGTGAAGGTGCCCGGGCAGCCTGCTGCCGGATGCTGGTGGCGATGCCCGCGGTGGGGATCGCCCCCGAGGCAACCATGTCTTCCAGGAGCTGGCCCAGGTTCAGCGGCGTGGCGTTGTAGGCCCGGAGAAGGATGCTTCCGTCTCCCAGATACGTCCGGGTGAACACAGGCATCGCCGAGAGCCGGACCCAATCCCAGGGCTCCAGCTCCAGGGGCGCCCCCTCCGTGAGCTGGACCGAGGAAAGAGCCTGGGTGAGGGGCCCCGACGGCGTGGCTTCCGTCAGCAGGAGGTTCACGGATGCTGCCTCAACCCCGTTCAGGGTGAGGCTGAACCCGCCAGATCCCTCCGTAGGCCCCAGGAGGAGCGAACGATCCGCCGGAAGCGAGAGTCCGGAAACATCGAGGGCCCGCTCTTCCTCTCCGCTCAGGGCCACGGCCACCCGCATCTCGACGCCCTCCAGGGGATCCTGGGGCTCCAGGGTAAAGGCCCGGGCCTCCTGGAGGCTCGTGATCCGGGCTGCGGCGGGTCCGCTGCCTGTGGCCGCCAGGGAGAAGAGGGCGTCGCCGGCCAGGAGGTGATAGTCCAGCTGGCCGGTAGTGGGGTTCATGAGCTCCACCGTGTAATTCCCGGGGGGAAGACGGTACTCGACGGGCTCCAACCAGTCCGGGTCCGGGTCGGGGAGTCCGGCAGGTCTGCGGACGCGGAAGGCATCGGGGATCTCGTCGAAGGCGGCGCTGGCCGTGTGACCCAGCCGCCGTTCGAGGTTGTCAATGTGGACGACGTACATGTTCGGGTCGATTGGCCGCGAGATCCATACCCAGAAGTCCTCCCAGCTCACGTCGCCCCACCACTTCTCGATATGCTTCAGCTCGTTCACGGAGATGCGATCGATGGCGACCTCGACGATGTCCTGGGAGCCGTAGGTGAAGCCATCGGGTCCGAAGTGGAAATCCCGCCATCCCGGATTGTTGGTTACCTGGTTGAACGGCGCGTTGTTGTCCCAGATCTTGAAGATCCCTCCTGCGTCGGTCCGGGTCAGGTTCAGGATGTTGACGGTGTGGGCGCCCCCATTGGATCTCCAGAAGGACAATACCCAGGGATCAGTCCACCCTGCCGCGAACTCCTCTTCCACCAGGTCCATGATCTCTTCGGCCTCCTCCGGGGTTTCGGCCCACACCCGGTGCGCATGCATCTCCCTGCCGCTCCACATGAACCAGTACTTCTCGATGTGCCGTTCGATGTCTTCGTCCAACTCGTTCCCTGTAATCCGGAGGATCTCGTAGGTAACCTCAGCTCCTCGCTGGAAGTGGCTGGGATGAAAGGTGTTCCTGTAGAACATGCCGGCGGTGATGGCGAACCCGTAGCACTGACCTCCGCCAAAAATCGGGAGGAAGGTGTTGTTGTAGAAATCCAGGTCCAGGATCGACCAGATGCTCACGTTCCCACCGAAGATCTCGGAGAACAGCGGCCAGTCCCCGGCTCCCCCGAAGTTCCTGAAGCGGTAGCCGTCGGGGTACGGCATGAAGGGGAAGTCGATGGGGAAGGGCCCGAAGTCGCCTCCGATATCTCCAGCGACGACTGAACCGGCCACATCGACGGCTTGAGGGTCGGTCGGGGGAGCCGTCGTATTCGGCTCACAGGCCAGGAGGAGGAGGATGATGGAAGCCAGAACGAGGTGGGTGCGCATGCGAACCATTGTGCCCTCTCTTCCGAGCGATGCTCGATCGGGCCATGGAATCCGGCGGCGGGTGTTCCGAACACTCCCAAGCCGGGCCGCTGTTCCCCAGGGCCCGTATCTGTTGAATCCTATCCTTCAAAGGTAGTGCGGCTTTTCTGTGGCCGCGAGGATTTGGTCCGGGCGGTTACCTGCTCATCCGGCCATTCAGACGCTCCCGTTCCGGCACAGATTCTCCCTGCGGCGCCGAGAAGCGGATGGAGGACCGCGGCTTCACGGAGCGCCCCCCCCTCACGCCTCCCGGAGCACCACGGCAGGCTCCAGACGTGTGGCACGCCAGGCCGGGAAGGCCGTCGCAGCGGCGGATACCCCGGCCAGGGCCAGGGCCGCCCCCAGGAAGATCGTGGGATCGGTGGCGCTCACGCCGTAAAGCTGGCTTGCCACCACCTCCCTGAAGAGGATGGCCCCCCCGGCTCCCGCCACGACGCCGGTTCCCCACACCCGGGCCCCGGACTTCAGGATGAGGAGAAGAACCTCTCCTGGCGCGGCGCCGATGGACATGCGCACCGCCATCTCCCTGACCCGCTCGGTGACCTGGTAGGAGACCACGCCGTAGATCCCCACGATTGCCATGACCAGGGCCATGATCCCGAAGAGGAGGATCAGCGTGGCCATGAACCGCTGGCTCACGGTCGAGGCGCGGATCACATGGTTCATGGTGCCGAGGCCGCTCAGGGCCACCTGGGGATCCACCCCCGACACCCGCTCACGGAGCGCCGAAAAAAGATTCGCCGGGTCCGAATCCGTCCGGACCACGACCGTCTGCCGCCGGAACGGCGCCTGGGCCCGGGGGAAGTAGATGATGGGTTCGGGCTCGGCGGTGAGGCCTGCGTACCGGACGTCCCCTACGACGCCCACGACCTCCACCTCCTCATTCAGGATCTGCCCGATGGGGCCGAAGTTGCGGGAGTACAGGGAGATCTGCCGGTTCAGCCCCCTGCCGTCCGCGAGGTGCCGCTGGACGAAGGTCTCGTTCACCACCGCCACGGGCGCCCCGTCCCTGGTGTCCAGGTCGTTGAACCCCCGCCCTTCCACGATGGACACGCCCATGACGTCGAAGAAGTCCGCCCCCACCGGCCGCATGAAGGATTGGGGCTCTTCTCCTTCCACGGGCTCCGGCAGGTCCATGATCCGGATGGGGCGCCGGACCCCGTAGTCGGTCCCCAGGGGGAGGCTGGCCATGGTGGTCACACCGGTGACCCCCGGAACCGCCTCCAACTCGACGAGGAGGGCGTCGTAGTACTGGGCGACATTGTCCCAGTCCCCGTAGAGGCCGATGGGAGGGATCACGTTGAAGGTCGCCGCCTCCCGGACCTCGAACCCTGGGTCCGTGTCCGTGACGTTCTGGAAGCTCTTCAGGAGGAGCCCAGAGCCGATGACCAGGCCCGTGGCCACCGCCACCTCCGCGACCACCAGCCCGGAACGGAGAAGGGAGCCCTGGAGCCCTGTGGTGGACCGCCGGCCCCCGTCTCCCAGGAGGCCGCGGATATCCGCCGAAGAGGCCCGGAGCGCTGGAAGGAGACCGAACACCAGGGTGGTTCCCACGGTCACGGCCCCGGCGAAGGCCAGCGGCTGCCACCCAAAGGTCACGTCCCCGAGGATGGAAACCGAGGGGGGCGCGAGACGCTTGAAGAGCTGGATGCTCACCAGGGCGAAGCCCACGGAGAACAGCCCTCCCGCGAAGGAGGTGACGAAAGCTTCGGCGAACAGGGTACCCACGATGCGGAGTCGACTGGCCCCCAGGGCGGCCCGCAGCGCCGTCTCCTGCAGCCTGGACGCGCCCCGGGCGAGGAGGAGGTTGGCCACGTTGGCCGCCGCCACCGCCAGGAGCCCCGCCGCCGCTGCCATGAGGATCAGCAGCGCCGTCTGCAGGTCCCCCACGATGGACTCCTTCAGGGGCACCACCGCCACCCCCACGCCGCTGTTCCACTGGACGTGCTCCTGGGCCAGGCGGGAGGCGATGACGCTGAGCTCCGACTGGGCTTCCGGGACCATGGTCCCGGGGGAAAGGCGGGCCACGGCGTCCCAGCTCCGGCCCCGGCGGGCCGTGTTCTGCCAGTCGAACCCCGGCAGAACCCAGAGGGCCGCATCCCGGGGATACCGGAGGGAGGGGGGCGCCACGCCCACCACCACGGCGGTCCCGGCGTCGATGGAGACGGACGTGCCGATGATGTCTGGGTCCCCCCCAAGGGCCGTCTGCCACAGCTGATGGCTGAGGACCACCTCGAAGGGGCTCCCCGGCTCGTCCTCCTCCGGGAGGAACCCTCGGCCCAGGACCATGGGAGAGGAGAAGACCTGAAAGAAGTCTGCCGACACCACGTAGGCCGGGACCCGGACCGGATTGCCGGCGTCGTCCTCCAGTGTCCCTTCATAGGGGAAGACCGGGGATGCGGCCTGGACGGACCGGGAGTCCACCTTCATGTCCCACAGGTCCGAGGGGCTCATCTGCCCCTGGCGGATATTCTGCCGCGGGTTGGTGGAGTACACCCGGACCAGCTGCTCCCCGTCGGGGAAGGGGAGAGGCGCCAGCATGACGCCGTACAAAACGCTGAAGACGGCGGTCGTGGCGCCGATTCCCAGACCCAGGGTCAGGATGGCCGTGATGGAGAAGATGGGATCACGACGGAGCGAACGCTCCGCTTGGCGGAGCTCTCGGAAGAGGCCTTGCATCGGGTTGTCCGGAATGGAGAGGAGAATGGCGGCCTCGGGCGACCGCGAATGTCATAATTAGGCAGTCCAAAGAATTTTTTTCAAGGGGAAGGCTTGGAAGAGGTCGATGATTCCCTGGATGCCCCGGCGGTAGAGTTCGGGTCGAAGGAGAGTTACTCGTTGGAGCCGGATGCCCGAGCCTGGCGGAACCGCCTCACTTTGTTCCGGTTCCCGCACACACCCATATCGCACCACCGTCGCGAGCGGTTCTTGCTCTGGTCCAGGAAGAGCCAGTCGCAGTCCTCCGCCGAACAGATCCGAACCCGGGCCAGCCGATCGGAGGTGAGGAGGTCGGCGGCCGACCGGAGGATGGGCCAGAGCATGCGGTCCATCGCCGCATCCTCCTCCCACGTCAAGCGATAACGCGAGTCGTTCAGGGCAAGGCGCAGGTGCCCCAGGGCCGGGGGCAGGAGCCGATTCAGGAGCTCCAGGGCGCCCAGGGGAGGTGACGTTCCCCGGGCCGACGCAGAGAATACTCCGAAGAGGGCCTCCCGGAGCGCTACCGCCTGCGCCAGGGTGGCGTCAGCCTTCCTCGGGTGGGCCGAAGCATCTTCCCAGAGCATCTCTGCCAGGTCAGGCGTGATGACCTCCTTCTGAAGGCTCCAGCTCAGGAGGTCGCCGTAGCTGTTGAGAAGCTCAACGGGCTCTGGCGTCGGCCGGGAATCCACAGTGTTGGCGAAGTCCAGACAGACCTCCCCTCCCGTCAACTCGAACTGGGGACCGTCGGGCAGGGTGCTGGGGCCGGGCTGAGTCTCGCCCTCCTTCACTGGCTGCCGGACCTCCGCCTCCTCCTCCACCGGCTGATCGGCCTCTGCCCGTCGTGCCCCAGGGTTCTTTTCGCGTTGTCCGGTCATAGTAACCGATAAAATATGCTTGACAGGTTACGTTGACAACGATAGACTGATGTAACTTGTAAAACATCGATAGAGGGTTACAATGGAGATAAGAGGCTGGAAGGCTGGGATCGTGGCGGCGTTTGCCGCCATTTACCTCATCTGGGGATCCACCTATCTGGCCATCAAGATTGCCGTCACCACCATTCCACCCTTCACCATGACGGCGACGCGGGCGGTGACGGCGGGGACCATTCTCTACGCCTGGGGCCGGTGGCGGGGAGGGCCGGCCCCCACGCCGGCCCAGTGGGCTGGCGGAGCCATGGTGGGAGGCCTCCTGTTCCTGGGAGGTCACGGAGGGCTGGCGTGGGCGGAACAGAGGGTGGCCTCCGGTACGGCAGCCCTCTTCGTTGCCACGCTCCCCCTCTGGATGACGTTCATAGAGAAGGTTGCCGAACGGGACCTCCTACTCACCCCGGCAGGTTGGAAGGTCGCTCCTCGAAATGGGCGCCTCACCCTCCGGACAGCCGGAGGCCTCGCTGCAGGTATGGCCGGAATCCTTCTGCTCCTGGGGCCCGGCTCCCTCCTGGGGAGCGAGCCGGTCGATCTGATGGGCGGTGCGGTCCTGGTTCTCTGCGCCCTCTCCTGGGCCCTGGGGTCGGCCCTGGCCCGGCGCAAGGGACAGCCTTCATCCCTGACGGTGGCCATGGGAACCTACCTCCTCACCGGGGGAGGCCTTCTGCTCGTGGCTGCCGGCTTCTCCGGAGAGCTCCG
>JBDHCH010000215.1:0-6767 GCA_039592115.1 Gemmatimonadota bacterium | reverse complement strand
ACGGCGTCAGAACTCCTCTCCGATGCTTTGGCATCGCTTTCGTCGTCCTTCCTTGTCTGGCACTCGCAAGACCCCTGTGCGCGACCGCACCCCACTTCTTCAACACCCTTCTAGGGACAAGGATAGGAGGAAGAGTGATGACAGCAGGCACACGGAAGCGTAGGGAGGGAATGCCGAGAAGCGCAACGGGCTGGGCGCCGCTTTCCCGTTGAGCCTGGCCAAGCCCTGAGAACCGGTTCAAGTTCCGGAACAGAGGCAAGGAATGAACAGACGAGAATTCCTCAGATACGCCAATGCAACGGCTGCGACTCTTTCGCTGCCTTTCTCGAGCCTGGCCTGCGCAAGGAAACCAGACGCCTCGGGGGACACGCCGAACTTCATCCTGATCACCGCGGACGATCTGAATTACGATTCAGTCGGATGTTACGGCTGCGAGCTACCTGAAATCACTCCCAATATCGACAACCTTGCTGCACGTGGGATGAGATTCACGAACGCACATGTGAATATCGCTGTTTGCCAGCCCAGTCGGCAGTCGATCATGACCGGTCGATACCCTCACCGCAACGGGGCCGAGGGTTTCGAGCCCATCGACTCTGACGTCCCGACGCTCCAGGAGAGCCTCCGGGAATCAGGGTACCTCAACGGTATCCTGGGCAAGGAGAGACACCTTCAGCCCAAGGAGAAGTTCTGCTGGGATTTCTTCGTTACCGAGGGCCAGTTGGCGTCGGGTGCCGGCATCGGGAGGTCGCCGGAGCGGTATTACGAATACTCGAGAGCCTTCTTCGAGATGGCAAAGGACCTCGGCCAACCGTTCTTCCTCATGGCCAACTCCCACGACCCACATCGTCCCTTCGCGGGGAGCGCCGGTGAGGCGAGAGCATGGGGGCACGACCTGCCGACCTTCACTCGTCGAATCCAGGCAGATCAGGTGCCCGTTCCCGATTTCCTGCCCGATCTTCCGAATGTCAGGAAGGAGCTCGCCGAGTACTTCACTTCCGTATATCGCTGTGATCAGTCCATCGGGGCGGTGATCAGGGCGTTGGAAGAGAGCGGGTTCCCAGACAACACGATGGTGATGTTTATCTCCGACAATGGCATCTCCATGCCGTTTGCCAAAGCGAACTGCTATCTGGCCTCCACGAAAACCCCGTGGATCGTTAGCTGGCCCGGTAGGATAAAGCCCGGTTCGGTCGACTCGGAGCACCTCCTTTCCGGAATCGATTACATGGCCACGGTTCTCGATGCCGCCGGAATCGAGGCCGTTGGCGGATTGGACGGATTCAGTCTTCTGCCTTTGCTCGAGGGGAAGAAGCAGGAGGGCCGTGAATACGTGTTCACGGAATTCCACAGAACCTCTGCCGGCAGGGAATACCCCATGCGGGCCGTCCAGGGCAAACGGTTCGGATACATCTTCAATTCGTGGGCAGGCAAGACCGGTCCCATGCGGATGGACTCCACCAGCGGACTGACCTTCCGCGCCATGCAGGAGGCAGCGAGCACGGACCCTGAAATCGCTGCCCGGGTGCGGTTGTTCGAATATCGGGTGCCGGAGGAGTTCTACGACCTCCAGACCGATCCCGCCGCCTTGAATGACCTCATCGACCATCCGGACTACAAGTGCGAAACCGATCAGATGCGTCGGGTGCTGGAAGACCGAATGCGGAGAACGAAGGATCCGCTGCTGATCCCTTTCTTGAATCGGGGAGAGGAATGACCTCCTTTCAGGGGGGAAGACCATCCGAACATCCCGACGCATGAAGGCGTGCGGATAAGCTCCCGGACGGAAATGGAGGGCCGGTCGGCTCGATCAGAGAGCGGTCGCCGTGAACGAATATCGGCCGGAGCCCAACTCCAAGTGGACTCCACGGGCCGAGGCGGGGGGTACGGTCCGGATCGATGGGAACTCGCCGACCAGTCGCCCTCCTTCCCGGATCGACGCCGGATTACCAGTCGGAATTCGTACCACGGCGGTGGTGTTCACAGGGATCTCCACGTCGAGGAAGAGCAGATCGTTTTCCAGTCGCCAACTGCTTCTGATGGTCCCCCGCACGGAGCAGTAGCTCGCCTCCACCCACTCAAGGCCGGTGGGCATCGTTGGCTCGATCCTGAAACGATCAAAACCGACGGCAGTCTCCTCCGGCCTGATTCCAGCGAGGTACTTGTAGAACCACTCGTTCACCGACCCGAACATGGGGTGGTTCTGAGAGTATACGTCATCGCTCTCGGCCCAGGTCTCCCAGAGCGTCGTTGCACCCCTCTCGAGCATGTGTCCCCACCCTGGATAGGACGACTCATTCACCAGCCGATGGGCTACGTCGACGTGCCCGGTGGCGGAGAGGGTATTCAGCAGATACTTGGTTCCGAAGATGCCGGTGGCGATGTGGCCATCATGCGTGACAAGCACCTCGTCGACCATGCGCTGGATGGCCGCCTCGACTTCCCCCCCGGGGGCGAGGCCCAGGTGCAGGACAGTGGCCTGTGCGGCCTGTGTGGCCGGTCCAAACCGCCCTGTACCCGGTTCCAGGAATCGTTCGACGAAGGCACGGCTGATCTCCAGGGCGAGCTGGCGGTACTGAGCTTCCTCTGCTGGGAGCCCGAGGATATTTGCGAAGCCGGCGACCAGAGACGCGGCCTGGAAAAAGTGGGCCGTGGCGATGAGCTCGACGGGGTTGGGATCCAGGCTTTCGTGGTCGCCGATGCAGCGGTCGATGGTCTTTCCGTCGGAGTACCGGTTGAGGAGGTCTACCCAGGTGCGGGCCGCTTCGAATTGCTCCTCCAATATCCGACGGTCACCGTAGTACTGATAGAGATGCGCCATCAGCAGAGGGTGGGCCAAACCCCAGCTGACGGGGCCCGCCTCCTCCACATAATTCCCCGCCGCGATCCCGACGAAGGGCGCCGTCTCCGGGAGCCATCCTTCGCCCCGGGCAGCGTCTCGATGGTCGGCTACGGTCTTCGCGTAAAAGGTGGCCATGTCGTATCCGAAGATCGCCATCTCGCTGGTGGCGACGATGTCCCCGCCGTACTGGAATTTCTCCCGGCCCGGGCAATCCGACTGCACGCTGAAGAGATTGCTTAAGAGGGTCCACTGCACCGTCTCGTGCAGGCGATTGAACCTGCCATTCGAACAGGCAAACGATCCAACGGCCTCAACGTCCGTGTTCAGCCGAAGGCCTTCGATGGAATCCAACGTCGGCCTGCCTGGGAACCCGGTCACCTCAACGTACCGGAGTCCGTGGAAAGTGAATCGGGGCGTATACTCCTCCGGGCCACCGCCCCGAAGCGTGTACGAGTTGGCTTGCCAGGCGATCTCCGGTGCTCCTGGTCCCCCTTGGGGGTTCCCGTCTTCCCTGAGCCCTTTGATCTGTCCGGCCACCGCCGTCATGGGGTTCAGTGTGCCATCGGGATGGAGCCGTTCCCCCAATCGCATCCGGACCGTGGCTCCCGGTGGTCCCTTAACGCGCAGCCGGACCCAACCCGCAAAGTTTCTCCCGAGGTCGAAGATGAACACCCCGGGGGAGATCTCGGTCATGCTGACCGGGGTGAGACGTGATGTGACCCGGATCGGTGGGATCGGTCGAGCCCGCAGTTCGCCAGGGATCGGATCCACGGCCGACGCCGAGCTCCACTCCGAATCGTCGAACCCGGGCCGGTCCCATCCCGGCTCCTCCAGTCGAGCGTCGTATTTCTCACCGAGATAGACACTGTTCCGGAGGATCGCACCCGACCTGACCCTCCACGCCCCGTCGCTGGCGATCGTCTGCACCGAACCATCGTCGTATTCGATGTTCAGCTGGGCCAACAGCTGAGGGCGCCCGACCACGAGATGGTCACGGATATTGATCCGGCCCCACATCCGCATCGGGAGGGGATTGAACCAGCCGTTCCCGAGCATGGCTCCGAGAACGTTCTCGCCCTCTCCCAGCTGCTCCGTCAGGTCCTCACACGTGTAGAAGAGCCGCCTGCCGAAGCTCGTCCAGGGCGGATCGAGTATGTGATCAGAAAGAACCCTGCCATTCAAACGGAGCTCGCAGTAGCCGAGTCCGACAGCGTAGAGGCGCGCTCGCCTGACCGGCCTGTCGACGAAGACGCTCCTGCGAAACAGGGGGGCCGGGTCATCCTCGTAGAAGGCTTCTTCGGATGTCGGCCCCTTGCTCCCGTCGGAGATCCAGAGTCCGGTCCAGTCCTCCGGAGAGAGCAGGCCCATCTCCCACCAGGAGGTTTCGCTCGGTTCTGAAAGCCGATCCTCCACGTCCCAAACCTGCACTCGCCAGAAACACCGCTGGCCGCTTCTGAGCGACGGTCCCTCATATTCGACGTGAAGTTGCTGATTGGAGACGACTTTTCCGCTGTCCCACAGATCCGCCACCCCCGTCGCCAGAAGAGCGTCTGTACTGGCTACCGTGATTCTATAGGCCGATTGGATCTGATTGCGCGCGCCGTCAGCGGCCTCGAGCTTCCAGCTGAGACGTGGACGATACGCGTCAACACCCAGCGGAGTGTGGGTGGATTCGCACCGAAGGTCGATAGGCGTGATGAGCGCTTCGCCCCGGTCCTGGCCTGGACCGGGTTCCGGGTCGGGGAAGACGGCTCCAGCCGCCCGGGTGATCCCGGCTGCGCCAGCACCGGCTGCAAGAGAGCCCTTGAGAAAATCGCGCCTCTTCATGGATGGAGGTCGGCTACGCCTGCTAAACAAGACCCGGGGGTACTCCGGACTCCAGCGAAGGTCGAAGGTACGAGAAGTGTCGAAGGGGTCACAAGACCAGAAACCCTCCGACCATTCTGAGGACTCCAGGAGGAGCCCGACTCGAGTTCCGACTCAGCGGAATCCGGCGCCGCACTGCACGCCAATCTACAGGTACATCGCCTTCAAAAACTCGTCCTGGAACCGTGTGTTGACGGTGAGCTCCAGATACTCGACCTGTTCGGCGATTCTGGCGGCTTCGGCCCGCCGTGTCGTCGAAAGGAGGGCTTGCTTTGCCCCGATTCCCGCCGCGTTGCCCACCTGGCGGAAGCGATCCAGCGGGATATCCGGAAACATGCCGATCTCCACGGCTGCGGCCACGCTGATATAGGTCCCGAACGCGCCGGCGATGATGAACTCGTCCACATCCTTCGCCGTGACATCCGCCGCTTCGAAGAGCAACTCGATTCCCGCCCGCATGGCACCTTTGGCCAGCTGGATCTCATTGATATCGGCACGGCTCAGCGCGATGTCGTGACCATGTCCTGTCATCGATGCGTCGGCAAGAAGGGCCTCTGGCAGCTTTTCACCTCTCCGGATCAGGGGGTGTCCTTCATCCAAGGCCCCTTTCTCGTCCATGGCTCCGCACAGCCTGAGTTGTGCAATAGCATCCAGGATTCCGGAACCGCAAATGCCGACAGGGGCCGAATTCCCGATGGTCTGGAAGGCGACCTGGTTATCGGTGATCTGGATCCGTTCGATGGCGCCTTCCGCGGCTCGCATGCCGTCGCGGATATGGGCGCCTTCGAAGGCCGGCCCTGAAGCGGTGGAACAGGCGATCAAGCGGCCATGGGCGGAAAGCGTGATCTCCGTATTCGTTCCGATATCCAGGCTGACCGTCACGTCCTTCTTCCGGTGGGAAGATGTGGCGAGAAGCATGGACAGGTGGTCGGCACCCACGAAGCCGGCAATGTTGGCCAGAAGATGAACCGTGGCTCCAGGAGAGAAGGCCAGGCCCAGTTCATCCCCCCTCACATCCAGAGGTGACGACACGGCCGCCACGTACGGAGACAGACCCAGCTGTTTCACGGGCAGTCCCAACAGGAGGTGGTGCATGGCGGTATTCCCTACCATGACCGATTCCACGATCTGGGACGGCTCGTAGACGACGCCCTTCGCATCACCGTCCACTCCAGCGAAAGCGCAGAGATCCCGGGCCAGGTCGTTGAGGGCATCGACGATGGCCTTTTGCAGGATCTCCGACCCGCTTTCGTGCCGGAGACAATAGGTGATCCGGGCCATCACGTCCTCACCGTAGGCGATCTGAGGGTTCATGATGCCCTTCATGGCGAGGGTCTTTCCACTCCCCATGTCCGCCAGGTACGCAGCCACCTTCGTGGTCCCGATGTCCACCGCCATTCCCAGCAAAGGGACGTCGGGTGCGGTGACACTGACCAGCTCGTTGCCCCGTAGTCCAACCCTGACACTCCACTGGTTCCTTCTCAGAATCTCAGGAACTTGCCTCAGGATGGTCAGCCGTCGGCACTCCAGCGTGCCCCCCCCGCTCTCCGCCACTGCGGCCCTGAGGCGCTCGAAATCGGCGGTCAGGTCGGTCGCTCGAGCTTCCGAGAGGGTCAGGTCCAGGATCTCGACTGGCGATTCGAGATCGATCCCGATCTCCTCTCCCTCCACCTGCGTCCGTTGTGTCGCCGTCATGGATTCCGGCGGAACGTCCACCCGAACTGGGCCGAAGACCTCGGTCTGGCATGCGAGCCGTGTGCGAGCCGCGAGGCTGTCGGCGCCGAGGGCCTCGACTTCAATCTCGGTTGGATCGCTGACCTGCTCCTGGTCATCCACGTGCACGCGGCAGGCATCGCATGAACCCACACCGCCGCAAATGGCTGAGATGCCGACACCCGCCTCTTGGGCCGCCTCCAGAATCGTGGCACCCGGTTCGACCACCGCGCGCTTGCCAATAGGCTGGAACTCCACCACCCCCGATTCAGACACCGGTCCGACCCCCCTTTTCTAGGCGTTCGTCAAGGCAGCCAACACCACCCGGATGCTGCTAACCGGCGAT
>JBDHCH010000214.1:0-6857 GCA_039592115.1 Gemmatimonadota bacterium | reverse complement strand
CATCTGGGTGGACCATGTGCGCCCGCCATCCGTGGAGACGTTGGCTCCGCCGTCGTTGGCTTGAACCATCACGTTCCCGTCGTTCGGGCTCACCCAGATGTCGTGGTTATCCCCATGGGGCGTCGGCATCCGGGTCCAGTTGGCGCCGCCATCTGTCGTTTTGAACCATCCCTCGGCTCCACCGTAGACCGTGTTGGCGTCCGTGGGGTCCGCTCCAAGAGAAGTGTAATAGAAGGGGCGTCCGATCAGGCTCTGGTTGTCGCTCACCATCTCCCAGCTCTCGCCGTAGTCGTCGGACCGGTAGAACCCCCCCCCGGGCTTGGCTTCCACCAGAGCGTATACCCGGTCGGGTTTCGCGGCGGTTACGGCCAGGTTCCCCTTCCCGATGAGCTCGGTGGGAAGACCGGTACGGATATTCTGCCAACTCTCGCCACCGTCTGTGCTCTTGTAGAAGCCACCCTCGTAGGATCCGCTGATGATGGTCCACGGCTTCCGCTCGATGCGGCTCATCCAGGCGTAGACCACATCGGGATTCCCGGGTTGCAGCTCGACGTCCATGGCCCCGGTGCTGTCGGACACGAAGAGGGTTTTCTCCCAGGTCTCCCCCCCGTCGGTGGTCTTATAGACACCCCGATGAGGTCCGGGCTTGAAGATGTCTCCGTTGGCGGCTACCCAAACCGTGTTGGGATCGGTGGGGTGGATACGCACGCCGCCGATCTGACCGACATCGTATAGGCCGGCAAACGTCCAGGTTTCCCCACCGTCGGTGGTCTTGTAGACCCCTCGGCCGGTGGACACGTTGCTGCGCACGCCGTCGGAGCCGGTACCGAGGTAGATGACGTTGGGATCCGAGTCTGCCACGGCGATGGAGCCCGTTGAGCCAAGGGGCACCTGGCCATCGGTGATGGGTACCCATGTTTCGCCATTGTCGGTGGTTCTGAACACTCCGCCACTGGCCACTCCCATATAGAAGGTGGTGGGCGCCGACGGCACCCCGGTCACCGTCGTGACTCGGCCCCCTTGCCCCGGGCCGACGAGGCGGAAGTTCAGGCCTTTGAGAAGGTCCGGGCTCACCGACTCGACCGTGGGCGCCCCGGACCCCTGAGCCTCCATCTGGACGGGGCTCACGAACAGGGCGACCATCGCGAGAATCAGGACTACGGCAAGACGGTACATGGCGTCCCTCGATAGGTTCGAACGAGAATTCTCCACTCCGCCGGTATGGGCGGGTTCCGTGCTGGATGGGCAAAGTGAGGGTAGAGCGTACCGGTAGGCAATCCAAAGGCCCGATTGGTCGGCTCCGGGGCGAGTTGTGGCCTGTTATCGATCCGTCTAGAATCCCGGGAGATTGGCCCGAAGGGAAGAGGGAGCAAGTTTGAAACAGCTGATGACGATGATGACGGTCTCAGGGGTCCTCATCCTGGGGAGCCCTGGAGACGCGGCTGCGTATCAGTTGCCCGAGCAGACGGAAGAGGAAGCGAAAGCCGCAGCAGCCAACTACCGGAAGTACTGTGCCCTCTGCCATGGAGCCGATCGGCAGGGGTACGTGAACGACCGCGCCCCCTCCCTTCGTTCCAGACAGCTTCTGAGCTCCGGGTTTCCCATGCACATGGCGGTCACGACAGCGTATGGAAGGCGTGGCACCCCCATGGGCGGGTACCTGGACGAAATCGGTGGTCCCATGACCATGGATGAGATCGGTGGGATCATGCAGTGGCTACTGGCACAGGAAGAGGTCGAGTTGGTCGATTTGCCCAGAGATCTGGTGAGGGGCGATGTGGGGTTGGGGGGGAAGATCTATGCACGGGAGTGTGCGACCTGCCACGGAGCCAGTGGGGAGGGCGGGATCGGAACGGCGCTGGGGAATCCCGTGATGCTATCAATGACGACGGATCCGTTCCTGCGATATGCCATCGAGCGTGGCCGGGACGGCACCGACATGCCCGCCTTCGGCGACGTCTTGAGCGAAAAGGAGATGGACGCCGTGACGGCGTTTCTCCGCAGCAGAGCGACGGGATGGTCCTTGGAGAAGCCCGTGCTTCGAGCGCCACCAACACCCGATGAGTACATCCTCAATCCTGATTCACCGGCCCCAAACTTCGAGCTGATGGGCGGGGCGTGGGTAATGGCTGGAGACTTGCTCACGGCGCTGCAGGGCAAGAGGCGGATGGTTCTGCTCGACACCCGCGTCATGTCGCTCTGGCAGATGGCACACATCGAAGGGGCAGTGCCGCTCCCCTATTACTACGACTATGACGACCTGAACTCGCTGGCGAAGGATTTACCCACTGACGGGACATGGATCGTGTTGTATTGCGAGTGTCCCCGAGCCGCGGCCGACTCAGTCAGGCGGCGGCTGCAGGAGCTTGGCTTCGAGAACACGGCCGTCCTCTGGGAAGGCATCGGGGGTTGGATCTCCTTCGGATACCCGGTCTTCAGGGGCGAGATCGCACCCACGAATGGGTCTCACCCGCCCTGATCGAGGGCTCCCTGACTTCGCCCAGGACCTCGCTTGATCGACGCTGGGGAACGGAGGAGGGGAGGGGGGTGGTGAAGGCCAGGGCGTGGGATGTCGAACCTCACCCTCCAGAATACACCACCGCCCGGGCAGCCGGTTGGCCACCCGGGCGGTCTTCTCGTAGGTCGGGGCTCGCCGATGACTTCCGGCTCCGACTCGACCGGATCAGGCGCCTAGAACAGACCCACCACCTTGCCCGTCTCAGGATCCACATCGATGCGCCGGTAGGCGGCATCGGAGGCGGTCCCGGGCATGAGCTTGATGTCCCCGGCAACCGGCACCACGAACCCGGCGCCCCGGTAGGTGAGGACGTCCGAGATGGGGAGCGTCCAACCAGTCGGGCGGCCTTTGAGGGTCGGATCGTGTGAGAGGCTCAAGTGGGTCTTCACCATGCAGACGCCCAGCTGGCTGAGCTCGGCATCGGCTTCCACCGTCTTGATCTTCTTCTCTGCCACGGGCGAGTAGGTAACGCCATCGGCGCCATACACCTCGGTGGCGATCTTCTCGATCTTCGTCTTGAGGGGGTCGGAATCCGGATAGAGGAACTTGAAGTCGGGCTTATCCTCGCAGGCCTCCACCACGACCTGCGCGAACTCTTCGGCTCCCTCGCCACCCAGCTCCCAGTGCTTGGATACGGCGAAGCGGGCGCCGGCTGCCTCGGCGGCCTTCCTCACCACCTCAACCTCATCGTCCGAATCGGTGTAGAAGTGGTTCAGGCAGACCACGGGGTTCACACCGGCTTTCCGAACGGTCTCGATGTGGTGGACCAGGTTCTCCACGCCGGCTTCCACGTACTCGGGGTGGGACTCGGTGTAGGCGGCGTCCAGGGGACGGCCCGGGAAAACGGCGGGGCCACCGCCGTGCATCTTGAGGGCCCGGATGGTGGCTACCACCACGGAAACGTTGGGCGTGAGTCCGCTGAACCGGCACTTCAGGTTCCAGAACTTCTCGAAGCCGATGTCGGCGCCGAATCCACTCTCGGTGATGTGGTAGTCCGCCAGCTTCAGCCCAACCTTGTCGGCCAGGATCGACGACTGGCCGATGGCGATGTTGGCGAACGGGCCGGCGTGGACCAAGGTCGGCTGGCCTTCGATGGTTTGGAGAAGGTTCGGGTTGATGGCCCGGGACATGAGGGCCGTCATGGCCCCACCCACCTCCAGGTCACCGGTTGTGACTTCGTTGCCTTGCTTGTCCCAACCGACGACGATCTTGCTCATCCGCTCCCGCATGTCCGCGAGGCTGGTGGCCACTGCCAGGATGGCCATGACCTCGGAAGATACGGTGATCTGGAAGCCGCTCTTCATCATGAAGCCGTCCATGTGCCCGCCGATGCCGATGACGATGTCACGCAAGGCCTGGGCGCAAAAGTCCATGGACCACTTGATGTTCATGTTCCGGGGATTGATGTCCAGACGCCGGAGGTTCTTCTTCTCCAGGATGTCGTCCCCGTAGTTGAACTCGTGCTGCATCCGGCTGGTGGCCGCCACCATGGCCAGATTGTGGGCGTTGTTGATGGCGTCAATGTCGCCGGTCAGCCCGAGGCTGAAGTCCGTGAGAGGGATACATTGGGCCAACCCGCCGCCGGCTGCGGACCCCTTGATGTTGAACGTAGGGCCGCTGGAGGGCTGACGGATGGCGGCGATGACTTTCTTCCCCAACCGCCCCATCCCCTGGGTCAATCCCATGGTGGTCGTGGACTTCCCCTCACCCAGAGGAGTGGGAGTGACGGCCGTGACTTCGATGTACTTCCCGTCCGGCTTGTCCTTCAGCCGTTCCAGGATGCTGATGTAGTCGAGCTTGGCCACGTAGTGGCCGTAGGGCAGGAGTTCCATCTTTTCCAGCCCTAGCTCATCGCCCAGCTCGTACACCGTCTTCATGTTCGCTTCGGCCGCCTCGGCGATCTGCCAGTCGGCCATGGTGGTCGGATCGAGTTTCGCCATGGTTCTATCGTTTCCCGTTAGGGGTACGTGGGTGAAAATCCAAGCGTATGGTTCTGTCGGGCTTCCGGATCCCGGGGCCGGGAGGCCCGGCCGATATTGCTTAACCGCGCTGAGCAAGAATCAATCCATCAGGGTAGGGCCCGGAAGCTACGCTGACAAGAGACTCCGCTCCTGCCGAAGAGACGGATGGCAGACCGGTTCTCGGCCTGCCCCAGCCCTTCCCCGGAAGCCGCCCCCCCTCCTATTCTAGGCCGGCGGCCCTGGGCTCGTCTGGCCCCCAGCGGAAGGAGTGTATGGACCCCCTTGCCGAGATCGCCCTGAACTTCTCCCCCGGTAGTCTCCGGGTGCTGAACGCCTGCCTTGCGTTCATCATGTTCGGCGTGGCTCTGTCCATCGATCTTTCCCATTTCAAAGCCGTTTTGGCCCATCCAGGGGGGATCCTCACTGGGGTCTTCAGTCAATTGGTGCTCCTCCCGGCCCTCACCTTTCTCATCGTCCTGGTGATACGGCCCCCTCCCGGCATCGCCCTGGGCATGTTCCTCGTGGCCGCATGCCCCGGAGGGAATCTCTCCAACTACTTCTCTCTGATCGGGAAGGCGAACGTCGCCCTTTCCATCTCGCTGACGGGGATTTCAACCGTCGCCTCGGTAGTCTGTACTCCGTTCATCTTCCGTTTCTGGGGAAACCTCTACGGGCCGACGGCTTCCCTTCTGCAACGGATCGATATCTCCTTCCTGGATGTCCTGGTCCAGATTCTCTTGGTCCTGACCCTCCCACTGGCAGCAGGACTCCTCACCGCGAAGTTCTTTCCGCGACTCACTCTTCGGATCGCCGGTCCCATCAAGCACCTCTCCTTCTTGATCCTCTTGGGATTCATCGGCGTGGCGTTCTACGCCAACTCCCGTCAGTTCGTGCAGTATGTCCACCTCGTCATCGGCCTGGTGCTCCTCCACAATGCGACGGCTTTGGTATCGGGCTACAGCCTGGCACTGGGAACTGGGCAACCCGTGGAGAATCGGCGGAGCATTTCCATTGAGACCGGCATCCAAAACTCCGGGCTCGGCCTGGTGCTGGTCTTCAACTTCTTTGGCGGCTACGGGGGAATGGCCCTGGTGGCGGCTTGGTGGGGGATCTGGCACATCGTGGCGGGGTTGGCGGTAGCCCGGTTGTTCTCGTATCAGGATGCCAGGGGACCCACAGCCCTCCAAGAACAGGCCGCATGATGCTACTCCGGTGGATTCTGAAACGGTGGATCCGGGCCGCACTCTGGTTCCGGTACCGGGAGATCAGGATCGTCGCCCAAGCCCCCATCCCCATGGATCAGGGTATCATCGTCACCGGGAATCACAGGAATTCCCTCCTGGACTCCATGACGATGGCCGTCCTGTGCCCAAAAGAGCCGTACACCCTGTCCAGGGCCTCTACCTTCGACAAGCGGTTCGCCCGTCCGTTCTTGAGGACCATTCAGATGCTGCCCATCTACCGATTCCGGGATGGCTTCGGGAAGATGCGAAGGAACGCCGAGGCGTTCGGTGACTTCACGCGGGTTTTGTCCGACGACAACTGGGTTCTCATCTTCCCGGAGGGGAGCCATTACCTCAAGCATATCCTTCGACGGTTCCAGAAAGGGTTTGCCCGGATCGCTTTCGCTGCCCAGGAGGCCCAGGGCTGGACCAAGGAGCTCTCCATCCTCCCGTTCGGGATGCAGTACGACTCCCTGACGACGTTCGGTAGTCGGCTCCTGATCCAGTTCGGACCTCCGGTCTCCACCCTGGCTTATCGGGGCACCTATCTGGAGAACCCGAAGGAAGCGGAACGGGATCTCACCAGGGATGTCCACGACGCCGTCGAGCGGCTCCTCGTGGTCCTCCCCGAGGACGACGAGGGATACTCGAGGGGACTGGAGAGGTGGAACCGTACCCGGGGTCGCTACTCCGATCTGATGGAGCAGTTCAACGCGGATCGGAGGAGCGTGACCGAAGGAGACTCGGTGACCGATCTATACGCCGGAGAGGAGGTGGGGAAGGGGCCCCTCCGGAAGATCGCGGCCTACCTCTTGGCCGTTCTGGGCGTCGCTCTCCACCTTCGATGGTTCTTCATCTCCGGCCCCTTCCCCTTGGATCGGCCCTCGCCCTCCTCATGCCGATGTCCTTGTGGGCCTGGAGCAGGACCTGGCACTGGGCGGGTGCTCCCTCGTGAGGCCCCCCTGGGAGGGTTTGAGTTGAAGGGCTCAAGCGGGTTCCGATGGACAGGTCCCCTGGCCATCTCCGTTGAATCGTGAGCCTGTGGCTCCCGCTGCTGAGTTCCGACCGGCACCTCGAGCTGACGCCGGTCAGGATCGTGAACGGCTCCAGCCCCAGCCCGAGGGAAGCGTTTCCCGGGGACCTGGGTTCCCTAGG
>JBDHCH010000213.1:0-18897 GCA_039592115.1 Gemmatimonadota bacterium | reverse complement strand
CCACCGAGACGGTGAAGGCCGTCTTCTGCGGATCCGTGTTGTTGTCGGTCATCAACTGCAGGCCGAGCTCGTCGGCCCGGTCCGCGGTCATGGCGACACAGATCAACCCGCGGCCGAACTTGGTCATGAAGTTGATCGCCTCAGGGGTGATCTCGGATGCAGCGCAGACCAGGTCGCCCTCGTTCTCCCTGTCCTCGTCATCCGCCACGATGACCATCCTGCCCTGGCGGATGTCTTCGATTGCGTCCTCTACTCGATCGAAGCTCATGCCTCTTCCCCTCCATATCCCATCGCCTCGAGGCCCTCCAGCGAGGGGGTCCCGTCCCCATCCCAGGCCGTGAGGAGCTTGGCCACGTATTTTCCGATGAGGTCTCCCTCGAGATTCACGGGATCGCCCGGCTTCAGGGTTCCCAGGTTCGTGTGCTCCCATGTGAAAGGGATGATTCCTACCTGACACTCCCCCTGGGCAGGAACGGCGTTCACCGTGAGGCTCACCCCGTTGATGGTGATTGAGCCGTGAAGGATCACGACCCTTTCCACCACGGGGGGGACCTGGAAGTCCATGAGCCAGTACTCCCCCTCCTGGCGAACACCAAGAACACGACCGACCCCGTCCACATGCCCTTGGACCAGGTGCCCATCCAGCCGTCCTCCCAGAACCATGGACCGCTCCAGGTTCACCCTGGTCCCAACCCTATAGCTCCCGGCAATCGTACGGGAGAGTGTGGTCCCGATCGTGTCGATGGCGAAGGACCGGTCATCGTTTCTCACCGCGGTCTGGCACGCTCCGTCGACCGTGATGGAGTCCCCAGCTTTCAGCTCACCGGCGAACTCGGGGGCGGCAATCACGAACTCACGGGCTCCGGCCCTCTCCCTGGCCGAAGATATGGTGCCTACCGCCTCTATGATCCCTGTGAACATCAAGTCGTCCGGTCAAATACCAGAAGGGCATCCCGCCCGAGCCCCCTGGGTGGGGAAGCGGGGACCCAACGATCCCAGAGCTCCCTGGAGCCCTCGCCCGGGAATGCCGGAACCCCTTCCTCACCCAGCACAAAGGGTGCCACGAACAGGTACAGGCGCTGGGCAAAACCCCCGTCCATCAGCGACCAGGCCATACGGCCCCCTCCCTCGCACAAGACGGACCGGATTCCCGTTTCCCAACAGATGGCGAGGACGGCGTCCAGGGAGAGCCCTGCCGCGTCTTTGGGAACCGGGTGCACCGTTGCTCCGGCGTCCTCCAGATCCTCGATGGCCAACTCCGATGCGTCCTCGCCCGTGAAGACGACCAGCGGCACTTCGGGCACGTCCTGGAAGAGCCGAGCCCGGGGGGAGAGCTTGCATCGGGTATCGAGCACGATGCGAGTGGGAGGCTTCCGCATGGGGACAGGCTCCCGCACCGTCAGGAGTGGGTCGTCGACGGCGGCAGTGCCGGATCCTACCATAACGGCGTCGAATCCAGCCCTCAGGCGTTGAGTTTCGGAGAGGGCCGGGGTGCCAGTGATGAGCGTTCGACACCCGGCCTTCTCGGCGATTCTTCCGTCGAGGGTTTGCGCGAGCTTCAACCCGACGAAGGTGGCTCCGAGGACCTGGTTGTGGTACCAGGCAGGGTTCTCCCGCCTCGACTCATGGGGCAGCAAGACGGGGCCGATGGCATCGACTCCCGCCCTTCGGAGCGCTTCAGCCCCCCCGCCTGACATTTGCCCGGGATCCGGGGAGGCGTAGAGGACACGCTTGATGCCGGCTTCCAGGAGAGCATCCGTGCAGGGGGGAGTCTTGCCGTGGTGATTGCAGGGCTCGAGGCTTACGTAGGCGGTGGCCCCGGAAGCACTCTCCCCGGCTTGTCGCAGAGCATGAACCTCGGCATGCGGGCCGCCGTATTCCTCGTGCCAGCCCTCTCCGACCACTTCTCCGTCCTTCACGAGGACGCAGCCTACCAGGGGGTTGGGATGGACCCGGCCCCAACCGTTTTGGGCCAGGTCCACAGCCCGTGCCAGGAAGGAGCGGTCCAAAAAGGAGAGTGAAGAGTCCATGTTCATCCTCAGAAGGTGACCCTTGCGCCCAGCGAGCCGAAATAGGCCTTGTTCGAGGGGAAGTTGGCGCCTTCGGGAACCAGGGGCAGCTCCGGATCGAGGGCGCGGGACCACCCCATCTCAACGGATAGTTGGAGGATCAGGTAGGTTACGGATCCGCCTCCAAAGAACGTCAGCCGGTCCGAGGTGAGCTCGGACGTCCCGGCCATGGATTCCGGCCCGGTTGGTGAGACGCGGGCTCTGATATCTCCGTTTCCGGACAACCGGTCCCACCCCCCACCGGCCATGAGGCCGACGCCCAGGATGTCCTTCCCGATCAGTCCCCGGACCGAAGTCAGATCGAGGTCGAATTCGCCCTCGAAGGGGCCCCCGGCGGCCATCTCTCCAAAGGTGGCGGACTCGGTCCACCTACGAGTGACGGAAACGGATACCCCTGGGAGAGTGAACGATTCCCTGATGATCCCGAGTCTCACTCCGAGGCCCCACCCCCAGACGCCGTCCTGGAATCCGTGGCTGTCTGGGAGGAACAGTCGATGCATGGATGCGTTCAAGTCCAGCGCAAGAACCCCTCCCATGGTCGGTGTCGGGGAGAAGCCGTTCAGTAATCCTACGTTTCCCGAGAGGTGGAGAGAAGGGAGGTAGGCTCCGTCATCGCCGGGGGAGACACTGTACCCCTGTGGGACATCGACCATGGAGAACCGAGTCAGGCCTAGTCTTCCCGCCAGTGAGAACCTGGGCGAGGACCGCAATCGGAAGCCCACAGTTCCAGCAGTTCCAGGGACTTCGCTGCCCAACGAGGCTGCCGTCGCCACTCCGCCCCTGGCAACCTCCAGGGCCAACGCCGCCTGATGGCACCACACGAGGAGGGACCCCGAGCTCCCGCCACAGGATGCGACCAATCCGGTCAGGTCCTGCCCTGCCCCGGCCGAAGGAGATAACACCGAGCCGAGAGGGAGGAGGATGAGAACGGCCGCCCCCTGCCAGCGCCGGGCTGGCCTCGAACTCAAACCAGCTCCACCCCCTCTCCCTCCACGACTTCCCCGAGAATCCAGCTCCGCTCGCCGGCAGCGGCGAGATCATCTGCCAGGCTCTGGCCCTGGTCCGGGGACGTAATTACGATCATCCCAACACCCATGTTGAACACCCGGAACATTTCCTCGGGATCGACCTTCCCTCCCTCCTGGAGGACGGAAAAGACTGGGGGAACTTCCCAACTTTCCTTGAGGATGCGGGCGCCCTGGCCCTGCCCCAGGGTCCGAGGGAGGTTCCCGGGGATTCCACCTCCGGTGATGTGAGCCAGGCCATGAATCCGTCCGGAGGGGAGGAAGGGGCGAAGGGATGGAAGGTAGCTTCTGTGGACCGTCAGGAGTGCATCTTCTACCGTTCGTCCCAGCCCAGGGATCAGGTCTTCGATTCTGAGGCCCATGGCCTCGAACACGATCTTTCGGGCCAAGGAGTAGCCATTCGTGTGGAGGCCGCTGGACCCCATGGCGACAAGGAGGTCGCCGGCCCGGACCCGGGAGCCATCGAGGATTTTGTCCCTGTCGGCAGCCCCGACAATGAACCCGGCCAGATCATATTCCCCCGGGGCGTAGAAATCCGGCATCTCCGCGGTCTCACCGCCCAGAAGGGCACAGCGATTCTCGAGGCAGGCCTGTGCCACCCCCTTCACCACCTCCGTGACAATGCCCTCCTCCAGCTGGCCCGTGGCGAGGTAATCGAGAAAGAAAAGCGGGGTCGCACCTTGGACGAGAATATCGTTCACGCAGTGGTTCACGAGATCCTGGCCCACTGTGTCGTGGCGCCCCGAGAGAAAAGCCAATTTCAGTTTCGTGCCTACGCCGTCGGCACTGGAAACCAGAACGGGGCTCCGGAGAGTAGCGGGCACTGCGTACAGGCCTCCGAAGAGCCCCATCTCCGAGAGTGTATTCTCGTCCCGAGTGCGGCCTACGAGGTCCTTGAGCGCAGCCTTCGCTCGATCGGCGGCTGCCAGGTCGACCCCCGCAGACCGATAGCTCAGCCCAGCCTGTTCAGACATGGTGGTCTCCCTCCGATCGGTCCATGCGGGTGGGCGCCGACACACCCAGAATTCCCAACCCGTTCCGCAAAACGATCCTCACACTCTTGGCCAGTGCCAACCGGGCCTTCCTGAGTCCTCGATCTTCTGCCAGGACGGCCAATTCGGGGGACCGAGAAGGATTCCCGGCGTGGTACCAGGAGTTTACGGCGCCGGCCGTTTGCTCCAAGTAGTCCGATAGGATGTGGGGGGCCCGGGTTATCGCCGCCCTTTGGACCGTGTCGGGAAAATCCGAGAGGCGTTTGATCAGGTCCCGCTCCAAACTATGGGAGAGGAGTTCCAGAGCCGCGCCTTCCACGGTGATCTCCTCCTCCTCCAATCCCCCTTTTCGGAAAATGGAGCACATTCGAGCGTGCGCGTATTGGACCTTGTACACGGGGTTCTTCTCTGATTGGTCCAGAGCCACCCCCAGGTCGAAGACCAGGTGGGCATCGGGCTTTCGCATCAGGAAGAAATACCGGACTACATCCGACCCCACCGCATCCACCAACTCCCGGAGGGTCGTATAGGAGCCGGCCCGCTTGGAGAACTTCACCTCCCGCCCATCCTGCTCCACGGTCACCATCTGGTGGAGGACGTACTCCGGGTACCCCTCCGGAAGGCCCAGGGCCTGTAGACCGGCCCTTACCCGTGTCACGGTGCTGTGGTGGTCTGAGCCCTGGACGTTGATGACGTGCCGGAATCCTCGCTCCCACTTCGACATGTGGTAGGCCACATCGGGGAGGAAGTAGGTGGGGTTTCCGTCCCCGCGAACCATGACCCGGTCCTTCTGGTCCCCGAATTCGGTCGTGCGAAGCCAGACCGCCCCGTCTTTTTCATAGACGAGTCCGGTCTCCTCCAGCGCCTGGATGGTGGCCTCTACCCTCCCGTCGGTGTACAGAGAGGATTCCAGGAAATATTCGTCAAAAAAGAGCCTGAATGCGGCCAGGTCCTGATCCTGGTCCTGGCGAAGCGCCCGGACCGCGAACCGGCGAATCTCGTTCATCGTGGCGGCGGTCTCATCCGCCAGGAATCGGTTTCCCTCCTCGTCCATGAGGGCCTTGGCCACGTCCGTCACGTACCCGCCCTGATATCCTCCTTCGGGGACGTCCATGTCCACGCCGAGGAGCTGGTGATACCGAGCCTTCACGCTTTCGGTCAGGAGATCGATCTGTTTGCCGGCATCGTTGTAGTAGTACTCCCGGTGCACCGACCAACCAGTCCACTCAAGGAGCGTGGAGATCGCGTCTCCCAGCGCCGCCTGCCGCCCATGCCCGAGGTGCAGGGGGCCGGTGGGATTCGCGGAGACGAATTCCACCATTATCGGCTCCCCACTCGCCATCGGGCTCCGGCCATACCCGGCATCCAGGCCCAGGATCTGACCCAAAACGCCGGCTATGGAGCCGCTCGAAAGGTGGAAATTCAAGAAGCCAGGACCCGCTACCTCGACCCGGTCCACCCCCGCGCTGGGGAGGTCCAACTTCTCCGCGAGCTCCTCCGCGATTTCCCGGGGGGAGCGCTTCAGCTCTTTCGCGAGCGTCAGCGCCACATTCGAGGCCCAATCCCCGTGCGACGGGTCCCGTGGTCGCTCCAATCGGACCTCCCACCCTGGAACCCCCATGGCAGCAAGGATCGAGCCCACAGCGGTCTGTATCAGCGTCTCTGACATCGGGTGGTCAATCTCCCTTGGAAGGAGAGGGGCCGGAGGGTTTGGCCGGAGTGGGGGGCTTCTTCTTTTCGGGTTTTGGGGACGCTTCCCCCCCTGAAGGCTCGGCAGGAGAGGAGGTCTCTTTGGACGCCTCTTTCTTGTATGACTCGCTGCGGTAGTCCGTGATATAGAACCCGTCCCCTTTGAACAGAAACCCTGCCCCGCCGGAGAGGATGCGTTCGCTGTCCTGACCGCACTCAGGGCACTGCGCCCCGGGCTCTTCGCTCATCTTTTGAAAGAGATCGAACTGGTGCCCCCGGTACTCATAGGTTGGCATGAACCGTCGGCACTCCCTGAATCCAGGTGATTTCCAGGGAAAAAGCTAACCCGGGACGAAGAGGGTTACCACCCACTTCTTCAACACCCTTCCCTAGCGCTCATCGTAGGCGCCCCACACTTCTCGAAGGGCGTCACTGATCTCTCCCAACGTTGCGAGCTCCTTCACCGCATGGATCATTGGCGGCAGGAGATTCTCCCCCGACCGGGCGGCGGCTCGTACCCCTTCCAGCGCGGCGCGCACCACCCCGGAATCCCGTTGTGTCTTGAGGGTGTCCAGAGAGGCCTTTTGATGAGCCTCGAGGGCGGGATAGTCAGGTTGGCGGATTTCTGTGCTGGTATTGCCGTCCTGGTAGGCGTTCACACCGACGACCGTCCGTTTGCCGCCCTCCACCTCCAGCTGGAACCGGTAAGCCGCCTGGTGTATCTCCTCCTTCATGAACTCCACCGACCGTGCAGCTCCACCGAGCTCGTCGATCGTCTCCAGATACTCGGTTGCCTGGGTCTCGATGGTGTCGGTGAGAGCTTCCACGAAGTAACTCCCGGCAAGGGGATCCACCGTGTCCGCGGCCCCGGACTCGTGTGCGAGGATCTGTTGGGTCCTCACTGCGAGTAGGGCCGACTCTTCCGATGGAAGGGCCAGAGCTTCATCGAAGGCGTTCGTGTGGAGAGACTGGGTGCCTCCGAGAACGGCCGAGAGCCCCTGGAGTGTCACCCGAACCACATTGTTCCGGGGTTGTTGAGCCGTGAGGGTCGAGCCGCCGGTTTGCGTGTGGAAGCGCAGTCGGCAGGAAGCGTCACTGGCCCCGAACCGTTGTTTCATCAGGCGGGCCCACAATCTGCGTGCTGCCCGAAACTTCGCTACCTCCTCGAAAAGATCATTGTGCGCAGCGAAAAAGAAGGAAAGACGCGGAGAGAAATCCTCCAGAGGAAGTCCGGCTTCGAGGGCCCGGCGCACATATTCCAGTCCGTTGGCAAAGGTGAATGCCACTTCCTGAGGGGCAGTGGAACCGGCCTCCCGCATGTGGTAGCCCGAGATGGAAATGGTATTCCATCGGGGAATCTCCCTGGAACAAAATGCCATGACATCGGCGACGAGTCGCAGACTCGGTTCCACCGGATAAATGTAGGTGCCACGGGCGATATACTCTTTCAGAATGTCGTTCTGGACGGTTCCCCTGAGGCTTTCCCTGGGCACCCCCTGCTCATCTCCCAGGGCGACATACAACGCCAAGAGGATCGCGGCCGTGGCATTGATGGTCATGGAGGTCGAGACCTCTCCCAGGGAGATCCCATTGAAAAGCACACGCATGTCTTCCAGGGAGTCGACTGCTACCCCGACCCTCCCCACTTCCCCGAGGGCCATCGCATGGTCGGAGTCGTAGCCCATCTGGGTGGGAAGGTCGAACGCCACGGAAAGCCCGGTGGTGCCCTGATCCAGAAGGTACCGATACCGCCGGTTGGTGTCCTCCGCCGTGCCGAACCCGGCATACTGGCGCATGGTCCATAACCGGCCTCGGTACATGGTGTCGTGGATCCCGCGGGCGAAAGGGAACTCGCCGGGATCCCCGAGTTCCGGCGGCGATCCCGGAGCTCTGTACACTTCGGCCACCGGGATCCCGCTTCCAGTAACCCACTCACCACCCCTCTTCGGCACCGTCATTCCACCCCCTCTTCCTTCCCCTTCCCCTCGAGGGGATCGAACTCCATCAGGACCTGGTCTTTCTCAACCGTCTCTCCCGGGGCGATCAAGACGTTGCGGACCAGGGCTTCGCCTCCGGATCTCAATTCATTCTCCATCTTCATCGCTTCGACGATGACCAGCCCCTGCCCTGTCGACACCACATCCCCCTCCTCGACCTCTACCTTCACCACCAAACCGGGCATGGGCGCCTTGAGCGCTTTTGGCCCCACGGCCCCTTCCCCAGAGCCCGTCAATTCCTCGATGGAGCGGGTCCGCTCGTCCACCACCCGGGCAGCGTAGTGTCGTCCGGAAAGGTGAAGGCTCCATTCGCCCCTGCCTTCCCTGGCGGCCAGAACCCGGTGCGACCGCCCGCCCATCAGGAGGCTTCGGACTTCCGTGCCGTCCATCTCCACCAGGTCTGCAGCGATTCGCTCGCCATCCAGTGTGATTCCCTCGGGGCCCAACTCGACTTCCAGGGTTCGGCTTCCAAGCGTGACGAAATACCGCATAGAGTCAGGCGCCTCTGTGTACCAGGGTCACGACCGTCTCGACATGTGCGGTCTGGGGGAAGAGATCGAAGGATCGGACGTCCCGAAATTCGTAGGTCGATCTGAGACGTTTGAGATCCCGGGCCAGGGTTGCCGGATCGCAGCTGACATATACCATCCTTCCGACGTGGTTTTCGGTCAGGATCTCCGGGACCCTCCGGTCCAAGCCAGTTCGGGGCGGGTTCAATAGGGCCAGATCCGCCGGGAGATGATCCAGAATCAGGTCTTCCACTCGTCCTTCCACCGCCTGGAATCCTTTCGGGGCCTGGCGATTGGCCTCGGCAACAGCCTGCCGGTCGGCTTCGATCCCCACGACCGTTGCGCCCCGCCGGGCGAGGGCTCGGCCCAGAGCGCCGGTTCCGCAATAACCTTCGACAACCCGAGTTCCGGCCAAGGGCTCCAGGGTATCGAGAACGTACCGATGGAGGTTTTCACCCGCTCCCTGATTCACTTGCACGAACGCGTTTCCTGGCACCTGGAGCGACTCCTCCATCCAGCTGAGCCCAAGATAGGCCGTTCCCGCCAGGTGCCGCACTCCGTCAGCCCGGTCACCCCTCCAGATGGATCCAAGACCCGGAATAGCCTCCAGGAGAAGGTCCGGCTCTCCGTCACCCGTTCCCCCATGGATAAGGAGGGCGCCTTCCGTTTCCCCGAACCGTAACGTCAATCTGAGTTCCCTTCCCCGGGGTAGGAGGCTCGCCCCAGGTCCCCATGCGGCCCGGAGATCCCCCCATAAACGAGAAAGCTCCGGGACCATGAGGAGGCATTCGGCGCCCAGGTCCATGACTCTGTGCTTCCTCGATACTTCACGAAAGCCCGCGACGAGTCCCCCCCCGGCCAAACGGCGAAGGGTCATCGTGGCCTTGTTCCGGTAGTTGAACTCCGCCGGTGATGGTACGACGGTGGGAGCGGCGTCCGGGAGACCGCCGATCCTCTCCAGGGCAGCGGCCGCAATGCGGCCCTTCCAATCCAGCTGCTCGGGGTACTCGAGGTGTTGAAGGGAGCACCCGTCGCATTCTCCGTATCTTGGGCAGGGAGGCTTCCTCCGCCCGGGTCCGGCCTCAAGGAGTTCCAGGATTTCGCCGCGGGCCCACCGGTCCTTGACCTGGACCACCCGAATCCGGGCCAGGTCCCCAGGGGCCCCCCGTGGCAGGAACACGACCTTCCCATCGGGGAGGTCCCCGATTCCAACACCTCCGGCCCCAATTCCCCGCACCCGGATTTCGAGATCCTCCTCGGTCTTCACCCTGAAGTCTCCACGTTGGCTTATCTCCTTCCCCTGAAGGGGAATCCGGCCTGTTTCCACGCCGAAAACCCCGTCCCCCCTCGGTTGGATGGGGCATCGACTCGAAGCGTACCTCTCTGGGCCTCCTCGAGCAGTGCCGCCGTGACAGCGGCGGCTTGGAGGACCTTCTCATCGTGATCCCCGTTCAAGAGGTTCGGGTGGTCCTCGAGGTACCGAATAGAGAGCCTGCCCGCCCGGAAATCGGGCTCATCCATCACCCTGCGATGGAATGGAACGCAGGTCTCTACGCCGCGGATGACCAGCTCGTCAAGAGCCCGAGCCATGCGGCGTGCGGCCGAATCCCTGGAGGGGGCGTGGACGATGAGTTTTCCGAGGAGAGGGTCGTAGTGGAGGCCGACCTCGAACCCCGGGATGATTCCACCATCCCAACGCACCCCCGGACCCCCGGGCTGCCGGACGTAGTCGATGTGGCCCGTGGAGGGGAGGAATCCTTGAAGGGGGTTCTCCGACGTGATCCGACACTCGATGGCGTGTCCCGTCGGCCGGAGGTCGTCCTGGCTCAGCGTGAGGGGCTCCCCCGAAGCCACCTCGAGCTGGATCTCGACCAGGTCCACACCGAAAACCATCTCGGTGACCGGGTGCTCAACCTGGAGGCGAGTGTTCATCTCCAGGAAGTAGAACTCTCCATCTTTGAACAAGAACTCCACGGTTCCTGCGCCAACGTAATCCACGGCCTTCGCCGCCCGGACCGCGGCGCTTCCCATTTCGGCTCTCAGCTCGGGGGTGAGCACCGGGGAAGGCGCCTCCTCGATGAGTTTCTGGTGTCGCCTCTGTATGGAACACTCTCGCTCTCCGAAATGGACGATCCTCCCATGCCTGTCCCCCATGACCTGTATCTCGATGTGCCTGGGAGCGTCCAAGTAGCGTTCGAGGTAGATGGAGCCGTCGCCGAATGCGGAGGTGGCTTCCCTTCTGGCAGCCTCGAAGGCCCCTGGAAGGCCGTGGGGCTCCCCCACGACTCGCATCCCCTTCCCCCCCCCTCCAGCCGCCGCCTTCAGGAGCACGGGATAGCCGATTCGGGACGCGACGGCCTCTGCTTCCCCGGGGTCTTTCAGAGCCTCAGTGATGCCGGGCACGATGGGGACCCCTGCCGCCTCCATCCGTCTCCTGGCTTCGGTCTTGAGGCCCATGGCGGAGATCGTCGCCGAGGTGGGTCCCACAAAGGCGATCCCGGCGTCCTCGACCGCTTGGGCGAAGTGTGCGCGTTCGGCCAAGAATCCGTAACCGGGGTGAATAGCTTCGACCCCTGCGGCACGAGCGACCTCCAGGAGCTTCTGAACGTCGAGATAGCTCTCCGCCGACGGTGGAGGGCCGATGCAATAGGCCTCGTCGGCTTCCAGTACGTGGAGTGCCCTTCGGTCGGCCTCCGAGAATACTGCCACCGACCGGATGCCCATCTCTCGGCAGGCCCGGATGATCCGGACTGCGATCTCGCCTCGGTTGGCAATGAGGAGGCTCTCGAACACCAGGGACACCCTCCGTCTCAGATGGGTTGTGCCATGCTTCGGAACAAATGAAGGTAGGGGTCGCTGCGGAGGGCCCACAACCCAAAAGGGCGAGCCGGAGGTCCCCCTCCGGCCCGCCCACGTCCGGTCCCCAGGGCTGGTGGGCCCCCGGGCTCCCTGTCGAGGGGCCTACCCGATGGTGCCTTCCACTCTCGTTTCCTGGCCTCTCCGCATCACGGTGAAGGTGACCCCTTCCTCATCCTCATAAGAGCTGAGAATCCGGTATACGTCCCGGGTCTCGTCGACTTCACGGTCTCCGAGTCGAATCCTCGTCTACCTCCAGAACCAGGACCCCCTGCTCGGTGGAGAAGTACTCACCAAGGTCCGCATTCAGCTCGCGGAGCTCCACTCCGTGGATCCGGTGCCGGCCCATGAACTCGAACGTGAAGTCGTCCCCTCCTCCTCTATAGAAGGCCACGTTGGGGGCTTCTCCTCTTCGGAAGAACTGGATGTTCGGGGCATCCTCCTCCCAGATATTCCATCCCCTGAGCTCCCGACCTTCAAGATGGAGCTCCGGGATCTCGATATCCAACTCGTCAAGATCCTTGAGGCCCTTGCGGATCTCCAGGTGGAGCGCCTCGTCGTCGGGCAGCCTGTAGCTCCAGCGAAGCCCCTCTTCCGGCTCGAATCGGAAGACCCTGCCCTCGAAATCACCGGGGGATACGGACACCCAGGGGTCCTCCATCTCGGCGGCCGTCAGCATCACGGAATCGGCATCGCCGTCCCGGAGATACCGGATCTCGACCTCCTGCCCGTCCTCGAGCTCCTTGGCCAGAGCCATGAGACGCTGTACCGGGAGGGACTCGTCATCGTCGAATTCCATCTCTCCCTCGTCCGGGAGTGGGCTCACGAGGGAGATCCCATCCAGATGGGTCAGGATATCCCCGTCCTCGAGCCCTGCCTCCTCAGCCGGGGAATCCTCCATGACACCCGAGATCAGGCGTACGACGACCTGACGGGCCTTTCGAGCCTGATCACGGGCCTGTGCCCGGACTTCATCGGACCGTTCTCTTACCCTGATCGCGAGTTCTCGGGCTCTCCGACGAGCATCCTCCGACCGCAGCTGTCGTTCCTGCTCGATCTTCTCCGATTGGGCCAGGAATTCGGCATGACGGTGAGCGGCTTCCTCCGCCAGGAATTCCGCTTGGGCCTGGTGTTCCTCGGCCATCAACAGGGCTCTCTCGCGGGCTTCCCCGGCCTCCAACAGGGCTCGGGCCTGATGTTCCTGGGCCATGAAGTGGGCCCTCTCCCGGGCCTCCGCGGCTTCCATCAGAGCCTGGGCTTGATGTTCCTGGGCCATCAGGTGGGCTCTTTGCCGGGCCTCGGACACCTGTTGACCCTGGACTTCCCTCAACTCAGCCAGGACCGCTTCGTATCTGGCTTTGGCTTCCTCATCCGACAGCTCCTGCTGACGGAATTGCTCTCGGATCTCAGCGAGCTGCTCCTCCAGCTGCAGGAGGGCTTGTTTCTGCTTCTCGCGGATCTCCCTGGCCTGACCGATTGCCGGACCAGGTAGGAGGGGCAGAGCCAGGAGTGCCAGTAGGGCGGCGGGGACCCATCGCATGTTTGCTGGGCGCTTCATCTTCCTCTACTCCAGGAAGGGGTCATGGTCGGCGTCGGAGAGGTTCTCCGTGCCAGCTCACCCCCTTGGATGCGGGAGGGAAGAGAAAGCGTTGCCGCCCTTACCGGCCGTCCAGTATTTCCTTCCGGAACGCGTCGAACCCCGGAACTTGGGAGAGTTCCCCGTCGATGATGGCGGCCATCTCCTCCGCTTCCCTCCATTCGGCTTCGAGGGCCTCGGCTTCGGCCCGTTCGTCGAGGGCGATGAGAAGGGCGCTCCGGGCACTGCCGCCCATCTCTCCGATAACCGGTGTCGCTCTCGAGATCGAGAGTAGGAAGGCCTCCGCCCCGCCTGACAGGTCCAATTCCCTTGCTGCATGCCCGGAGTGGGACCGAAGCAGATGGGGTGGCATCACGAGGCTCAGGGCCACGCGAAGGGTCGGCCGGGCATCCTGGAGCGGCACCGCCACTGCATCGCCGCAGAAGGCGCAAACGGCTAGCACCGCTTCGCTATCAGCCCGGTTGATCAGCCTCAACCGTTGGAAGTCCCAGGGACGGAGAGCCAGGGGCCGTGAACATCCCGGGCACTGAGGTGCGAGAGGAAGTTGGGAAAAGAGATAGGTGAGGGATGAAGCCACTTCCAGAAACGGGGAGGCTAACCAGGGGCTTTGGTCGACGGCCCCCAAGATTCCACGATAGGGATCGTAGCCTTCCGGGGGCGGAGCCGGCAGTCGGGCCAGCAACCGAGCCCAAAACCCAGCCTTCAGGCGGCTGAGTTTCAAACGGGGCCCATACCGCCACTCAACAAACTCGGATCGCGGCGGTTTTCCGACGCGAATGAGTTCTCCCGCGGCGACGTCCACCAGCGTGAGGTTCTCGGTTTCGATCCGGACCCTGCCATCATCACGAACGGCTCTCTCGCAGGCTTCCAGCGTTTCCCAGCGGTCCTCGAGGGGGGTGAGGTTCCAGCGGGAGCAGGACGGACATACCGTCCATAGCCGCCCCCGTTTCGGATCGAAGGCCAGCCGATGACCCTTCCCCGGGGCCCAGGGAGGGCCAGGGGCCAGGTCAGTCTGGCAGAAAGCACAGCTATCCACGTAAGTCCGGGTCGGCCCGCATCTCTTTCAGTCGCCTAAAGTGGGATATTCCCATGCTTCTTGAGGGGGTTCTCATCCCTCTTGTTTCGGAGCATCTCGAGGGCGGAGATGAGGCGGGGCCGTGTGTCCCTTGGATCGATGACGTCGTCCAGATACCCTCGGGCGGCTGCAATATAGGGATGGGCGAACCGTTCCCTGTACTCCGCCATTCGCTCCTCGGTGGCGGACTCCGGGTCGTCGGCTTCGGCGATCTCGCGGCGGAACAGGATCTCGACAGCCCCTTTGGGGCCCATGACGGCGATCTCGGCTGTGGGCCAGCCGAGGTTCACATCTCCGCGGATGTGCTTGGAGTTCATCACGTCGTAGGCTCCCCCGTAGGCCTTTCGCGTAATTACCGTCACCTTCGGTACCGTCGCCTCGGCGAACGCATAAAGGAGCTTTGCCCCATGGCGAATGATCCCCCCGTGCTCCTGGCCCACCCCGGGGAGGAATCCGGGCACATCCTCCAGGACGACGAGGGGGATGTTGAACGCGTCACAGAAGCGGACGAAACGCCCGCCCTTGTCCGAGGAATCGATGTCCAATACCCCCGCGAGGACTGCGGGTTGGTTTGCGATGATGCCCACTGGGTGTCCGGCCAGCCGCGCGAACCCGGTGAGGATGTTTCCAGCGAATCCGGCGTGAACCTCCAGGAACTCCCCGTCATCGAATACGCAGCTGATGACTTCATGCATGTCGTAGGGACGATTGGGGTTATCCGGGACAATTTGAAGTAATTTCTCATCCCGCCTTCCCGGAGGATCCTGGGTCTCCAGGTGGGGAGGCGGCTCGGTGTTGTTCTGGGGAAGGAACGTGAGGAGATCCCGCACGGCAGCTAAGGCCTCCGGCTCCGAATCGTGCGCAAAGTGGCAAACCCCGGACCGGGTCGCGTGGACGTCCGCCCCCCCGAGGCTCTCCATGTCCACGTCCTCGTGGGTCACCGTCTTCACCACGTCGGGACCCGTCACGAACATGTAGGAGCTTCCCCGAACCATGAAGATGAAGTCGGTGATGGCCGGGGAGTACACCGCCCCTCCGGCACAGGGGCCCAGGACCACAGAAATCTGCGGGACCACGCCCGAAGCCAGGGTATTTCGGAGGAAGATGTCCGCGTAGCCACCGAGGGACACCACGCCCTCCTGGATTCGGGCACCCCCCGAGTCGTTCAGCCCGACGAGAGGCGCTCCGTTCTTGAGCGCCAGCTCCTGGAGTTTCACGATTTTCTCGGCGTGCGCCTCAGAGAGGGATCCCCCGAACACCGTGAAGTCCTGCGAGAACACGTAAACCAGGCGGCCGTCTACCGCGCCATACCCGGTGACCACCCCGTCCCCCAGGATCCGCTTCTCGTCCAGCCCGAAATCCGAGGAGCGATGAGTCACGAATCGGTCCAGCTCGACGAAGGATCCCTCGTCCAGAAGGAGCTCCAGGCGCTCTCTAGCCGAGAGCTTCCCCTTGGCGTGCTGGGCCTGGAGGCGGTCCTCCCCCCCGCCCAGCTCGGCCTCCCGCTTCAGCTCCTCCAGCCTCTTGAGCTTCTCGTCCAGAGACATGGCCTCCTGCCCGTGTTGTGTGTCTTGGGGAATGTCGCCCCTGTTGATGCCGACCTTCCTCAGTCGTACCGCCGGGTGATGTATATGAGCTCGTGGTCCTGGATTCGGACCAGGAGGGGCTCTCGAGTCACCCATCCCCTGTCCACGGAGAGACTCCCCGTAGCTCCCGGAAGGTCCCTGATCTCTTCTAATGCCGCAACAAGCTCCTGGGAATTCCTTGGGCCGGATTCCAGTGCAGAGAGAATCAGGGAGGCGGCATCGTAGCCGAAGGCTGGAGCCTGACTGCGAAGAGTCTTTTGGAAGAAAGTCTCGTACGCTTCCCGGAACCTTCTGTAGGGCTCGGTTTCCTCCTGGGTCAGCCGAATAGTGGCAGCGATGACGCCATCTGTGTGCCTGGATTCCACGTCCCTCACTACGGCCTCCTCGGCCCAGCCCGAGGTTCCCAGAAGCTGGACGCCCAGGGTGTCCAGACCGTAGAAGGTCACCTGCGGGGCCAGCAGTTGGATGTCCTGAGGCGTGAGGGGAAGGAAGAGTCCATCCGGGAGAATGGCCTCGACCTCGAGGAACTGGGGTTGGAAGAAGGTGCCTCCGGAGTCGAATACGATTTCCCTGGGTACCAACCCCCCCAGCGCCTCATACTCCTCCCGGAAGGCCTGGGCGTTCACCCTCGCTTCCCGGGTTTCCGGACGCACGACGGCTACGGTGGCAAGCCCCAAATCCCAGGCGGTGCGGGCCACCAACCGGGCTCCCCCCGGATCGGGCCCGGAAAGGGAGAACACGTCTCTGGCTTCCTCCGGTGGGAGATAGGAGAAGGGGGAGAGGATTGGGAAAGTGCCCACGCGGGCGTCCGCAGCATCCTCCAGGACATCCTGAGTGATGGGACCCAGCGTGGCCAGAGCCCCAAGTCCCTCCAAGGTTTGGATTGCGGCTCGACCACCGGGGGGGCTCCCCTCGTCGTCCAGAACTTCCAACTGTACGGGACGCCTGACTCGATCCCTGTACTCCTCCAGGGCCACCTGGATTCCCTCGTGCACCCATTCCCCGAACTGTAGCAGGCCCGGCGATGCTTCGGAGCGGGGTAGGATGGCGCCTAGGACGTACGGATGGCCCAGAACCTCCTCCAGACGGCCGTCAATCACCCCCTGGGCGATCTCCGTTTCCCGTGCTCCAAGGGGTTGGGAGAGCGCTGTCTCCGCCCAGACCACGGCCTGTTCCGACTCTCCAGCCTGGTAGAGGGTGGATGCCAGCTCGGCAGCCAAGATTCCTCTCAGAGGGTTGGTGGGGGGGAAGTCCGCCGCGGACTCTTCCAGGTCCTGGCGGGTCATTCCCGGGAGGAGACCCCTCATTATGGAATCGGCCTGTGCGCGGATCTCCTCCATGCTCTGGGATGGGAAGCTCCGTAACGCGGCGAGGGCTTCCGCCACCTCTCCGATCTCCCAATAGGCGCCGGCCGCAAGGGCGCTCATCCTCGGGAGGGCCGGATGGGCCGTCCGCAGGAGGGGAATGAGAAGAGAGGCTGCCTCAGCGGCGCCAGCCGGCCGGCCCAAGGCCGTGAGAGCCTCCGCCGCGATGCTGAGTGCCTCCCCAGACCCCGGAGCACCGGGGTAGTCCCGGATGATCCCCTGGGACGCCTCGAGGGCGGCCCGGAACGAGCCCGCGTCAAGGGAATCCCGGGCGTCACCGAGGAGGATCGTGGCTTCCCGAACCCGGCTACGTGACATCTCCGCGGTCTCGATGGCCGGGAAAGGAGGGATTTCGGGACTCGCACCCGGGGCAGGCTCACCGACCGGAGTACACGCTTGCCCAACGAATGTCAGGCTAAGAAGGGCGAGGCAGAGAAGAACCGCCCGGACGCTCGTGGCGTCCGGGCGGTATTCAGCCGTGGAAGGGTGCAGGACCCGCTGGATCATTTCTCCCCCGGCGGCCTAGGCTTCTTCCTTCGGCTCTTCGTCCTCATCCGCGGCGGGAGCCTCCTCGGCATCAGATGCTTCCGCATCCCCTTCCGCTTCCGGAGCCTCCACGGGTTCCTCTGTGTCTGGAGCCTCTTCGGCCGCAGCCTCGTCAGCCACGGAGGCATCCTCTGCCTTTGCGGGCTCCTCCGGAGCCGCATCGGTTCCGGCCTCCGCCTCCGGAGCCTCCGCGGGTTCGACTGTGTCTGGAGCCTCTTCGGCCGCAGCCTCGTCAGCCACGGAGGCATCCTCTGTCTCTGCGGGCTCCTCCTCCGGAGCCGCATCCGTTCCGGCCTCCCCCTCAGGCCCCTCACCGGCTTCCTCCGGCGGGGCTTCCTCGCCTGCCGGATCTTCCGAGATCACCTCTTCCGACGAAGCCTCTTCTCTGGTGCCGGGTTCCGGCTCTGCGGTCTCCTCGGCCGAGAGATCGCCGGTTGCATCGACCGCGGCGGCCTCGTCTCCGGAGTCAGGCGCCTCAACGCCGTCCTCGAGTGCCGGTTCTTCTTCCTCCTTGGGCTTCGGAGGCTTCTTGGTGGGTTTGGAGGTGACTTCCAGGACAATCCGTCGGTTCGAAGCGTCGGACTCGAGGACCTTGAGATCCACCGGATCACCGGCTTCGTAGTACATCTCCAGGTGGTCCGGATTCTCGATGGCGGCGTGGGACCCGGGGACGAAGCCCTCGATGTCATCGCCAAGGTCCACGACGATCCCCTTGTCCTGGACTCGAGTGACCTTCCCGTCGGTCTCGACCCCCGGAGCGAACCGTTCGGAGATGGCCGGCCACGGATCGTCCAGGAGCTGCTTCAGCCCCAGGGAGATCCGCTTGTTCTCCGCATCCACATCCAGGACCATGACCTGAACGTCCTCTCCCTTCTGGAGCACCTCAGAAGGATGCTCGACCCTCCGGGTCCAGCTCATATCCGAGACGTGAACCAGTCCGTCGATTCCCGGCTCGATCTCCACGAACGCTCCGAAGGAGGTGAGGTTCCGGACGGTCCCGTCGAGCTTCGTGCCCGTAGGATACTTCATGGGGAGGGCCAACCAGGGATCCTCCTCGATCTGCTTCATCCCCAGGGAGATCTTCTCGTCCTGCGTGTCCACCTTCAGGACAACCGCTTCGATCTCGTCCCCGATGGAAACGAGCTTGGAGGGGTGCCTGACGTTCCGGGTCCAGGACATCTCGGAGATGTGGACCAACCCCTCCACGCCCTTTTCCAGCTCCACAAAGGCGCCGTAGTTGGTTATCGAGACGACCTTACCACGAACCCGCGCCCCGATGGGATACTTCTTGTCGATCTCGGTCCAGGGATAAGGCAGAAGCTGTTTCAGGCCGAGAGAGATCCGCTCACGGTTCCAATCCACGTCGAGGACCTTCACATCCAGATTCTTGCCGATCTCAACGACTTCGGATGGATGCCCCACCCGGCCCCAGGACATGTCGGTGATGTGGAGAAGTCCGTCGAGACCACCGAGGTCGATGAAGGCGCCGAAGTCGGTGATGTTCTTTACGATGCCCTCTCGAACCTGCCCGAGGAGGAGTTCCTTCACCAGCGTGGCCCGCTTCTTCTCCCGCTCACCTTCGAGGATCACCC
>JBDHCH010000212.1:0-6855 GCA_039592115.1 Gemmatimonadota bacterium | reverse complement strand
TCCCGGGCATCTCAGCCGGCTCTCTTTCCACGACCGTGCTTCTGGGGGGATTCCTGGGACTCTTTGCCTACGCCACCTTCGACCTGACCTGCGCGGCACTGTTCAAGGGGTTTCCCAACATCGTGGTCGTGGTCGATATGATCTGGGGGACCTGCCTCTCGGCGGCCGTCTCCGCTGCCGGCTACGGCATCGGCCGTTGGATGGGCCTGGGTTGACCCCTCGTTCCGAGCTGAGGGGTTCCCCTCGACAACGGACCTGGCTCCTCGGGCCCTTGCTGGGGCCCAACCTGAGTGAACGGGTGCTCCAGGGCGAGCTCATGGATGAGGAGGGTCTGGAGCCGCCCGAGCATCTTCATGCCCTGAAGGCACTGGCCATGGTGAATCGCCTCTCCCTCACCGCCAGCCGCATATGGCGGGAGATCCGCCGACTGGCGGGAGCTCAGCGACAGGACGGAGGCCGGGAGGCACTCCACAACAGCCCGCTCCCCCTTCGCCTCCTGGACGTCGCGTGCGGGGGCGGCGATGTGGCCCGGACCCTGAAGCGGCGGGCTCTCCGGGAGTGTGTCCCCCTGGAGGTCCATGGGTGTGATGTGAATCCACTGGCCGTGGCTCACGCTGAGCGGCGGGCCCGAGAGGAGGGCCTGGACGTGACCTTCTTCCAGCTCGATGCCCTCCAGGCCCCCATCCCTGGCGGATTCGATCTGATCTGTTCTTCCCTCTTCCTTCACCACCTCATGGATGACGAAGTCGTCAGCCTCCTGAGCCGCATGGCCGAAGCCGGTAGAGCACTCCTCCTCCAAGACCTGGTGCGGAGCCGTTCGGGCTGGTGGTTGGCGAAGATTACTCTGAACGTCCTCTCCCGATCACGGGTGGCCCAGGTGGATGGGCTGCGCTCCGTCCAGGCCTCCTACCGTATCCCCGAAGTTGCGGCCCTGGCCCGGCGAGCCGGTCTGGTGGGCGCGGAGGTCAGCTCCACCTGGCCTCAGAGGTTCACACTCTCCTGGAGGCGAGCATGACAGCGGGCTTTCCCTTCCCGACCGTCGAGCCGTCCCTACTGGAACAGCGCGTCTGGGACGTGGCGGTGGTGGGCGCCGGGCCTGCCGGGGCCATGGTCGCCCACGAGCTCGCCCGGGAGGGATGTAGTGTCGTCCTCCTCGACCGGACGGAGTTTCCCCGCTGGAAAGTATGTGGAGCATGCCTGAGCCCCGGGGCCCAGGCAGCCCTCCAGGGAGCCGGGTTGGGAGACATCCCCTCCGCATTGGGGGCACTGCCCCTGGAACTTCTTCGACTCCGCGGCTGGTCCGTGCAAGCCGACATTTCTCTAAAAGGATCTTTGGCGGTATCCCGGGCAGCCCTCGATCACGCGCTGGTGAGCGCAGCCACGGCCAGAGGAGCGGTCTTCTCCCCTCTTTCTCGGACCCGTTTCGAGGCGGTTTCCGGGGAGATGGCCCACCTCACCGTCGACCTTTCCGGAGGGGTGGCCAGGCTCAGGGCCCGGCTGGTCGTGGCCGCCGACGGACTGGGAAGCACGACTCTGGCTCAGTCCGGTGACGGGGCGGAGCCCTCGCCGACGGCGCCCTCGGATAAGTTGGGCCTTGGCGCGGTCTTCGAGGGGGAGCACCCGGGATTCGCCCAGGGTGTGATCCATATGGCGCTGGGAGAAGACGGTTACGCGGGGCTCGTCAGGACCGAATGCGGACGGCTGAACGTGGCCGCTGCAGTGAATCGCTCGGCTCTGGGCAGAGGACGATCTCCCGGGAAAGTGGTGGCCCATCTCCTCCGGGAGGCGTCCTTTCCTCCCCTACAGGCGCGGCCGGTGGAAGGGTGGAAGGGCACCCCGAGCCTCACCCACAACCCCGAGCGTCTGGGCGGGAAGAGAGTGTTCGCTGTTGGAGACGCGGCGGGGTACGTGGAGCCATTCACCGGCGAGGGGATGAGCTGGGCCCTCTCGGGAGCTCGAACTCTGGCCCCCATCGCCCGTCGGGCCCTGCAGGGGTGGACGAATGATTTCCTCCTGGAGTGGGAGGAGAGCTACCGCCGAACTGTCGGGAGGGCCCAATGTGTGTGCCGGTTGATTGCCTGGGCTCTGGATCGGCCCCGACTCTCGAGAGCGACGCTCCGTCTATTGGACCACTTCCCCCTGGTCGCCGATCCGTTTGTCGCCAAAGCGGCATCCCCACCCCCCTCCGTTCTCGAGAGCACCACGTGAGCTTGATCATCCACGGCATCGGCACCGCGGTGCCGGAACACTCCCTACTCCAAGCCGAGTCCGCCGAATTGGCTCCGGCTTTGGCCGGCGCCCACGGGCGACGGGCCAAGACTCTGAAGGCTCTCTACCGGAGGAGTGGCATCGAGAAACGCCACAGCGTGATTCTGGAGCGAGGCTCGGGCTCTTTGGCCGACCGGCAGACCTTCTTCGATGCGGCCCCGGCCCCGGAGGATCCGGGTCCGACCACCGCTGCTCGCATGGCCCGGTACGAAGCGGACGCCCCACCTCTGGCTGCCGAGGCCGCTCAGGCCGCCCTTTCAGATGCCGGATGGAGGGCAGCGGATATCACGCACCTGGTGACGGTCTCATGCACCGGGTTCTTCGCCCCGGGTCCGGACGCGGCCCTGATCAACCGGTTGGGCCTTTCCCCATCCGCACACCGCACCCACGTGGGATTCATGGGGTGCCACGGAACCATGAACGGCCTCCGCGTCGCGTCCTCCTTCTCAGGAGTGGACCCCGGAGCCAGGATTCTGGTGAGCTCCGTGGAGCTCTGCAGCCTCCACCTGGCCTATGGAGAGGATGCCAATGACCTGGTGGCCAACGCGATCTTCGGGGACGGGGCGGCCGCCCTGGTCGGCGCGCCCCCGAACGCCTCAGACCGGGAAGATGCCTGGACCGTCACGGCAAATGGCACATTCCTCCTGCCCCGCTCGGAAGACGCTATGTCCTGGAGAATCGGGGATCACGGATTCCGCATGACCCTCTCTGCTCGGGTGCCGGATCTCATCCAGGCCCATCTGAAACCGTGGCTGGACGCATGGCTCGGGGAGATGGGCCTCGCTCAAGAAGAAATCGCCAGCTGGGCCGTTCACCCCGGCGGTCCTCGCATTCTCACGGCCGCCGAGGACGCACTGGGCCTCGAGAAGTCGGCCAACGCCGTTCCCCGGGAGGTCCTCTCGGAGTTCGGAAACATGTCGTCCGCCACCATCCTGTTCATCCTCCAGCGGATGCGCCTTCAGGCGGCGCCTCGGCCCCTGGTGGCCCTGGCCTTCGGCCCTGGCCTCGTGGTAGAGGCACTGCTCATCCGCTGAGTGCCCGAATCTTCCTCTCCGGCCATCGCGGTATTTCTTGGACAACCCTGGACAAAAACTTATACAAAAGTTATACTACAGGCATGAGAAGCGAAGACACCGCTCAGGAATCTCGACACGCGCTATACACGGAGGAAGACATGAAGCTCGTCGTTGCGGCACTTCTTGGGGTATCAGCGTCGGTCCTGGTCAGCCCCACGCCCACCCTCGCCCAGGAGAGCCAATCCATGGAGGTCATCGATTTTCGATTCCCGGACCGGGTGCGGTGGAGGATCGTCAACGACGGTGTCATGGGCGGTCGTTCGGAGAGCTCCCTGGAGCTGACGGACCGGGGAACCGCCACGTTCAGAGGGAATCTCTCCCTCGAAAACAACGGTGGGTTCGCTTCCACCCGTGCCCTCTTTGACGAGTTGGACCTGCGCAGCTTCGCAGGTCTCCAGCTTCGGGTCCGAGGAGATGGACGCAGCTACGAGCTTCGCATTCGGACAAACAGGAACTTCGACGGGGTAGCCTACCGAGCTGAGTTTCCCACAGAGGCAGGTGAGTGGACCGAGGTGTTTCTCCCGTTCTCCGCCTTCCAACCAAGCTTCAGAGGACGGGTGCCCAGGGGCGCGACTCCCCTCGATCCGGCGGCCATCCGCCAGATAGGCCTACTCCTGGGAGATAAGAAGGAAGGCCCCTTCGCGTTGGAGATCGCCTGGATCCAAGCGGTCTCCGCGGACCTTTAGGCGGAGACTTCCAGCGCAATGGACAGCCAACAGCAGCGAGTGCTCCTGACCGGGGCCACAGGCTATGTGGGTAGTCGCCTTCTACCTCTCCTCGAAGCCGAGGGAGTCCAGTTGCGTTGCATGGCGCGCAACGTCGGCGCGATTCGGCCTCGCGTAGCACCCCACACCGAGGTGGTCGAGGCGGACCTTCTCGAGAAGGCATCCCTACCCTGCGCCCTGGAAGGGGTGCACACGGCCTACTACCTGGTCCACTCCATGGGCACCGGAGACGGTTTCGAGGAATTCGATCGTCGAGCTGCGGAGAATTTCGGGGATGCGGCCCGTGCCGCGGGCGTTCAACACGTCATCTACTTGGGAGGCCTGGGAGACGAGTCCGAAACCCTCTCCCCCCACCTCCGAAGCCGGCAGGAGGTGGGAGCAATCCTCAGGGCGTCCGGAGTCCGGGTCACAGAGCTCCGAGCCTCCATCGTTCTGGGCAAGGGAAGCCTCTCCTTCGAAATGATCCGGTCTCTCACCGAGAGACTTCCGGTGATGGTCACCCCCCAATGGGTGGACGTTCAGGCCCAACCCATCGCCATCGCCGACCTCCTCGAGTACCTCCTGGCCGCCCGGAACACCCCCTGGAATGATTCCCGGATCTATGAAATCGGGGGGCGGGACCGGATGTCCTACGGAGACCTGATGAGAGAGTACGCGGCGCAGCGGAACCTGGTCCGGTGGATGATCCCGGTTCCGGTCCTGACGCCGTGGCTCTCGAGCCTCTGGCTGGAGCTCGTCACACCCCTCTACGCCGACGTGGGCCGCAAGCTCATCGAGAGCATCCGGAATCCAACCGTCGTTCAAGACGAATCAGCGCTTCGGGACTTTCCGGTCGAACCCATGACCGTCTCCCAGGCCATGCAACGGGCCCTGACGGCGTGACCTCCTCGGCTGAGGGCTGACTTTCACCCGCCTGACCAGCGGCCCCCTACCCGACCCTGCGAAACGTTCCAACCCAGGGAGTGCCCTCCGTGGGACCGAAGTCCCCGGGCCAGGTGACATGGAGCGTGTCGCCTTCCACCCGGAAGGTGTAGGTGTAGTGGTTCTCCCCCCAGGCAGCCATATAGTTCGGATTGAGGGTCACGTAGCCCTCGGTGGTGAATTGGTTACCCTCCCAGGTGTACCGACCCGAGTTGGCCACCAGGGTCCTGACGGCTTCCACCATATCGGCCTCCGTCATCTCCTCTCCCTCGTAGGTCTGACGAACTTCTCCAGGGGGGACGAACATCATGCTGTAGTTGGTCTCCGTGAAAATCAGGAGTCCCGGCTGGGGCTCCCCCTCGAACCCCTCCCAGCTCGTGGTAATCCACGCACCGGCGATGGGGGACTCCTGAGCCTGGGTCTGAGCCGCCAGTGCCAGCAAAGAAAAGAAGGCGAAGGAAAGCGTAAAGGCGTTGGTTCGGCGCATGGTGGATCTCCTGCGGTTGGGTCAATCGAATCCGAACAGCGGATTGCCGGGCACATACCATGGCCTGAGGGACCAGGCTGCCCGGAGAGGTCATCCGAAGATGCGTGTGGAAGTTGACGCCCCAATACGCACCAAAGCGTCCAGCCTGTCAAGGAAAAAGAGTCGGGGTCTCTCAGAAGGCTCCGCGTGCGCGCCTGGAGGTTATGGCCCCGTCACCCATCGCATCGCCCCGCTGAAAAAGGGACCCTTCATCGGGAAAGGAGACTTGATCGGGGTGTATGCACCATGCATATTGCATGCATGGCCACCAAGACCATCTCCCTGAAGTTGGAAGCATACGAGCGCCTGAGGCGGGCCCGGCGGAACCCCGACGAGTCCTTTTCCGAGGTGGTGATGAGAGCGGAGTGGACAGAGATCGGGATCACTGCCAGGGAACTCCTCGCCGAGTACGAGCAGCGCGGAGCCCACCTGACGGCCGATGCGTTGGATCGCATCGAGGAGGCTTCGAGGATCGACGAGCCGCCTGAGGATAAATGGGCGGGGCACTGATCCTCGAGACCACCTTCCTCGTGGACCTGGAGCGGGAGGTGTTGACGGGCACGGCAGGACCCGCCCACCGCTTCCTGGAGGACCACCCGGACGCAGAACTCTGCATTGCCTTGACCACCGCCGGAGAGATGGCCTGCGGACCCAGGCTCCGTGAGCGGAATGCCTGGGGAAGGCTGGTAAAACGGTTCCGCCTCCTGACACCGGATCTCAAAGCCGCCTGGATTTACGGTCAGACCTATCGGTACCTCCGAGACAACGGCCTCCTCATCGGCGCCAACGATCTCTGGATCGCTGCCGTGGCCATCGCTCACGGGCTCCCCCTCGTGACCCGTGACGGAAGCCATTTCATGCGGGTACCTGGGTTGGAGGTCCTGTCGTACGGATCGTAGTCGATGACTGAGCCCTCAGGGCTCGGGCGGGCGGGACGTCCAACGCCGCCGTGACTCGATGTAGGGAGGACGCCCCCTGTAGCATGAGGTCACCGCTCTCCCACCCCCCCAGAAAAACCTGGAAGCTACCGCGATCGTATTCTAGAATCAGACAGGAGCTCATCGGCCCAGGGGACCCCAACTCCGTGGGAGAGGATCTCGATGACGGAACGGGCCAACCCGGAACACGACGTCCTGGTGGTTGGAGCCAGTATCGCCGGCTGCCGCACGGCCCTGACGCTGGCGGAGAGGGGCGTCCGGGTGCTCCTCCTGGACAGGGCCCGCTTTCCCCGGTGGAAGCCGTGCGCCGGAGGGATCACGCTCAAGACCAGGGCGTACATTCCGGAGCCCCTCTGGGACCTGGTGGAGTGCACCATGAAGGGAGCGTACTTCACCTACGG
>JBDHCH010000211.1:0-6888 GCA_039592115.1 Gemmatimonadota bacterium | reverse complement strand
ATCCCGCTGCCTGTCGGCCAATAATTGTTGGGCAAAGGAAGCGGGGACGGGGATCGGGTGTAAGTGCCCACACGACAGGATAGTCGAAGACTCACATCCCGGGCCCTCCTGACCGAGACTCTCGATCCGTAGGGCCTGGGATCGACCGGGATGCGACTCATTGAGTCAGAGCGAGAGCGTTCACAAAGCCTCAGTGCGAGCGGCTCCAGTTGACAACGCCCCGCTACCGAAGCCTCTTTGCGCGTCTGTCATCATCCGGAGAGATGGAGACGACCGGCCACCTCACGAAGCCGGTCGATACCCAGTTGTGAAGGAGTTGGCCCATGATCATGTCCAGGAATTTCCCCAAGGTTCTTCTCAGCGCCGCGGCACTGGGTGTGTTTCTCGGGTCCTGCACGTCGCCCGAGACCGGCGAGGAGCGCTTCGATGTCGTCGAGGCTACGATCCCCGAGATGCAGAGCGCCATGGAGAGCGGACGGGTTACTTCACGTGAACTGGTCGAGGCCCACCTTCTGCGCATCGCCCTCTATGAAGAGCGGGTGAACGCGGTGATCGCCGTCAACGCCGACGCCCTCGCGGAGGCGGACCGACTCGACCAGGAGCGGGCCGAGGGGCGCGTGCGTGGCCCCCTCCATGGCATCCCGGTCGCCCTGAAGGACAATGTCCATACGACCCACATGCCGACCACCGGAGGCGCCCTGGCCTTCGAGGGATTCGTTCCTCCCTATGAGGCCACCTTGACCAAGAACCTCCGGGAGGCTGGGGCCATCATCCTCGCGAAGACGGTGATGACCGAGCTCGCCAACTTCATTGGGGCCGGCATGCCTGGGAACTACAGCGCCGTCGGGGGCTTCGGCCTGAACCCCTACGATCCCCGCCGTGAACCCCGGGAGGGCCGAAACGACGGCCGCCCAGTGATGGGGACCGGTGGATCGAGTTCCGGCATTGGCACCGCCATGAGCTTCTGGGCCGCGAATGTCGGCACCGAGACCTCTGGGTCGATCCTGTCGCCGGCCAACGCGAACATGTTGGCGGCGATCAAGCCCACCGTTGGGCGTGTGAGCCGCTATGGGGTGATCCCGATCACCGCCGACCAGGACATCGCCGGACCCATGGCGCGCACGGTGACCGACGCGGCGATTTTCCTGGGGGCGCTGGAGGGCAGGGAGCCGGATCCGAATGACGCGGCGACGCAGCGGTGTGAGCCCCCGCCAAACCAGGACTACACGGCGTTTCTGAGGGCCGAAGGGCTGCAGGGGGCCCGTATCGGCATTCCCCGAGCCTCGTACTACGACTCGGTTCAGGTGCCTGGAACCGATCGGTTCCGGGGGGGGATGTCCGATGGGGGAAGGGCACTGATGGCCGAGGCGATCCAGATCCTCGAAGCACAGGGGGCGACCATCGTCGATCCGGCCGATATCCCCAGCGTGATCGATCCCGATCCCGAGAACAACCTGCTCGTCAGTGGGCGCAGCAGCGTGCTCAGCTACGGGATGAAGCGGGACTTCAACGCTTGGCTTTCCACACTCGGGGAGTCGGCGCCCGTCAAAACGCTGACGGAGCTACGCGAGTGGAACCTGGCCCATGAGGATGCCGGCGCCCTCAAGTATGGTCAGGCTCGGCTCGACGGATCGGATGAGATCGATCTGGAGGCGGACCGTGCTGAATACGAGGCGGATCGCGCACGGGATCTGCGCCTGAACGGCGAGCACGGGATCGACGAGGTCATGACCAACCTGCAGTTGGACGCGCTTCTCTTCCCAGGGTCGAGCAGCGCGGGCATCGCGGCCCGACCGGGCTACCCGACCGTGATCGTGCCCTTCGGCTTCCTCGAACCCGGCGGCCCGCCGATGCCGGAAGGGTTCGATGCGAAGCCCCGTCCCTTCGGCGTGAGCTTCACCGGGATGGCATGCAGCGAGCCGAGGCTGATCGAGCTGGCCTACGCCTTCGAACAGGCGACCATGCGCCGGGTTGCGCCGCCCGGAATGCATTAGCGATTCGGGTAGGGTGAAGCGGCCTCCCCGAGAAGCTCGCACTGTGGCCCTTCAGCCCACATGTTGTGCTGATGGCGGCCGTGTGGCTCGGGTGGCCAGTTCCCCCAGTCTCGAGGTTGTGACATGTCCATGAGTGGCGGTTCCCCGGAGCGTACCTCCGGGTTCACCGTGATCCTAGTGTTTCTCCTTACAGGGATCGGGTTGCTGTTGCTGGCATCAGCAGCCGGGGCACAGATTCCGGATGAGTTCGCCTCGACGCCGATCCCTTCCGGCGAGGGATGGTTGGGCTTCACAGACCGGGATTTCCTCCTCGGCGCGTTCCTCAACCTGGTTCTCGCCACGGCCCTGGCCGCCGTCATCGGCTACCACCCCCGGCGGATCCGTACAGCCGACACGCTGGAGGAGATCGAGGCCCCGAAGGTCTCCATCGTGTATGCCGTCATCGGCTCACTGATCGGCATCCTGGTGGTGAAGTACGGTATGGTCGTGGGCTTCGTGCTTTTCGGCATTGGCGGGTTGATCCGGTTCCGGACCGTGATGCGGTCGGCACAACCGACCGGCCAGGTGATCTTCGTCACCCTCATCGGGCTCACCTGCGGCCTTGATCTGCCCCACGTGGCGGTGCTCGCGACGGCCTTTGATTTCGTCCTCACTTTCATTCTGGAGGCCCGGATCACCTACCTCGTCGATGTGCGTGGCGTGCCTCCGGAACGATTCGCAGAATCCGCGGACGCCTATCGGGCCGCACTGGCTGAGCACCACTACCGGGTGCTCAGCGAGACGAAGCGGCCGGAGAAGGGCTCGATCTGCTTCATCTTCCGCAGCGGTGACCGCAACACCCGCCAGCACGTCGAGCGGCTATTCGACGAGCATGTCGACGTGTCGCTCAAGGGGTCCCTGGATTGGGAGGTGGATTGACCGATCCATCCCCCTCATCCGGTGACCTTCCGCTTCAAGGCTCTCCCGATGAACCTGACCTGATCCTTCAGGGGCAACCGAAGGAGATTGGTTTTCACCACGCCCCGGGTGAAAAAGGTCTTCCCCGAGTAGTCGATCTCCACTTCCACGAGCACCGGCCGGCTGGTTGCCGCGATGGCCGCCGCCTCCTGCACCACCTCGGAGATGCCCTCATTGGATGAGAGGGCCCGGAACTCCACTCCCATGCCCCGGGCCAGGGCTTCCAGGTCATAATCCGCCACCCCGCTGCTCACCTTCCGGCTCAGGGCCGTCTCCTGGAATTGCGCGATCTGGGCCAGTTCCCGGTCTCGGAGAACCAGGACTATGATGCCCGTCCCGTCCCGGGCGGCGGAGAGCATCTCCAAGCCCGTCATGAGGAAGGCGCCGTCTCCGGCCAGAGCCACCACCGGGGCGTCGGGGTTCCCGAGCTTTGCGCCCATGGCCGCCGGAACGGAGTAGCCCATGCAGGAAAAGTCCACCGGGGCCAAGAACCTCCCTGGACGGTCCAGCCGAAGGCACTCCGCAGCCAGGAAGGTCCCGTTTCCGCTGTCGGTGGCGAACACTGCCTCGGGCCCCAGATGTTCCTGAAGGGCCCGCAGGAGCCGGGGCGGAGAGACCCTCTCCGATCCTCCTTCCTTCAGCCACCCATCCCAGACCTTCTGGTGGCCCTCCTGGATCTCGGCTCGGAGGGATTCGTCAGGACCCCGGGGGCTGGAACCGGGGATGGCGGACTCGAGGGACCCGATGAGGGCATCGACGAACGCCCCGGCGTCGGCCAGGACGGTGATTTCGGCAGGGTAGTTCCGGTTGAACACCTCGGGATCGAGGTCCGCGTGGACCATGGGCCCGGGGAGGTGAAGTCCGTAGCTCCCGGTCCCCACCTCGCTGAAACGGCAGCCCACCGCCAGGACGGCGTCGCAGGAGGCCGCGACCTTCCGTACGAACCGAGGGGCCGCGTCCCCGAAACCATTCCACAGGAATAGATCATGGGTTTCGGGGAACACTCCCTTCCCCTGGAAGGTGGTGGAGACGGGTGCTTCCAGTAGCTCGGCCAGCCGTACCAACCTGGAGGCGGCCCCCGACGCGCCGGCGCCCAGGTAGAGGAGGGGGCGGTTGCTGTTGGCCAGGAGCTCGGCGGCGGCCGAGACATCCAACGCCTCGGTGGTACCCTCGGACTCCGGCGCAGGCGCTTCTGCCCCTGGAACCGGGTCCTCTACCTCCTCTGCGATCATGTAGAGGTTTGCCGGAACCTCCACGAAAACGGGTCCGGGGACCCCCCCTCGGGCCAGCTGGCATGCCTCACGGATGGTCCGGTAGAGGTCGGCGGTCCTCTCCACCAGGTATGTAGCCTTCGCGACCGGTCGCACCAGGGCTTGCTGGTCGACGTCGTGGAGCTGGTAAGCCCTCCCCGAGTCCCGCCGGATGCCACACCCCAGAACCAGGAGCGGGACGTTGTCCATGTACGCTTCGGCGATCCCCGAGAGGGCGTGGGTGAGTCCAGCGCCGGGCACCAGGTTCACGCACCCGAGCGACCCTGAGGCCCGCCACAGCCCGTCCGCCATGAACGACGCGCTCTGCTCTGATGTGACCAGGACCGGCCGCACCCCTTCGGAAGCCGCCAGGGCATCGTAGAGCTCGATATTGTGGGTCCCCGGAATCCCGAAGGTGAATCGGACCCCCTCGTCCTCCAGGGCCTGGACCACCAGGGACGCTCCCGTGCGCTTCATGTCACTTCCTCCAGGATCCCCTCCGCCACCCGGTCGGCCAGGGCCATGATGGTCAGGTAGGGGTTGATCTCCAGCGAATCGGGGAAGAGGCTGGCATCGGCGATCCGGAGCCAGGGATGACCGTGGACCCGGCCCCAGGCGTCCGTTACCGAGTCCTGACCGGAGCGTCCCATCCCCCCTCCGCCCATGAGGTGCGCGGCGGACACCGAAACGGTTCCGGGCAGGAAGTGTCGGGAGTGGATCCGCTCGTCGATGTGCTCCGCCTCCCCTCGCTCCAGCACCGGAGGGTCCGCGAGAGGTGCGTGGATCCGATCAGCCCCGGCGGCCATGAAGATCCGGGCGGCCGCCCGGGTTGCGGCTGTCAGGGCATCCACGACCGGGGGCGTGAAGGTGTAGTGCACGACCGGCGCTCCGGACCGATCCGCGGCGACTCGGTTCTGTGGGATCGCTTTGTCACAAGCCAGGACCAGGATCATTTGCAGCCGAGGGAAGGCACCCATGAACCGGGCGTGGTCGGGCCCGAATCCCGTCAGGTTCTTGGCGGTGACGAAGGGGAAATACATGCACGTCTCGAGAACGAACCGCTCCTCTACTGCCCGGTCCACGAAAAAGCTCTTGGGATGCCCGACGTCGTTGGTGATGGGTGCAGGGTGCTCGCCCACCAGGATGAACGCCGGATGACAGGTGAAGCCGTGCCCGAGCCGTGGCAGTCGCGAGCCGAACCCGCTGTGGAGAAGAAGTGGTGAGGTGCCCAGCACTCCGCCAGCCAGGACCACACCGTCGGTTTTCACGGTGTACTCTCCCGGCTCCCATTCGGAGGGCTCTCCCAAACCATCGTCCGGTTTAGGCCTGATCCTGACCCGGACCATCCGGTCGCCGATGCCGACCACATCCGCCCGGGTCACCACCTCCACCCCCGCGGCCTCCGCCAGGGGGAGTTGGACCTTGTGGGTGCCCTGCTTCGCGCCATTCGGACACCCCAGGTTGCAGAGGCTGGAGCCCCGACACCCCTTCACGTTGACGGGGAACTGTTCCGGCGTGAAACCGGCGGCCCGTGCCCCTGTCACGAAGAGGTTGTTGTTGTCGTTGAGCTCCTCTGCCGGAAGGGAATGGACGTTGTTTTCCTCGGCGTACTTCCTGGATCGCTTCAGAATGTCGGCGTGGTCCAGGCCCGGGACGTTCCATTCCTCGATGACCCGTCCGGGAGCGTGGAGGGAGGTGCCCGTGTACACCACCGTGGAGCCCCCATAGGCTTGGCCCACGGCCAGTGTCATTGCGCCGTCGGCGGTCAGGAACCCACCTGCGTCCAGGTAGAGGGCGTCGGCCATCTCCGTCTCTCGACCGTTTAACTCCTGGTCCTGGAATCTGGGACCCCGCTCCAGGACGAGTACCCGTTTTCCCTGCTTCGCCGCGGGAGCCAACTCCTTCGCCACCGTGCCACCACCGGCCCCCGAGCCGACGATGACCACATCTGCGATCACCGTCTTCATGAGACGCCCTCCCCGGAGCGAACTGCCCAACCCCCGGGCTCGGCCCGATATCCGATCTCGTTCCGAACCGCTTCCTGATTGTAGTAGCCCATGAAAAGGAGGGTGCGGACGCCCCATAGACCCCGCCTCAGGGGCGCCAGCCTGGACCGCTGCAGGCTGGCCAGGAAGGAGGCTCTCTTCTTCTCGGGGAGCCGCCCGAGAGTCCTTCCGGTGGTGAGGAGGGGAAGGACGTTCAGGAGGCGAAGAAACAGGCGGAGCTGCTTCTTCACCGACGGCGGCCTCGGGGCCACGGCCGCCTCCATGATGGCTTCGGCCTCCTCCCACCCTGCCTGATCCAGAGCGTTCGGTCCCGGGAGCACCACCTCTCCAAGAGCCCGAAGGATACCCCGGAAGGGGGAGAGAACGGGATCCGGTTCAGGTCTGGCCATGAAGCCTCGTCAGGTGGAGGTCGGAGGAGTAACGGAGCCGCTGCCGCGGAGAAGCACGCCGATCCGCTAATCTCCGGAGGGAACGGCATGTTCTCAAGTCTGGCGGGACTCCTTGCACCCGTCATACACGCACGGCATTGTGTCATCTGGTGGCTGAATGGGCGGGAATGGGCGGAATCCCCTTGCCGGAGCCATCCCGGATGACGGACTCCACCGCAGACGGATCCGACCGACAGGATCGGATCGGGCCTTACAAGCTCCTGGAGTTGTTGGGCGAGGGGGGGATGGGAGA